>DATKMY010000174.1:0-2657 GCA_035541655.1 Casimicrobiaceae bacterium | reverse complement strand
AACGAGCGGTCGACGCACGCGCGCGGATTCGCCTTGCTGCACTGCGCAATTCGCGTCAACGGAAGTGCTGCACCGCACGCCCGATTCGGCTGTGATGCACAGGCGCGCTGGCAAGGTGCTGCGACGGCAGCCGCCGGCGCGGCGACGGCACTATCGTGTTGTCGGGGCGACCGATGCTACCGTTCGCGTCCGACGCCGCGAGCGGGCTCTCGCGTGCGCGTCCGCGACGCTCGATTAGGTGCGGCGAACGCCGACACCTCGGGACCTTTTATGACGACCAGGACCAACGACAGCGAATTCGAAATACGCGTGGCGCGCCGCGCCGACGCGACGGCACTCCACGAGATGATCCGCGCGCTTGCGGAGTACGAGAAGCTCACCGACATCTGCGTGGCCAAGACCAGCGACATCGAGGACGCATTGTTCGGCCCGAATCCGGCCGCCGAAGCACTTATCGCATGGAATAATCGGCTGCCGGCTGGGTTTGCGCTGTTTTTTCACAATTTCTCGACGTTTCTCGGACGGCGCGGCCTCTGGCTCGAGGATCTGTTCGTTCGCGACGAGTATCGGCACCGCGGCTGCGCCACGGCGCTTCTGCGCGCGCTGGCGGCGATCGCGGAGGAGCGACGCTGCGGCCGCTTCGAATGGGCGGTGCTCGACTGGAATACGCGCGCGATCGACTTCTACGAGAAGATGGGGGCAACGGTCCTTCCCGACTGGCGGATCGTCCGTGTCGTCGAACCCGCTCTCGGCGAGCTCGCTGATCCAGCGGCTGGCGACGGCGTTGCCCGTTGAGTCGCCAGGTGACCTCTCGTCGCATCGCAGCGCAAAAGAGCCCGCGGTCGATGTCGTCTCCCCGGACGTAGCGCTACAATCGGCCAACGCTCCCCGCGGCGCCGCTGCGGGCTTGCGGCGCAGTCGAGCGGAGGCATTCGATGAGGCGTTTCGCGGGGTTGGCCCTCTGCATGTGGCTGGGAGCGTGCGCGACGGCACCCGTTCCCACGACGAAGTCGCCGCCGGATCTGTTTCAGGACCAGCTCTTCGGCGCACCGACCGAACGAGTCACTGCCGACGACCTCTTCGCGATGAGCGACGAGATGAAGCGGTTCATCGAAACCGACGTCGCACCCGAGGTGCACACGAAGGGCCATCGGCAGGCGCTGTTCGATTCGCTCTATATCAAGGGCGGGATGCAGCCCCGCCTGCGCCTCACGTACGATGGAACGGCCACGCGGAACGCCGCGGACACCTTCGCGGCGCATGCCGGCAATTGCCTGTCGCTCGTCATCATGACCGCGGCATTCGCGAAGGCGATGGACCTGAACGTGCAGTACCAGAGTGTTTATCTGGACGACGCGCTCGGCCGCAGCGGCGACATCTACATGTTCGTCGGCCACGTCAACCTGATCCTGGGCAAGCGATCGCTCGACGTCGGATTCGGCCGCTACGGTGGCGACGACAAGATCATCGATTTCCTGCCGCCGATCGAAACGCGCGGCATCCAGGCGCGCGAGATCCGCGAATCCACGATCGTCGCGATGTATATGAACAACCGGGCGGCCGAGGCGCTGGCGCGCGGGCACCTCGACGATGCGTACGCTTGGGCGAAGGCGGCGATCGGCGCGGACGCCGGCTTTTCCAACTCCTACAACACGCTCGGCGTCGTCTACGCCCGCCATGGAAACCTCGCCTACGCGGAGCGGGCGTTCCTATTCACCCTCGATCGGCAGCCCGAGAACGTACACGCGATGTCCAACCTGACCCGCGTTTTGAACGACGAGGGACGTGTTGCCGAGGCGCAGGAATGGAAGCGCAGGCTCGACCGGATCGAGCCGAACCCGGCCTTCGCCTACTACAAGCTCGGGATCAAGGCGATGCAGGCTGGCGACTTCAAGCTCGCCAAGGAACTCTTCGGGAAGGAGGTCGACCGCGCGCCCTACTTTCACGAGTTCCGCTACTGGCTTGCCGCCGCCGAAATCAACCTCGGCGAAACCGAGCAGGCGCGCAAGGAACTCACGCTTGCGATGGAATTCAGCCCGACGCGCAACGACTACGACCTGTATTCGGCGAAGCTCGCGAGGATTTCGTCCAACCGCACGAACTAGGTCGCGTGGTTGCGACGCTGCCGCAGTGGGAAGACTTCTGGCGTAGCGGCCGCATCGTCTCGTGCCCGACCGATTCGGCGGACGGGTACACGGGCAACGTCAGAAGGCTTTGGGAGCAGTTCTTCGGCCAGCTGCCGTCGGGCTCGCGGCTGCTCGACATAGGGACCGGCAACGGGGCATTGCCGCTCATCGCTCTGGACGTCGCGCGCGATCGTGCGGCGGACCTCGAAGTCCACGGGATCGATCTCGCGCGGATCGATCCCCTCCATGTGGTGCCTGACGGGCAGCGGCTGTTCAAGAAAGCCGTATTCCACGGCGGCGTTCGCGCGGAGGCGATGCCTTTCGCCGACGGGTATTTCCATGCGGTCGTAGGTCAGTACTCGCTCGAATACACGCATTGCGAAGCGGCACTCTCCGAGATTCGCCGCGTGGTTGCGGACGGCGCGCCGGCGCGCTTCGTCCTTCATCACGCCTCGTCGATCGTGGTGACGATCGCACACGAGTCGCTTTCACACGCGCGCGAGCTCGAGGAACGCGCCTCCGCCTTCAGCG
>DATKMY010000173.1:0-9583 GCA_035541655.1 Casimicrobiaceae bacterium | reverse complement strand
AGGAGGTCTCGATGCCGAGGACGAGCATGAGGGCCGGGAACCCCGCGTCGCCCGTCTGCGGTTTGCGCGGGCACGGGGGACTGCTATACTAGCTGATTCTTGCCCCGATCCCACCCAATCCTAGGTACCCGCTCAATGACCAGCGTTCGCGTCCGCGACAACGAGCCTTTCGAAGTGGCACTTCGCCGCTTCAAGCGCACGATAGAGAAGACCGGCCTTCTGACCGAACTGCGGGCCCGCGAGTTCTACGAAAAGCCGACCGCCGAGCGCAAGCGCAAGCTCGCCGCCGCGGTGAAGCGCCACTACAAGCGGCTCCGCAGTCAGCAGCTGCCACCGAAGCTCTTCTAGCGAACGGACAGCAGCAGCGAAATAGCACGGGGGCGAAGCGATTCGCCCCTTTTCTTTCGGCATCGGGAGCAGCGATGGCGCTCAAGGCGAAGATCACCGAAGACATGAAGGCTGCGATGCGCGCCAAGGAAACGGCGCGCCTCTCGACGATCCGCATGCTCCTCGCCGCGATCAAGCAGCGCGAGGTTGACGAACGGATCGAGCTCACCGACGCCGACGTGCTGGCGATCATCGACAAGATGATCAAGCAGCGGCGCGACTCGATCTCGCAGTTCGAGGCGGGAAAGCGCGAGGATCTCGCGGCCGCCGAGCGCGCCGAAGTGGCCGTGCTGGGCGCCTACCTCCCGCAGCAGATGAGCGAATCGGAGATCGACGCGGCGATTGCCGAGGCGATCACGGCGAGCGCCGCCGCGGGGCCTGCTGGCATCGGCAAGGTGATGGCGCTCGTCAAGCCGAAGCTCGCCGGCCGCGCCGACATGGCCGTCGTCGCGAGCCGAATCAAGGCGAAGCTCGCCGGCTGACGTCGACCGGGCGCAACGCCGCCCTTCCCGTTCGGCTGCGTCCGCCTATAATGGTTGGGTTCCCTGCCGTGTGACGCGTCCGGGAGGCCCCGTCGCTGCGGCTTCCCGGACGCGGGTTGTCCGTCGGGAGCAGCGTTGGGAGTTCGCGACCTGCGAGTGCTCCTTAGTTCATGATTCCAAACGATTTCATCCAAACGCTGCTGTCCCGGGTCGACATCGTCGACGTCATCGACCGCTACGTTCCGCTGAAGAAGACGGGCGCCAATTTCAGCGCCTGCTGCCCGTTCCACAGCGAGAGGACGCCCTCGTTCACGGTGAGCCCCGCGAAACAGTTCTACCACTGCTTCGGTTGCGGCGCCCACGGCACGGCGATCGGCTTCCTGATGGAATACGGCGGGAAGACCTTCCCCGACGCCGTGGAGGAGCTTGCGCGCGATGCCGGACTCACGGTTCCGCGCATCGAGCGCGCCGGGGAGGCCGAGCGCCGCGAGCAGGCCGACGATCTTACGGCAATCACGCTGACCGCGGCGAAGTTCTACCGCACGCAGTTGAAGGAGTCGCCGCGCGCGGTCGAGTACCTCAAGCAGCGGGGGCTCACCGGCGCGATCGCGGCGCACTTCGGGATAGGCTACGCGCCCGACGCCTGGCAGCCGCTCGCCTCGGCTTTCGAGCGCTACGACGCCGCCGCGCTGGAGACCGCCGGCCTGGTGATCGCGGGAGAAGGCGGCAAGCGCTACGACCGCTTCCGCGACCGGATCATGTTCCCGATTCACGATGCCCGGGGCCAGGTCATCGGATTCGGGGGGCGGGTTCTCGGCGACGGCGAGCCGAAGTACCTGAACTCGCCTGAAACTCCGCTCTTCTCGAAGGGGCGCGAGCTGTACGGGCTCTTCCTCGCACGGGCAGCGATCCGCGATTCCGGCATCGTCGTCGTGGTCGAGGGGTACATGGACGTGGTCGCGCTGGCGCAGCACGGGGTCGGCTACGCGGTCGCGACGCTGGGCACGTCGACCACGCCGACACACGTCCAGAAGCTCTTCCGGCAGAGCGATCGGGTCGTGTTCTGCTTCGATGGCGACGCCGCGGGGCGGAAAGCGGCGTGGCGAGCGCTCGAGAACGCGCTGCCGGCGCTCGCCGACGGCAAGAACGCCGCGTTCCTGTTCCTTCCCGACGGCGAGGATCCCGACGATTTCGTGCGCAAGCGAGGCAAGGATGCGTTCGAGGCACTTCTCGAGCGCGCGCTCCCGGCGTCCGAATTTCTGCTGACCGAGCTCTCCGCGCATCACCCACCGAACACCGTCGAAGGCCGCGCGGCGCTCGTCAATGCCGCGCGCCCCTATCTCGCGCAAATCACCGCACCGGTGCTGGGCGCGCTGCTCCGGCGGCAGCTCGCTGCGTTGAGCGGCTTGCCCGAAACCGAGCTTCGCCAGCTACTGCGCCAAGGTGCGCCGACCGCAGGCGCGAGGGGCGCGGAGTCACCTCGGACCGGCGAACCCGCATGGCGAGGAAGCTCCCGGCCGGTGAAGGCTCGGGAGCGCCGGACGCCGTCACTCGTCCGTGAACTGATCCAGGCCTTGTTGCTCCAACCCGCACTCGCCCGATCGCAGCCGGTTCCGCAACCGACCGACGGGACGCCCGAAGGAAGTGCCTTGGCGGCGCTGGTCGCTTATTGCTCGGAGTGCGAGCAACCACTAACTACCGCCGCAGTGATCCAGCATTTCGCCGACACGGCGCACGACGCCATTTTCAGCGCTGCGCTCGCCTCAGCCGATGACCACGAGATCACCCCCGAGATCGCGGCCGGGAGCTTGGCGGCAGGGGTCGCTCGCTATCGGCAGCAGGCGCGGCGCGCAGGGCTGGCAGTCGGCGACGAAGCGGACGCGCCCGCCTCGCCCGAGGAGGCTGAACGGCTGCGGCAACTCGAAATCGTCCGCCGCTGCCCATCCGTGGCGGAATCGAAGCTCTCGGATCGGGGTTCGTGATGGCGCGTCGGACGTCGCTCCTGGAGATCGCGCTCGAGATATTTTTTCGGCACAGCCGGGTAAGCGCATGATATAGTTTGAGGTTTTCCCGATCGCCCCCACCTGTCACCCGTTCGGACCCGATCTCTAGGATGACCATGGCCAAAAAGCACGCGAAACCCGCCCGCAAGTCGCCCGCCAAGCCTCAGTCCCGGAAGCCCGCGGCGAAGAAGTTGGCTGGGGCGAAAGGGCTCGCGTCGCGAAAGGCGACCTCAGCGCGGAACGGTAAGCCGGTCCGCAAGAAGGCGCCGCACGGCGGCGCAACGCGGAATGCCACCGGCAAACCCGTCGGGAAGGCAAAGCCGGCCAAGCTGCTCGTCACGAAGCAGGTAGCGCCCAAGCGCCCGGAGGCGAAGCTCAAGGCTGGCAAACCGACGCCGAAGGCGAAGGTCCCGGCCAAAGCTCTGAAGCTTGCCGGCAAGCCCGCGCCGCAAGCGATCGTCGCCGTCGCGAAGCCCGTCAAGAGCGTGCCGGGCAAGCCCTTCGTCGCCGGCGCGCCCGGACACAAGCCCACCGCGGGCGAAATCGCTGCCAAGATCGCCGGCAAGCGCGCCGAGGATGCCGCCAGCAAGAAGGGACGCAACGGCCGTCACGCTGAGATCGCGCCGCGCGTGCTCACGCCCGCCGACGTCGAGGCGCGCAAGCGCCGGCTGAAGACGCTGATCGTGCTCGGCAAGGAGCGCGGGTTCCTCACGTTCGCCGAGATCAACGATCACCTGCCCGACGACGTGCTCGATGCCGAGCAGATCGAGGGCATCGTCAACATGATCGGCGACATGGGCATCCAGGTATACGACGAAGCGCCGGACGCCGAGTCGCTGCTGATGTCGGACGCGACGCCGACGACGCCGGCCGAAGACGTCGAAGAAGCCGCCGAGGCGGCGGTGTCTACGCTCGATTCCGAATTCGGCCGAACGACCGACCCGGTGCGAATGTACATGCGCGAGATGGGTTCGGTCGAGCTCCTCACCCGCGAAGGCGAGATCGAGATCGCCAAGCGAATCGAGGAAGGCCTGAAGCACATGATCATGGCGATCTCGGCCTGCCCGATGACGGTCGCGCAGATCCTCGACCTCGCTGCGAAGATCGAAAAGGACGAGTTCAAGATCGACGACCTCGTCGACGGGCTGATGGACTTCAACGAGGCGCTCGACACGTTCGAAGACGTCGACGACGACGTCGAGGCGACCGAGGACGAGGGTGACGCCGGCGCGATCGCAGCCGAGAACCTCGAGCGGCTCAAGGTCGCCGCGCTCGCGCGCTTCGCTACGATCCGCCGCCATTTCGCGCGCATGCTCGTGGTGCTGACGAAGGACGGCCACAAGGCACCGAAGTACCTCGAGCTGCAGAAGAAGGTTCAGGCGGAGCTCATGCAGATTCGCTTCTCCGCGCGCCAGGTCGAGAAGCTCTGCGACAGCGTGCGCAGCGAAGTCGACAACATCCGGCAGATCGAGCGCAAGATCCAGGATCTCGTCGTCAACAAGGGCGGAATGCAGCGTCCGGACTTCATCAAGAAGTTCCCGGAGAACGAGACGAGCCTGCGCTGGATCGATCGCGAGGTCGGCGCGCACCACGCGTACAGCGAGCAGCTCGCGAAGTACCGGCAGGCGATCGTCGAGCAGCAGCAGAAGCTCCTGAACCTGCAGTCGCGCGTGATGATCCCGTTGCGCGACCTGAAGGAGATCAACAAGCAGATGTCGACCGGCGAGGCGAAGGCGCGCCGCGCGAAGCGCGAGATGACCGAAGCGAACCTGCGCCTCGTGATCTCGATCGCGAAGAAGTACACGAACCGCGGGCTGCAATTCCTCGACCTGATCCAGGAAGGCAACATCGGCCTGATGAAGGCCGTCGACAAGTTCGAATATCGGCGCGGCTACAAGTTCTCGACGTACGCGACGTGGTGGATCCGTCAGGCGATCACGCGCTCGATCGCCGACCAGGCGCGCACCATCCGCATCCCGGTGCACATGATCGAGACGATCAACAAGATGAACCGGATTTCGCGGCAGATCCTGCAGGAGACTGGACAGGAGCCCGACCCCGCGCTCCTCGCCGAGAAGATGGAAATGCCCGAGGAGAAGATCCGCAAGATCCTCAAGATCAGCAAGGAGCCGATCTCGATGGAGACGCCCATCGGCGACGACGACGACAGCCATCTCGGCGATTTCATCGAGGATCTGTCGACGGTCGCGCCGTCGGACGCCGCGGTGAATGCAAGCCTGCGCAACGTCTGCAAGGACGTGCTCGACACGCTCACGCCGCGCGAAGCGAAGGTGCTGCGGATGCGCTTCGGCATCGAGATGAACACCGACCACACGCTCGAAGAAGTCGGCAAGCAATTCGACGTCACGCGCGAGCGCATTCGCCAGATCGAGGCGAAGGCGCTGCGCAAACTGCGGCACCCGTCGCGCTCCGAGAAGCTGCGGAGCTTCCTCGAAGGCGAAGGCTGAGCGGGCTCTCGATGCGCGACGCGTGACGGCCCACGCGGCCGTCACGCACGATCGTCGCGCTACGCGCGCAGCTATGACATTCGCATCGCGTGGACGCGATGCGCCGGCACACGCGCGAGCTCGCGCAAAGTCATGCGCGCGGCAATCGATCGCACGCTGGAGCGAGCGCCGGCCTGACCGCGGGAAGGATCAACGCACGCCGATCGTCACGATCACCTGCTCGGGATCGTCCGGATCGTCGCGCATCGTCGACCCGAAGTCCGCCATGAATTTGACCATTCTCGAATTCGAGCGCAGCACCGCGCCTTCGAGACGCTTCAAGCCGCGCGCCTTCGCGCAACCGACGAGGCGCATCATCAGCAATCGCGCGACGCCGCGGCCCTGCCAGGCATCGGCGACGACGACGGCGAACTCGGCCGATTCGCGATCCGCGATGACGATGTAGCGCGCCACGCCGACGATGGAGCGACCGGCAGCCGATTCGTCCACTGCGACGAGCGCCGTCTCCCGGTCGTAATCGACCTGCGTGAAGCGCGCGAGCATCGCCGGCGTCAGCTCGTGGATCTGGTAGAAGAAGCGGAAATAGCGCGACTGCTCGGACAGGCCGTGGACAAACGCGCGCTCGAGCTCCGCGTCCTCGGGGCGAATCGGCCGCAGGTGCAGCGTCGTGCCGTCCGCGAGCTTCACGTCGGCGACCTGCTCGATCGGATACGGATGGATCGCCATGTGCGCATACGGCCGGTCGCCCGCCTTCGGGCGCAGGTCGATGGCGACGTGGCCGCCGAGGATCTCGGCGCGCCCGTCTCCGATGCGCACCGGATCGAGGATAGCGCAGCGCAGCCACGGCAGCGCGCAAACGAGACCCGACACCTGCACGAGCAGGCGCGTCAGGATCTCGATCGACGCCTCCGACCCGTCGAGGTTGCGGGCGAACGCGCTGCGGTCGGCCTGGACGAGGTCACGCGCGAGACGCTCGTTGAGCGGCGGCAGCAGCACCACGCGCGCGCCGTGCGCGACTCCGGCGATCGCCGGCGCGCCCAGCGTGATGACCGACCCGAACACCGCGTCGACGTGCACCCCGATTCCGACGTCGGTGAACGACTCGAACGGCCGCGCTCTGCGCACGATGACCGGAGCCCGCCGCCGCGTACGGGCCTCGCCACCGATCAGCTTCGCCCACGCGCGCGTCAGCATCCGCCCGTTGCGCAGCGGCTGAACGAGCGACTGCTCGTTTGTCGGCGCCCGAGCGCCGGGGGCGTCGGAAGCGAGCGCCACCGGATAGCCGAGGCGGCGCGCCGCCGCCAGCGCTTCGTTCAGCGTGTCCGCTGCGATCGCGGACGGGACGGGAAGGCCGAAAGCTGCGAGCAGTGCGTTCGCTTCGCTTCCCGTCAACACCGAACGCCGGGTCGAAGTCGCGTCGGTGCGAATTCGGTCGACTGCGCGGAGGTCCGGAGGATGCGGCTCCGGCTGCGGCGACGGGACCTCGAGCAGCCATTCCTGGTTGCGGCGATACGCAGAGAGAAACGAGAACGCGTCGACGGCGTTTTCCGGCGAGTAGAAGTTCGCCACGCCGCCGGCCTCGAGCGCCGCGTCGACTTCGGGCCGATCGACCGATCCCAGCCAGGCGGCGAGAACCGGTTTCGCCGACGAGTGCGCGACCGCGGCGACGGCACGCGCAGTGTCGGTCGCTGCGGTCAGCGGCCGGTCGACGTGCAGCGCGAGCACGGCGTCGACCTCGGGATCGGCGAGCACCGCCTCGAGCGCCGCGGCCATGCGCTGCGGTGTGCCTTCCGCGCGCAGGTTGAGCGGGTTCGCGCAGGCGATGCTCGGCGGTAGTGCCGCTCCGAGCGCGCGCTCGGTGGCGCGTGAGAGCTCCGCGAGCGGAATCCTGCGGTCGGCAGCGACGTCGGCGGCGAGCGTCGCGGGGCCATGACCGTTGGTGACGATCGCGAGGCGATCGCCGCGCGCCATGCGCTTCATCGCCAGAATGCGAGCCGCGGCGAAGAGCTGGACGTAGGTCCGCGCACGGACCGCGCCGGTGCGGTGCATCGCGGCGTCGAATACCGCGTCGGGCACGGGCTCGCCGACGGCGACCTGTTCCGTCGACCGCCCCGCCTTGAGCACGACGACCGGCTTCGTGCGCGCGGCCGCACGCAACGCAGAAAGAAAGCGCCGCGCGTCACCGAGCGTCTCCGCATAGACGAGGATGCCGTCGGTCTCCGGATCGCTGAGCGCGGAGTCGAGCAGTTCGCCAAAGCCCACATCGATGCCGTCGCCGAGCGCGACGACGGTCGAGAACCCGATACCCGTGGTCGCCGCGAAGGCGAGCATCGCCGCGCAGACCGCGCCCGACTGTGCGATGAGCGCGAGCCTTCCCTGACGCGCGGCGCCGGTGCCGACCGTCGCGTTGAGTCCGACGCTCGTCCGTATCACGCCGTACGAGTCGGGTCCGATGAGCCGAATGCCGCGTTCGCTCGCCACCGCGAGAATTTCCTTCTGCCAGCGTCGCGCGTCACCCGGCGATTCGGGAGGCGCGGAGAACACGACCGCCGTCTTCGCCCCCACGCTCGCACCTTGGTCGAGGACGTCGCGAACCGCGAGGCACGGGACCGCGATCAACGCGAGATCGATCGGACTTCCGATCGCGGACAGCGAGGGATACGAGCGCTGGCCGAGAACGCGGCGATGGCTGGGGTTGACCGCGAAGAGCGTGCCACGGAAGTCGCCCTCGAGGAGATTCTCCATGACGATCCGGCCGATCGAACCGGGCCTGCTCGACGCGCCGACGAGCGCGACCGATGCCGGATTGAGCAGCGGGCGCAAAAACGGGGAAGGCGTCATCGGGAGCTTGAGTGCCGCAGTGCGGGCTTGTCTCTCGCGTGCGCCAAGTGTACCGCTTGAAGCGCGATCCTCGCAGCGGGAGCCTCGCATCCTGACCGCAGTGCCAGACGGTATAATTTCGCACGCCTGCGGCGACCGGCCGGCGATTTCCGCGGGCCCGTAGCTCAGACGGTTAGAGCAGAGGACTCATAATCCTTTGGTCGCTGGTTCGATCCCAGCCGGGCCCACCCAATATTCAATCACTTACAATATTGCTCGGCGCAAGGCACAAAGCTCATCCGCTCCGTGTAGCGAACATGTAGCGAAATCTCATCAGGGCAAGAATTGCCAAGGCCAAGAGCCCTCTTGGCCTTCTCGCGGAGTCGATGATGGCTGATACGAACTTCCGCCCCTGACCCTTCTGCGCAGCACGCCCAGCCGATTGTGGTGACGATCGCTGGCGATCCGCCAGCCTATGTCATCGCCTACCCGGAGTGCGGGGCGACAGGTCCCAAGCAGTTAACCGGCGTTCCGGTAAGCGTCGCGGTGGCCGCGTGGAATCGGCGCTTTGGGACGGATCACTGACGCTCGGGCAAGGACCCGGGTTCGCAGCTTCGTATGTTGCCTGTGGAAAGCCCTTGCCGAAACCAGCGGAGCCGCTGGGCCATGTATTCGGTGTCATCGCGACTCTTCCCAACTGTGAGCGCGGTCGGCGCTTGCTCTAGGTCTCCCGGATCGAGCAGGCCTCGCTTCGCCACAAAGTAGGTCCACACGCCGGCGTAGCAATCCGCTTGCATCTCCGAGCGCGCCGGCATAGGTGGAACTTCTTCTTGATGCTGCATCAGAGTCGTCGCATCGGCGATTCGTTGCGTTCCGTGCAGAACGCTTTGAACGTGACGCCCAACCTCGTGAGCGATTAGGTACGCGGCGGCAAAGTCGCCGAAATGCTTTGCAACATCGTCCAGGTATGCCGGATCGACATAGATCGATCTGTCGCCCGGGCAGTAGGATGGCCCGGAGGAACCTTTGACTAGCCCACAGGCCGAGATTCCGGACCGACGTATCAGAACTACGGTGGGCATCGGGTAGGAACCGTTACCCGTGGCGCCGAAGACTGCAGTCCATACGTCCTCGGTGTCACCGAGCACGGCACGGACAAAGTCTTTAATCCGATCGGACGACACCGCATCCTTGCCAGACGCATTTCCGGTGCCTGGTGAGGGTCGGGCCGCGGCGGGTGCGCTATCCGCGGGATTTGCTAGCTGCGGAGGATCGCTGGTTGTGGTCGAAGGCTCTTGCGCGGCGGCGCTCTCGAACATCAGGGCGACGACGACGAGCGCGCAATTGAGCAAGCTTTCCCTCATCTTCGATCCGGATGCAGCGGTCGATAGCGCCCACGAATTCTGCGTTCGAATATCGGCAG
>DATKMY010000172.1:0-25973 GCA_035541655.1 Casimicrobiaceae bacterium | reverse complement strand
ACCGGAGCGAACGAGAAGTCGACATCGAGGGCTCGCAGCTCGGCCGCCAGAAGATAGCCGATGGCGCGCGCCGAACGCACGGCGCCCTGCGGATCCCTGTCCCATTGGACGCCCAGCCGTCGCATCGGCGGCAGGCGCGTGAAGCCGTCGCGGAAGCGCTGCACGCGGCCGCCTTCGTGATCGACGGCGATGAGCGGCGCGGGCCTGCGCAGGGTGCGTATCGACGCAGTCAGCGCCTCGAGCTGCGCGCAGTCGGCGAAATTGCGCGCAAAGAGAACGACGCCGCCGACCAGCGGATGGGCAATGCGCTCGCGGTCGGCCGCGGTCAGGGCCGTGTCCTCGATCCCGATGAACGCGGGACCCCGCGGAACCTCGATCACCCCGCGGCCTCGCGCAGCAGCGCCTTCATCTGCCGCACGGCCTCCCGCAAGCCGACGAACACCGCGCGCGAAACGATCGCGTGACCGATGTGGAGCTCGCGCACGCCGGGGAGCTCCGCGACCGGTTGCACGTTGAAGTAATTGAGCGCGTGGCCCGCATTGAAGCGCATTCCCCGATCGCGGACCGCCTCGCCCGCCGCGCGGATCTTAGCGAGCTCCTCGACGACCGCGGCGCTCTCGGGATCGCGACCTTTCGCATGGAACGCGTGCGCGTACGGCCCGGTGTGGATCTCGCAGACCCTGGCGCCGACGCGAGCCGCCGCATCGACCTGGCGCGTATCCGCGTCGATGAAGACGCTCGCCTTGATACCGGCGTCGGCAAGCCGCGCCACCGCGTCCTTGATCTTCGCTTCCTGCGCCGCAACGTCGAGGCCACCCTCGGTCGTGATCTCGTGTCGCCCTTCCGGAACGAGCATCGCCATTTCTGGCTTGAGCTTTGCGGCGATGTCGATCATCTCGGCCGTCGCCGCCATCTCGAGGTTCAGCTTGATGTGGACCATTTCGCGCAGGCGCCGCACGTCGTCGTCGTGGATGTGGCGGCGATCCTCGCGCAGGTGCACGGTGATGCCATCGGCGCCGCCGAGGTGCGCTTCGACGGCCGCCCACAGCGGATCGGGCTCGTATGTGCGGCGCGCCTGGCGCAGTGTCGCCACATGGTCGATGTTGACTCCGAGTTCAATCACGGCGATGGTTCTCCTCTTCACGCTTCGGCTCGAGGGCCTGCAGGTCCTGGACCACGCGGCGGCTTTCGACGCCGCGCTGCTCGAGATAGTGGTCGAGCACGTCGCGCATCAATCGCTTCGCCTCGGCCGCCGTCTCGGCGTCAGCGTAGCGGCCGTCGGCGAGCGCCAGCAGCGTCGCCCCGCGCACCTGCGGCACCCGCACACCGGGCGCGGGCGCTGCGAGCCGCGGGCCGCGATCGAATGCGTAATGGTACCGTGCGAACGGATCGATCGGCCCGCCGGTGTCCGCTTCGCGCAGCAGGGGCAGCGCATAGCCCAGCTCCGTGAGCAGCGTCAGCTCGAAGCGGCGAAGCAGCGGCGCCTGCTCGGCTCCCGCCGCGAGCTCGCCGAGCGCGGATTCGTAGCTCGCGAAGAGGCGCGGATGCGGGTCTTCGCGCGGGAGCAGTTTCAGAAGGAGCTCGTTCAGATAGAAGCCGCAGAGGAGCGCCGCTCCGGCCACGAGCGGCAACCCGCCTCGCCACTCGGCCTTGATGAGCGTCTTGAGCTCCTGCTGACCCGCCCACGACAGGAGAAGCGGCTGAAAACCCTGGAGCAGTCCGCGCATTTCCGAGCGGGGGCGCTTGGCGCCGCGCGCGACCATGGCCACGCGACCGTACTCGGCGGTGAACGCTTCGACGATCAGGCTCGTCTCGCGATATGCGTACGTATGCAGGACGAACCCCGGTTGATCGTCGCGCCGGATCGGTTGCGAGCGTAGCGCCATCCGACGGTCCCCGTCGCTCCGCTCAGTACCCGAAGCGCGCGAGCTCTGTGTCGTCGTCGGCCCAGCCGCGCCGCACACGCACCTGGACCGCGAGAAACACCGGCCCGCCGAACAGCCGCTCCATCTCGGCGCGCGCCGCCGATGCGATCGCCTTCATCTGCGCACCGCCGGCGCCCAAGAGGATGGCGCGCTGATTGTCGCGATCGACGTAGACCGTGGCGTGGATCCGGCGAATGGCGGCTTCGTGCACGAAGCGCTCGATCGCGACCGCCGTCGCGTACGGCACTTCCTCGCCGAGCAGGCGAAAGATCTTCTCGCGAACGAACTCGGCGGCGATGAAGCGCTCGTCGCGATCGGTGATCGCGTCGACGTCGAACAACGGTTCGCCGGGTGGAAGCAGCTTCCGCGCCTCGTCGAGCAGTGCCACGACGCCCTCGCCCTTCTCGGCGCTCACCGGCACCATCGCCTCAAAGCGGGCGAGTTCCGCGAGCTCCGCCATCTGCGGCAACAGCGCGTCCCGATCCTTCAGTCGATCGAGCTTGTTCAGCGCGGCAAGCGCGGGCGTGTGCGGCGGCAGTAGGCGAATCACCGCTCGATCCGCGTCGGTCGTGCGCCCCGCCTCGACCACCAGCAACGCTGCGTCGACGTCGGCGATGCTCTGGGTCACCGTTCTGTTCATCCGGTCGTTCAAGCGCGATCGATGCTTCGTCTGGAACCCGGGCGTGTCGACGAGCACGAACTGGGTGTCGGCCGTCGTCAGGATCCCGCTCACGCGATGGCGGGTCGTCTGGGCCTTGCGCGAGGTGATCGTCACGCGCTCGCCGACGAGCCGATTGACGAGCGTCGACTTGCCGACATTCGGCCGGCCGACGATCGCGATCAAGCCGCACCGAAATTCGCCGGCCTCGCGCTCAGCCACGATTGCCGCCGCCGTCCTGCGCGATGGTCGCCGCGTATGCCCGCTCGGCTGCCGCCTGCTCGGCGAGACGCCGGCTCGCTCCGCTTCCGATCGCTGCGATGCCGAGCGCCGGGATCCGGCACTCGACGGTGAACGTCTGCGCATGCGCTTCGCCCGCGAGCTCGGTCACCGCGTACTCGGGGACTGGCATCCGGCGCGCCTGCAGCCACTCCTGCAGCCGCGTCTTCGCGTCCTTCGCGAGCGCTGCCGGGTCGAGATCGCTCCAGACCGCCGCGTAGACGCGCAGGATCGCCGCGCGGGCGGCCACATAGCCGCCGTCGAGGAATACCGCGCCGAGCACGGCCTCGAGCGCATCGGCGAGGATCGACGGCCGGTCGGCGCCGCCGCTCCTCGATTCGCCGTCGCCGAGCAGGATCTCGCTCGGAAGCGATATCTCCCGAGCGAGACGCGCGAGCGTATCGCGGTTGACGAGGCTCGCCCGCACGCGCGAGAGCTCGCCCTCCGAGCTCGCGGGAAAGCGCTCGAAGAGCGCCTCGGCGATGACGCAGTTCAGGACGGCGTCGCCGATGAACTCGAGGCGCTCGTTGTGCGGCGTGCCGTAGCTGCGGTGAGTGAGCGCCTGGCGAACGAGCTCCGGGCGGCGAAACGCGAACCCCAGTTCGTCGGCGAGCGCGATGAGCGGGCGTCCTCTGCGCGGGCTGCGGAGATCGCTCCCGAAGCGCGTCAACGCGTTGCGCTGGCCTCGAAATCGAGCAGCAGGCTTGCGTTGGCCACGAGCGGAAGCTTCCGCGTCCAGCTCGCGCTCGCCGTGATCTCGTTCTTGTTCTTGACGATCTCGAGGTCCTTCTCGTTGACGGACTCGATGTAGCCGGCATCGGCGATTTTCTGGAAGTTCTTGCGGATCTCCATCGTCGAATTGAGGTCCTTCGTCTCGTTGAGCGCTTTCTCGAGCGCCTTGTTCACCGAGTAGTACTCGATGTAGGCCGGGGCCACCCGAAATCCGATCATCACGACCGTGACAACGACTATCGCGACGAAAAGGAACCCGATCATCGACAAACCGCGCTGCGACTGGCGCTCGTGCATCGTTCCCTCCTATCGAATCCCGCTGCCGACCCGCTTGAACGCGAAACTCGAAATATCGTCCCAGTTGAACCAGATGAAGAATGCGCGACCGCGCAGGTGGTCGTCGGGAACGAATCCCCAGTAGCGCCCGTCGTCGCTGCGGTCCCGATTATCGCCCATGACGAAGTATTGACCAGCCGGCACCTTGCACGTGAATTCGCTGCCGTCGGGATTGTAGTCGCAGTTCTCCCGTCCGGGAAACGCGCGAACCTGCCCCGGAGCGACCGGCGCCATCGCCGGATCGACCGCCGCGAGATGCGTCTTCGATCCCTGCCCGGTGTCGACGGTCTCGGCGAACTGGTTGAGCGTCTCGAAGCGCAGCCCTTCGAGGTAGCTGTACGTGCCCTCCGGCTTCTGCGGCCACGGCGTGCCGTTGACGATCAGCTGCTTGTCCTTGTAGACGACGGTATCCCCCGGCACGCCGATCACGCGCTTGATGAAGTCCTGCGACGGGTTCAGCGGGTAGCGGAAGACGACGACGTCGCCGCGCCTGGGATCCCCCATCGGTACCACCTTCTGCTCGATGATGGGCAGCCGCAGGCCGTACGCGAACTTGTTGACCAGGATGAAGTCGCCGACCTCCAGCGTGGGCCGCATCGACGACGAAGGTATCTTGAAGGGCTCCGCGACGAACGAGCGCAGCAGGAAAACGATCAACAGCACCGGAAAGAAGCTCTTCGGGTATTCGATCCACCAGGGCTCCTGCGCGCCGGGGGCGCGATGCCTGGCGAAGTGCAGCTTGTCGGCAAGCGCGACGACGCCGGTCACAACCGTCGCAAGGAACAGGATCAACGCGAAGTTCATGGCCGCTCGATTCGTTGGTGTTCGTTCTGGGCGCCGCAGGCGCTATCCCCGGGGCAGCTGCCCTAGGCGCGGGATCCGTGGCTCCTGCCACGCGCATTGTCCCACGGCGGCCCCCGGCGGATGCCCCGCGGCGACGCGGCTCGCGACCGCCATTCGGCGTTTCGTCGGATGGGCATCACTTGTCGCCGACCTGGAGGATCGCGAGGAACGCCTCCTGCGGAATCTCTACGCTGCCGACGGCCTTCATCCGCTTCTTGCCCGCCTTCTGCTTTTCGAGCAGCTTCTTCTTGCGCGTGACATCGCCGCCGTAGCATTTGGCGAGAACATTCTTGCGCATCGCCTTCACGGTCTCGCGGGCGATCACCTGCGCGCCGATCGACGCCTGGACTGCGACGTCGAACATCTGGCGGGGGATAAGCTTGCGCATCTTCTCGACGACCTCGCGGCCCCGGTGCTGCGCGACCGAGCGATGAACCATCACCGACAGCGCATCGACTCGCTCGCCGTTGATCAGGATGTCGAGCTTGACGACATCCGCCGGACGAAATTCCTTGAACTCGTAGTCGAGCGACGCGTAGCCGCGCGACACCGACTTCAGGCGGTCGAAGAAGTCCATCACGACTTCGGCGAGCGGCAGCTCGTAGGTGAGCATCACCTGGCGGCCGAGGTACTGCATGTTCTTCTGGATGCCGCGGCGCTCCGTTGCGAGCGTGATCACCGGCCCGACGTACTGCTGCGGCATCAGGATCGTCGCGGTGATCACCGGCTCGCGGATCTCCTCGACTCGCGAAAGGTCGGGAAGCTTCGAAGGATTCTCGATCTCGGCGAGCGAGCCGTCGCGCAACAGGATCTGGTAGATGACGGTCGGCGCCGTCGTGACGAGGTCCATGTCGTATTCGCGCTCGAGGCGCTCCTGCACGATGTCCATGTGCAGGAGCCCGAGAAAGCCGCAGCGGAAGCCGAAGCCCAGCGCCTGCGACACCTCGGGCTCGTAATGGAGCGATGCGTCGTTCAGCTTCAGCTTGTCGAGCGCGTCGCGCAGCGCCTCGTACTGGTTCGACTCGACCGGGTAGAGCCCGGCGAAGACCTGCGGCTTGACTTCCTTGAAGCCCGGCAGCGGAGACGGCGCCGGGCGCGCGGCGAGCGTCACGGTATCGCCGACCTTCGCCGCATGGATCTCCTTGATGCCGGCGATGATGAAACCGACCGCGCCGGCCGACAGCGATTCGCGCGCGACGGACTTGGGCGTGAACACGCCCACCTGCTCGCAGTTGTACGTCGCGCCGGTCGCCATCAACAGGATCCGGTCCCGCGGCTTGAGCGTTCCCTGCATCACGCGCACGAGCATCACGACGCCGACATAGTTGTCGAACCACGAGTCGATGATGAGCGCCTGCAGCGGCGAGTCCGGGTTGCCCTTCGGAGGCGGGATCCGCGCGATGACCGCTTCGAGAATGTCGTCGACGCCTGCACCCGTCTTGGCGCTCGCGCGCAGCGCATCGTGCGCCGGGATGCCGATGATGTCCTCGATTTCCCCGATCACGCGATCGGGCTCGGCCGAGGGCAGGTCGATCTTGTTCAACACCGGCACCACCGTCACGCCCTGCTCGATCGCCGTATAGCAATTCGCGACCGTCTGCGCTTCGACGCCCTGCGAGACGTCGACAACGAGCAGCGCTCCTTCGCAGGCCGCGAGCGAGCGCGAGACTTCGTAGGCGAAGTCGACGTGACCCGGTGTGTCGATCAGGTTCAAGTTGTAGGCTCGACCGTCGCGCGCCGTGTACGTGAGCGCGGCGGTCTGCGCCTTGATCGTGATCCCGCGCTCGCGCTCGAGATCCATCGAATCGAGCACCTGCTCGCCCATCTCCCGCTCGGCAAGGCCGCCGCAGCGCTGAATGAAGCGGTCGGCGAGCGTCGACTTGCCGTGGTCGATGTGCGCGATGATCGAAAAGTTGCGGATGAGCTCCACGTCGGCCGAGATAGCGCGCGTCCAAAACAAAGGGGCACCGGAATAGTGCCCCTGTCCCCCTGAACCGTGTTGAATTTTAGCGGATTTCAGTCCTGGGCGCGACCGCGATCGCCGTTCGCACCGGCGGCCGCCAGCGCTTCCAGGACGCGCGCAGGGTCCAGCCGATAGCGGCAGAGCTCCGCGCCCGCCGCAGGTGCCCCGGCGAAAAGCACCGGCACGAGCTCGCCATAGGTGGCCTCGAGCGCAGGGTGGGCATCGACGTCGATGACGTCGATCGACGCCGAGCGCGAGGCTGCGATCGGTCGTACCGCCGCCAGCATCTCGTCGCAGAGGTGGCAGTACGCACGCGTGAGGAGCGTCAGGGTCATTCGCGGACGCGCGACCCGTTTCCGTTTGCTCACTCGCGCGGCCTCCGGACGGACCTCGAGAGCTCACCATCGCGGCGTCGGCCGCGCTCGGTCGCTCGCGGACGCGCCCTTCGGGCCTCGGCTCGGCTTCGCCTCGCTGCTCGCCTACTCGCCGTTCGCCTTCAGCGGCGCGAAGAACTCCTGGTCGCCGCGTCGGAGGCGCAGCGTGACCGACGCGCCCTTCTCGACCTTCGCGAGCAGCGCGTTCACCTGCTCGGCACTCTTCGCCTCGGTCGTCTGGCCCTTGCTGACGATCGCAAGGATCACGTCGCCGGGCTGGATGTTCGTGCGCACCGGTCCCGACATGTCTTCGATCAGCACGCCGCTCTTGAGGTCGAGCTCCTTCTTCTGGTCGTCGGTGAGATCGGACAGGACCAGGCCCATCCGGTTCGGCTTGGCTTTCTCCTTCGGCGTGGGAGCGCCCTTGCGCGCAGGCGTTGCTGCCGCCTCTTCCTTCATCTCGGCGACGGTGACGGCGATATCCTTCTGTGCGCCTTTGCGCCAGACGGTGAGCATCACCTTGGTGCCGGGCTTGATCATCGTGACGATCCGCGGCAGCTCCGAAGAGCTGCGCACGTCGCGCCCGTCGACCTTGACGATGATGTCCCCCGCTTCCACGCCCGCCTTCTCGGCCGGACCGCCCTTCTCGACCGAATTGACGAGCGCGCCCATCGGCTTGGCGAGGCCGAACGACTCCGCGGTTTCCTTCGTCACTTCGGTGATTTGAACCCCGATGCGTCCGCGAGTGACGCGGCCCTTTTCCTTCAGCTGCGCGACGCTGTTCATCGCGAGGTCGATCGGAATCGCGAACGAGAGGCCCATGTAGCCGCCGGTTTGCGAGAAGATGAGCGAGTTGATGCCGACGACCTCGCCCTTCAGATTGAACAGCGGCCCGCCCGAGTTGCCCGGGTTCACCGCGGCGTCGGTCTGGATGAACGGCACCAGGTTCTCCTGCGGAAGGTCGCGCCCCTTCGCGCTGACGATGCCGGCGGTCATCGTGTTCTCGAGGCCGAACGGCTTCCCGATCGCAACGACCCACTCGCCGACCTTGAGCTTCTCGGGATCGCCGATCGTGACCTTCGGCAGGTCCTTCGCGTCGATCTTGAGCAGCGCGACATCGGTGCGCCTGTCGGCGCCGATCACTTTCGCCTTGAAGTCGCGCTTGTCGGTCAGCTTGACCGTTACCTCGTCGGCGCCGTCGACGACATGCGCGTTGGTGATCACGTAGCCGTCGCTCGAGATGATGAATCCCGAGCCTACGGATTGCTGCTCGAACTCGCGTTCAGGCCCTCGCGGATGCGGAACCTGGCCGAAGCGGCGGAAGAATTCGTAGAACGGATCGTCCTCGGACAACTGGGGAAGCCGCTGCCTCTTCGTTCGCTGCGTGACGTCGATGCTGACGACCGCCCCGGCCTGCTTGTCGTAGAGCTCGGTGAAGTCGGGAAGACCGAGGAGCTTGCCCTGCGCCGCAGCCGGCCCGGCAATGGACGCGAGCGCCGTGACGAGCATCGCGAATGCCGCAGCGTTGAGATAGGCGCGGAGATTTCGGAACGTCATTTTGAATCTGCCTCTTTGCTTGACGACGAAGGGGGGCCGGGGCTCCGGTCGCGCTCGCGACGCGCCACGGCGTTCCCGATCTGGCGGACGGTGAGCGCGGGCACCTGCCCGAGCACGGTGACGACGCTGTCGTCGATCTGCCGGCTGTAGACATTGAACCCGCTCTGCGCGGAAAAGCCGTTCGGCGGCAGCGACGTGCGCCCCGGCTCGATGAACACCGAGACGGCGGTGAGCCCGTCCGAATAGACGAGGTGTGCGACCTTGTGTGCCCTCTCGAAATGTCGGTAGCCGTCGACAATCTTGACGAACCCCGGCGGGACGCGGGTAACGGTCCACCCCGTCTCTCCCGTTTCCGATTCGGCCTTGCCGAGTTGGCGGACCTTCCAGCCGGGCGGCAACTGCGGCCACGTCGGCGTGACCATCGCCATATCGAGCTTGGCGCCTATCGCCACGTCGCTGAACACGAACTGCTCGCGTACGGCGTTGTTCTCGCCGACCACCAGCGCCTTCAGGATGAGCCCCGTCGCGACGTCCGTCCAGAACTTGTGGCCGTAGCGCAGCCCGTCCTTCGGCTCGAACACCCATGCCTGCGTTTCGAATCCCGCTACGCGCGCCGACTCCGCTTTGCGGAAGTTGTAAAAATCGGCGAGCGCCTTCTGCTGTTCCGGCGACAGCGACGGAAACGCGTTGCGCAGCGTGCGCGGCTCGACGCGCACCAGCTTGGCGTCGGCGTAGAAGCAGCGCACCTCGCCATGGCTGCGGATGACCTCGCGCTGGGGACCTTCCAGCGTAACGAGCTTGTCGTACTCCTCGCCGCCGTCGTAGAGATGAATGAGACGCGAGGTCTCGACGTAGACGCCGTGCTGGTAGACGATGGTGCCGGTGTAGTTGAGCTGGCGTGCGGCCGCGGCGGCACGCGCAAGCCATGCCGCGGCATCTTCGGCGCGCGCGCTGTCAGCTCGCGCGACGGACGCCGCCGCAAACAACGCGAGCGCGACCGCGGCCACGCGCAAGAACCGCGCATGGCTGCCCCTCCCCGAGATTCCCCCGCCCATCCGTTATCGCCGGCTGGTGCGCCCGATCACGGCCGCTCGGGAGCGCTCGCCGACACCGAGCGCAAGTACTGGCCGAGCCCTTGAATCTGCGTAGTCGGCGAATACTCCTGGTGAGCGAGCACGTAGTCCTGCGAAACGAGCTGCGGACCGCCCTGGTCGCTGCGTACGGTGGCCGCTTCGCGGGCGCGCGCGAGCGCCGTAGGCTGCGGATCGAGCGTGCTCACCGCGACCCAGCCCACGACCGTCGCCGCCGCGACCGTTGCGGCGACCGCCCAGGCGAACGGCAGGCGGTTGCTCTGCCGCGAGAGCGGCGCCAGCACCGTCGGCTCGGCGGCGAGACGGGCCGCGAAGCGGGCGGCGAACCCGGGCATCGGATCGATAGTGCGGCGAAGCGCGTCGCCGATCACGTGGTAGCACACCCAGGATTCGATGCTCTCGGGGCGCTTCAACTCGCGCAGCGCGGCTTCCGCTGCGGCGTCGTCGAGATCGCCGTCCATCAAGCGTGAAATTTGCTCGCCCATCACCATCTCCGATCTTTATCCGTCCCCAGGAGCGGACGCAGCTCCGCTGCGATCGCATCGCGCGCCCGGAAGATCCGGGAGCGCACCGTCCCCACCGGACAATTCATCACACTCGCAATCTCCTCGTAGCTCAAGCCTTCGATCTCCCTCAGCGTGATCGCAGTCCGCAAATCCTTCGGCAGCGCATCCATCGCGCGGTTCACCGTCGCGGCGATCTCCCTGCCTTCCATCTCGCTCTCCGGCGTGTTGGCGTCGCGGAGCTGATCGGCGTCCTCGAAGCCTTCCGCCTCCTCGTTGTCGAACCCGGTCGTCGTCGGCGCGCGGCGGCCCAGAGCAACGAGGTAGTTCTTCGCGGTATTGATCCCTATCCTGTACAGCCACGTGTAAAAGGCACTCTCCCCCCGAAAGCCGGGGAGCGCGCGATACGCCTTGATGAAGGCTTCCTGCGTCACGTCCTCGACCTCCGCCGGGTCCCGCACGAAGCGGGACAACAGCCTCCCCAGCTTGCGCTGGTATTTCAGGACCAGCAGTTCGAAGGCACGCTTGTCGCCACGCTGCGCGCGCTCGACCAACTGCTGATCGACCTCGCGATCACCCATCCAGTCCCTGAGTCAGTCAGTCGTTGTTATCCCCGCCGAACGGCGGGTGCGGCTGCCGGCCTCGAACCGGAAACGCCCCGACTGCTCACCGGAGACGCTGCCGGTACAAGTTCCGGCGCACACGTGCACAAAAAGACCGCATTCCCCCTCAGAAGTTCAGCTTGGGCGCGCCCCGGAGATCAACTCTGTGCCGGTTGACGCAGCCTCGATTTTGTCCAGGACAACCGTTGCCCTCAAGTGCCCCGTAAGAATACCGCGGTAATTGCGCTGAGGCGGCTCGCGCCAGTGCCGGAGCGCCTCTCGCCGGGGCGCGTCGAGGAGGCCGAGTTGGTCGAGCGCCGCGGCGATGATCGGCGGCAGCACGCGCCGATTTCCATCGATGACCTTGATCGCGATCCCCACGCCCGCACCCCGCAGCCCGATCCCCTGGACCCCTTCGGCGCCTATCTTGGCGATCCAATCGCCGCGGCCCGCCTGGGTGAGCTCGAGGTCGGACCGATGCTCGCCCGACACCATCTCCGGGTGTGTAGCCATCGCATCAGCGAGGACCTTCGGAGCCTCGCCGAATTCGGCGTCGGTGGCGCCCGTCGCGAGGCGCGCGAACGCCTGTGCGAGCCGGAAGAGCGGAACCCCGTAGTTCGGCGCCGAGCAACCGTCGATGCCGCCGACGAGATCCGCTTCCGACGTAGCGGTGAAGCGCGATACGGCGCGCCGGATGGCTCGCTGCAGCGGATGGTCGACGGCGAGATAGCTGTCGCGCGGAAGGCCGCAGTGGACGCAGTACGCGAGCATGCCGCTGTGCTTGCCCGAGCAGTTGTGGGCCAGCGGCGAATACGGCGGCTGCGGCGGGACCTCGCCCCGTACCTCGTAGAAGAACGGCGCATGGGATCCGCACTGCAGATCCGCGGGCGAATTGCCGGCGCGGGCGAGCATGTCGGCCGCTGCATCGACGTGGCGGGGTTCGCCCGAATGACTCGCGCAGAGCAAAGCAATCTGCGCCTTCGAGTAGCCGAAGCGCTCCGGCCCTCCCGCAGCCACGAACGGCATCGCCTGGAACGGCTTCAGTGCGCTGCGCGTCATCGTGAGGAACGCCGGGTCGCCGGCGGCGGCCAGCAATCGACCGTCACGATCGACGACGGCGATCGATCCGTAATGGACGCTCTCGACGGCGGCGCCGCGGGTCACCTCGGCGAGCGCGGCGTGGGCGCCGCGGACTGCGGCCGGTTCGGAGGAGGCGCTTGCGATCGAGCGTTCGGGCATGCGATCTCGCACGGGGCGAAGCGCACAATTATCGCCGATTCGCTTCACCTGGGGCCCCCGCCGGCGCCCAAGCGGCGGCCTACGTGGCCGAGAGCGCCTGCCGGATCTGCTCGAGCGCAGCAGGATCCTCGATCGTCGTCAGGTCCCCCGGCTCACGCCCCTCGGCGAGAGCCTGGATTGCCCGCCGCAGGAGCTTCCCCGAACGGGTCTTCGGGAGCACCGTGACGAAATGCACGGCGCCCGGTCGCGCGATCGCGCCGAGCTCGCGGTCCACCGTCTCCGCGACCTCCTTGCGCATTCGTGCCGCCGCCTCGGGTGTCGCTACGGACGCCGGGTTCTTGACGACGGCGAACGCCACGGGAATCTGCCCTTTGAGCGGATCCGCGACGCCGACGACGGCCACCTCGGCGATGCCCGCGTGCGCCTGCACTGCTTCTTCGATCTCGCGCGTTCCCAGCCGATGCCCGGCGACGTTGATCACGTCGTCGGTCCGGCCGAGCACGAAGTAGTAGCCGTCGGCGTCGCGTGTAGCCCAGTCGAACGTCGAGTACGCGAGCTTGCCCGGAATGGTCGAGAAATACGTCTTCACGAAGCGCTCGTCGTCGCCCCATACGGTGCTCATGCATCCGGGCGGCAATGGCGGAACGATCGCGAGCACCCCTTTCTCGTCGGTCCCGGATTCCTCGCCGGTCGCTTCATGCAGCAGCTTCACGTCGTAGCCGTACACCGGGAACGACGGGCTCCCGAACTTGCGCGGCGTTTCCTCGACACCGGGCTGCGCCGAGAGAATCGGCCAGCCGGTCTCGGTTTGCCAGTAGTTGTCGACGATGGCCACACCGAGCGAATCCGACGCCCAGCGCGCAGTGGGCTCGTCGAGCGGTTCGCCCGCGAGGAAGAGGTACCGCAGCGACGAGACGTCGTGCTGCTTCATGTACGCGGGATCCTGCTTTTTCAGGACACGGATCGCAGTCGGCGAGCTGAACATCGTTCGGACGCGATTCTCCTCGACGATCTTCCACCAGATCGCCGGGTCGGGGCGGATGGGCAGGCCCTCGTAGAAGATCGTCGTCGAGCCGTTAATCAGCGGCGCGTAGACGATGTACGAGTGCCCGACCACCCAGCCGATGTCGCTGGTCGTGAACATCGCTTCGCCCGGAGCGACACAGAAGATCCGACGCATCGACGAAGCGAGCGCGACGGCGTACCCGCCCGTGTCCCGCTGGACGCCTTTCGGCTTGCCTGTCGTGCCCGACGTGTAGAGGATGTACGAGGGCGTCGACGATTCGAGCCAGGCGCAGGGTACCTGCGCGCTCATGTGGTGCGCGCGCAGCGTCGCGTAGTCGACGTCGCGGCCCGCGACGAGCCGCATCGCCTTGTCGAGACCGCGGTCGACGATCAGCACGTGCTGCGGCGGATTGACCGCGAGGCGAATCGCCTCGTCGACCAGGTGCTTGTAGGGAACGGCCTTCCCGGCGCGCATCCCGGCGTCGGAGGTCACCATCAGCCGAGGCTTCGCGTCGTCGATCCTCGTCGCGAGGCTCGCCGCGGCGAAGCCGCCGAACACCACGGAGTGCACGGCGCCGATCCTGGCGCAGGCGAGCATCGCGAACGCCGCCTCGGCGATCATCGGCATGTAGATCAGCACGCGGTCGCCGCGCGCCACGCCGAGCTCGATGAACATCGCGGCAAAGCGATTCACCTCCGCAGCGAGTTCGCGATAGGTGTAGCTCTTGCTCTCACCGGTCTCGGTCGAGATGTAGACGAGCGCCTTCTGCTCCCCCCGCGTCGCGAGGTGGCGATCGACGGCGTTGTGACAGAGGTTCGTGCGGCCGCCGACGAACCATTTGGCGAACGGCGGCTTCGTATAGTCGAGCACCGACGTGAATGGCGTCTGCCAATCGACGAGCTCGGCCTCGGCACGCCAGAACGCGTCGGGCTCGGCGAGAGACCGGCGATGGAAGTCCTTGTACGCACTCATCGGTTCATCCTCCTCGAGACAAGTGCCGCAGCGCCGCGGCGCGGTCAGCGACCCGATCGCAAGACTACGGCCCTCCCGGGGCCGCCGTCTTGCCCTCGATCAAGTCCGCTGCAACCCGCCGGCGCGCCGCGGGAGCCGATCGCCGCGGCCTCAGGCACAGCGGGCTCCCCGCCTCAAAGCGCGCGGGCGAGCGGGAGTCGCGAACCGGTCTCTCGCGAGGAGCGCCGGCAGGATCGCGGCGACAGTCAGGGATGCGAATCCGGCGCGATGCGCACCACCGTCCTTCCCCGGACCATGCCCTTCAAGTACGGATCGAAGTGCGTCGGAAGGTCTTCGAAGTCGATGGTGCGAACCTGGTCGTGGACGCGGTCGGGGCGCCACTCGACGGCGAGCTTGTTCCAGATCTTCTGGCGCACCGCCATCGGGCAGTTGACGCTGTCGGCGCCGAGCAGGCACACGCCGCGCAGGATGAACGGCGCGACGGTCGTGTTGAGCGACATCCCCGCGGCAAGGCCGACGGCGCTCACCGTACCGCCGATCTTTGTCGTCGACAGCAGCCACGCGAGCATCTCGCCGCCCAGGTTGTCGATCGCGCCCGCCCACGTGGACTTGTCGAGCGGGCGGATCTTGCCGAGGTCGATCGCCTGGCGTTGCAGCACCTCCTTGGCACCCAGCGCGCGCAGATACGCGGCTTCCTCCGGCTTGCCGGTGATCGCGACGACTTGATACCCGGTCTTCGCGAGGATTTCGACGGCGACCGAGCCCACGCCGCCTGTTGCCCCGGTGACCGCGACTGGACCGTTGTCGGGCCTGAGGCCGTTGTGCTCCATCAGCATGATCGCCTGCGCCGCCGTGAAACCGGCGGTGCCAAGCGTCATCGCGTCGAACGCCGTCATGCTCTCGGGCCGGCGAACGACCCAGTCGCCGGGCACGCGCACGTATTCGCTGTAGCCGCCGTCGTGCGCTACGCCAACGTCATAGGCGTGCACGACGACCTTGTCGCCCCTTTTCCAGCGCGTGTCGGTGGATGACTCGACCGTGCCGGCCATGTCGATGCCGGCGTTGGTCGGGTACTTGCGCATGATCTTTCCCGCGCCGTTGTAGGACAGCGCATCCTTGTAGTTGATCGTCGAGTACTTGGTGCGGACCACCACGTCGCCGGGATCGAGGTCGTCGAGCGACATCTCGACGAACCGGCTTTTCACGGCGTCGTTCTCCTGGAACGTCCGGTAGGCCTTGAATTTCTGCACGGGAGTCTCCTTGGGAATGCGGTCCTGGGTGCCGGTACGCAGGGGGTTCGTGCAAGCGGACCGCCTCTAGCGGGCAGGAGCTTCGGCCGCGACGTGCGGCGCGCTCATGTATTCGCGGGTATGCATCTCGGCGAGCCGGCTCACGGTGCGCGCGAACTCCCGGCTGTTCGGCCCCTCCGGGTAGAGCTCATCCGGGGGTGCGGCGGCCGTGGCGAGCAGCTTCACGCGGTGATCGTACAGTATGTCGACGAGCCAGGTGAAGCGCCGCGCGCGGTCCGCCATCTCGGCGCTCATCCGGGGGATCCCCGACAGCAGCAGCACCGAGAAACGGCAGGCGAGCACGAGATAGTCGCGCTGCGAACGAGGCCCGTCGCAGAGCGTGGCGAAATCGAACCAGGCAACGCTCCCGGCGCGGCGGCGCGCCGCGATGGTGCGACCCTCGATCGTGAGCTTCGGGTCGTCGTCGGAGCCGGCGCGCATTGCGTCGAACGCCGCAGCGAGCGCCGCATCGGCCTGCGCGTCGAGCGGCACGTGATAGGACTCGACGTTCTGCAGGGCGCGCAGGCGGTAGTCGACGCCGGCATCGACCTCGATCACGTCGAGCCACTCCTTGATCAGCGCGATCGTCGGGAGGAAGCGCTCGCGCTGCAGGCCGTCGGGCCACAGCCCGTCGGGCGCGTAGTTCGTCGTCATCACGAACACGACGCCGTTCCTGAACAGCGCGGAGAGCAGCCGGCCGAGGATCATCGCATCGGCGATGTCGGACACGTGGAACTCGTCGAAGCAGATCAGACGCCATCTGCGAGCGACGCGGGCGGCGACGGTCGCGAGCGGATCGGGCTCGTCCTTGAGGGTTGCGAGCTCCTCGTGCACGTCGCGCATGAACGCATGGAAGTGAACGCGCGTCTTGCGCTTGATGGCGACCGTCGCGAAGAACGCGTCCATCAGGAAGCTCTTGCCGCGGCCGACGCCGCCGTGGATGTAGACGCCGCGTGGGACCTCCGGCGGCGAGAACAGCTTCTTGAGCGTCGAGCGCCGCGCCGCGCGAAACGCCTCGAGCTCGGTCGCGAGCTGCTGCAGCCGCTCGAGCGCGGCCACCTGCGCGTGGTCCAGCGTGGTGCCGCGCGCCGCGAGAATCGGATCGATCCACGCGACGAGCGCTCCTTCGCGCCGGCCGATGTCGGCGGATGCGTCAACGTCGTTCATCGGGCTGCAAGCTTAGCGGCGATCGACGAAAACGCTGTCCGCGCCACCGCCATGACGTGCCGGCGCCGAAGCGGGAACGGCATCGGGGCGCGCCGGGCACCCTAGAGGTTGAGCGTGCGCCTGTCGACCGCCAGCGCCGCCTCTTTGGTCACCTCGGAAAGCGTCGGATGCGCGTGGCAGATCCGCGCGAGGTCCTCGCTCGCAGCGCCGAATTCCATCGCGACCACGCCTTCGGCGATGAGCTCCGAGACGAAAGGCCCGATCGCATGCATTCCGAGGATGCGGTCGGTCGCGGCGTCGGCGAGGATCTTTACGAATCCCGTCGGGTCGCCGAGCGCCCGCGCGCGTCCGTTCGCGGAAAACGGAAAGCTCCCTGCGCGATAGGCGACCCCCGCGGCCCTCAGCTGCTGCTCGGTCTGGCCGACCCACGCGATCTCCGGCCACGTGTAGATCACCCACGGGATCGTGTTGAAGTCGACGTGAGGGTGTTGTCCTGCCATGCGCTCGGCGACGGCGACCCCCTCTTCTTCGGCCTTGTGCGCGAGCATCGGACCGCGCACGACGTCGCCGATCGCCCAGACCCCTTCGAGGTTCGTCCGGCAGTCGCCGTCGACCGCGACGAAGCCGCGCTCGTCGAGCTTCAGCCCGACTGCGTCGGCGTCGAGGCCCGCTGTGTGCGGAACCCGGCCGATCGAAACGATCAGGCGGTCGAACGTCTTCTGCTGCTGCTTGCCGGCCGAGTCGGCGTACTCGACCGTGACTTCCCGTGCGCTCGCCCTGACCCTGCCGATCGTGACACCGGTCTCGATCGCGAGCCCCTGCTTCGCGAACGTGCGCTTCGCCTCTTTCGCGATCGCTTCGTCGGCCGTGCCGAGAAAGGCCGGAAGCGCTTCGAGCACCGTCGTCTGCGCGCCGAGGCGGCGCCAGACGCTGCCCATCTCCAGTCCGATGACCCCGGCGCCGACGACGCCGAGGCGCGCCGGGACTTCCGCGATTGCGAGGGCGCCGTCGTTGTCCAGAATCCGCACGTTGTCGAACGCAACGCCAGGCAACGCGCGCGGCTTCGACCCCGTGGCAACGATCACCTGCTTCGCGCGGATCGCTGCCGGATTTGCGCCGTCGATGCGGATGTTCCAGCCAGCGCCATCGCTGCCGCCCGCAAACGATCCGGTGCCGTGGAAGAATGCAACCTTGTTCTTCTTGAAGAGGTAGAGAATCCCGTCGTTGTTCTGCGCGACGACCTTCTCCTTGCGCGCGAGCATTCTCCCGACGTCGATCGCCAGTCCCTTGACGTCGATGCCGTGATCGGCGAAGGCGTGTCCCGCCTGCTCGTAGTTCTCCGAGGATTGCAACAGCGCTTTCGACGGGATGCAGCCGACGTTCGTGCAGGTTCCTCCCGGCGCCGGCTTGCCGTCGGCGCGCGTCCAGTCGTCGATGCAGGCGGTCTCGAGCCCGAGCTGGGCGCAGCGGATCGCAGCGACGTAGCCGCCAGGCCCGGCGCCGATCACTACGACGTCGAATTGTTCGCTCATCCTGTTCCACCCCCCGCAGCTGCGCGGCCCGATGGCTTCGTCGCCGCTCGCTCGGGGGCTCGCCGTACTCGCGTGTACTATCTAGCCCCCTCGCCGCGCGGCTTCGCGCCCTCGACCCGCTCGCTCCCCTTATGCGATGGAAACCGGAACTCCGGCCCCCACCTTCTCGAAATCGATACGGCGTGGCAGCTAGACGTCACAGATCCAGCAGCATGCGCGCCGGGTCCTCGAGCGCCTCCTTGATCGCCACGAGTGACAGCACCGCTTCGCGGCCGTCGATGATCCGGTGATCGTAAGACTGGGCGAGATAGTTGATAGGCCGCACGACGACCTGGCCGTTCTCGACGACGGCGCGATCGCGCGTCGCGTGCACACCGAGAATCGCGGACTGAGGCGGGTTGATGATCGGCGTCGACAGCATCGATCCGAACACGCCGCCGTTGCTGATCGTGTACGTGCCCCCGGTCAGCTCCTCGACGGTGAGCTTGCCGTCCTGGGCGCGCTTGCCGAAGTCGGCGATCTGCGCCTCGATCTCCGCGATCGACAACTGGTCGGCGTCGCGGATGATCGGCACGACGAGCCCGCGCGGGCTGCCCACCGCGATCCCGATGTCGAAATAGCCGTGATAGACGATGTCGGCGCCGTCGATCGAGGCGTTCACCGCCGGAAACTTCTTGAGCGCGTGCACCGCCGCCTTCACGAAGAAGCCCATGAAGCCGAGCTTGACGCCGTACTCCTTCTCGAACTTGTCCTTGTATCTGTTGCGCAGCTCGATCACCGGCTGCATGTTGACCTCGTTGAACGTCGTCAGAATCGCGGCGGTCGACTGCGACTGGACGAGGCGCTCGGCGACACGCTGGCGCAGCCGCGACATCGGCACGCGTTGCTCTGGCCGCTGCGACAGCGCGACGCCGGCCGGTACGACCGAACTCCGTGGCGGCGCGGGTGGTGACGCGGCAGGCGCGCGCCCAGCCGGTGCCGCTGCGTCGGCCTTCGGAGTGGCAATCGCGGCAGCGACGTCACCCTTCGTGATGCGACCGCCCCGCCCCGTCCCCGCGACGTCGGCAGCGCTCACGCCCGCTTCCGCCAACATCTTCCGCGCCGCGGGGAGCGCCATCGCCGCAGCTTGCACGTTCGCGGGTGCGGTTGCCGACACCGCGGGAGCTGCGGATCCCGGCGGCGGTGCAGCCTGAACCGCGGGCGCGGCGACGGCAGCCGCATTCCCGTCGCTGTCGAGCACCGCGATCACTTCCTGGCCCGCGACGGTGGCGCCGTCGCCTTTCCGGATCTCTGCCAGCACGCCGGCGACCGGCGCCGGGAGCTCGAGCACGACCTTGTCGGTTTCGACGTCGACGAGGTTCTCGTCGCGTGCGACGGCTTCGCCGAGCTTCTTGTGCCAGTTGACGAGCGTTGCCTCGGCGACCGACTCGGGCAGCTGCGGAACCTTGACTTCGACGCGCATGGCTGGATTCGCTTCAGGTTTGGACCCGCTCGCCATCGCTCAGCTTCGCTGCGAACGCGTCCTCGATGAGTTGTTGTTGCTGCGCCATGTGCTTCGACATGTAGCCGACCGCGGTCGACGCCGACACGGGCCGCCCCGCATAGGCGACGGTCTGCCCCGGCAGCGCGTCGGCGCGGAAGTATTCGCGCAGCCGATACCACGCACCCTGGTTCTGCGGTTCTTCCTGGCACCAGACGACCTCGCGTGCGTTCGCGAACTGCGCGATCGCCGCAGTGAACTCCTCGTGCGGAAACGGGTACTGCTGCTCGAGGCGGATGATCGCGACGTCGGTCATCGCCCGGTCGCGGCGATGCGCGAGCAACTCGTAGTAGACCTTTCCGCTGCACGCTACGACGCGCCGCACCTTTTCGGCGGCGAGCTTCTCCGTCTCGCCGATCACGTTCTGGAAGCGCCCGTCGGCGAGCTCGTCCAGCGTGGAAACCGCTTCCTTGTGTCGCAGCAGGCTCTTCGGGCTGATCACGATCAGCGGCCGCCGATACGGGCGAAGCATCTGCCGGCGCAGCAGGTGGTAGATCTGCGCGGGAGTCGACGGTACGCAGACCTGCATGTTGTGCTCGGCGCAGAGCTGCAGGTAGCGCTCGGGGCGCGCCGACGAGTGCTCGGGCCCCTGCCCTTCGTAGCCGTGCGGCAGCAGCATCACGAGGCCGCAAATGCGTCCCCATTTCGCCTCTCCGGACGCGATGAACTGGTCGATCACGACCTGCGCGCCGTTCGCGAAGTCGCCGAACTGCGCCTCCCAGATCACGAGGCGCAGCGGGTCGGACGTCGTGTAGCCGTATTCGAAGCCGAGGACGGCGTTTTCGGTGAGCACCGAGTCGATCACCTCGAAGTCCGGCTGTCCGTCCTTCACGTGCTGGAGCGGAATCCACGTCCCGGAGTCCCACTTCTCGCGATTCTGGTCGTGGAGCACCGAGTGGCGGTGCGAGAACGTGCCGCGGCCCACATCCTGACCGGAGAGGCGCACGCCGTAGCCGCCGTTGAGCAGCGTCGCGTAGGCGAGCGTCTCGCCCATCCCCCAGTCGAGCGGCATCTTGCCCTCGCCCATCGCGCGGCGATCGGCGATCACGCGCTCGACTCGCGGATGCAGCTTGAAGGCTTCCGGAATCTCGGCGAGCCGTTTCGACAGCGCCTTCAGCGTCTTGAGCGGCACCTTCGCGTCGTAGGGCTTGCGCCAGTCGCCCGGATCGACGAACGGCGTCCAGTCGATCGTGTGCGGCGGCTTGTAGTTCGACAGGATCGTCGTGTTCGTGTGCAGGCCCTTGTCCATCGCGTTGCGATAGGTCGCGATCATCGCGCCGGGCTCTTCGGCCTTTACGACGCCCGCGGCGACCAGCTGGTCCGCGTACAGCTTGCGCGTGCCCGGATGCTGGTTGATCTTCTTGTACATCAGCGGCTGCGTGACCATCGGCTCGTCGGCCTCGTTGTGGCCGAGGCGGCGGAAACAGACCAGGTCGATGAAGACGTCGCGATGGAACTGCTGGCGGTAATCCATCGCGATCTCGATCGCGAGCAGGCACACCTCGGGATCGTCGCCGTTCACGTGCAGGATCGGTGCTTCCGCCATTTTCGCGATGTCGGTGCAGTAGAGCGTGCCGCGGGTATCGCGCGGGTCCGAGGTGGTGAACCCGATCTGGTTGTTGATGACGATGTGGATCGTGCCGCCCGTATAGAACCCGCGCGTCTGCGCCATGTTCAGGACTTCCTGCAGGATGCCCTGACCGGCGACCGCGGCGTCGCCGTGAATCAGCACCGGCAGCACCTGATCGCCCTTCGCATCACCGCGCCGATGCTGGCGCGCACGCACCGAGCCCTCGACGACCGGATCGACGATCTCGAGATGCGACGGATTGAACGCGAGCGTGAGATGCATCGGTCCGCCCGGCGTGACCACGTCCGAGGAGAAGCCCTGGTGATACTTGACGTCGCCGGCGGCGAGCTCCTGCGCAGTCTTGCCCTCGAATTCGAGGAAGAGGTCCGCCGGCATCTTGCCCAGCGTGTTGACGAGCACGTTGAGCCGTCCCCGGTGCGCCATCCCGATCACCATCTCCTGGATGCCGGCGGTGCCCGCCCGCATGATCAGGTGGTCGAGCATCGGAATCATCGTGAGCCCGCCTTCGCCCGAGAAGCGTTTCTGGCCGACGTACTTGGTGTGCAGATAGCGCTCGAGCGTCTCGGCGGCCGTCAGCCGCTCGAGGATGTGGCGCTGCTGCTCGACCGTGTACTTGGGCTTCGAGTGGATCGGCTCAAGACTGCTCTGGATGAAGCGCTTCGGCGCGGTCTCGAGGATGTACATGTACTGCGCGCCGAGCGTCCGGCAGTAGGTATCCTTGAGCGCCGCAACGAGGTCGCGCAGGCGCATCCGCTGCGTTCCGCCCTTGAACGAGCCAACGTCGAACTCCGTCTCGAGATCGGCGTTGGTGAACTTGTAGGTGGCGAGATCCAGGTCGGCGATGTAGGGCTTCTCCTGCCGCTGCAGCGGATCGAGGTCGGCATTGAACATGCCGAGCGTCCTGAACTTGCTGATGAGCTGAAGCACCTGCACCTGCTTGTGCATCGTGGTCTCGTCGACCATCGCGCCCGCGACCTTGCGATGCTTCGCGAGGCGGATGAACGAGTCGATCACCGGACCGTGCGCGACGTCGGCCGCACCGTCGCGCAGAGAGTCGAAGTACGCGCGCCAATCGGCACTCACCGCCGACGGATCGGACAGATAGCGCTCGTATTGCTCCTCGATGAACGGGGCGTTGCCCCCGAACAGCGTGCTCGAAGCACCGAATTCCTGCAGGATGCTCATGGGTCGATCCTTACCGTCGCGATCGGACTGCTGCGACCGGAGCGCCGGCCGCTCCGGCCACGGCGGGGTGCCCGGGACCCCGCCCGCGCCCGCCGAAGCTCATCTCTGCGCAACCGGCTTCACCGAGCGGCGGGTCGCGCCGGTGAAGAGCTGGCGCGGCCGTCCGATCTTGTACTCCGGATCGGCGATCATCTCGTTGAGCTGAGCGATCCAGCCGACGGTGCGCGCGAGTGCGAAGATCGCCGTGAACAGCGGCACCGGGATGCCGATCGCCTTCTGCACGATCCCGGAGTAGAAGTCCACGTTCGGGTAGAGCTTGCGCGTGACGAAGTAGTCGTCTTCGAGGGCGATCTTCTCGAGCGCCATCGCGAGCTTGAACAGCGGGTCGTCGCCGACTCCGGTGTCGACGAGCACCTCGTAGCAGGTCTCGCGCATCAGCTTCGCGCGCGGGTCGTAGTTCTTGTACACGCGGTGGCCGAAGCCCATCAGCTTGACGCCGGAATTCTTGTCCTTGACCTTCGCGATGAACTCGCCGATCTTCGCCACGCCGCCCATCGCCTGGATCTGGCCCAGCATGTTGAGGCAGGCCTCGTTGGCGCCGCCGTGCGCGGGTCCCCACAGGCAGGCAACGCCCGCGGCGATCGCCGCGAACGGATTCGTCCCCGACGACGCGCACAGACGCACCGTGGACGTCGACGCGTTCTGCTCGTGGTCGGCGTGGAGGATGAAGATGCGGTCGAGCGCGCGAACCAGCACGTCGCTCGGCACATAGTCCTCGCACGGCGTCGCGAACATCATCCGCATGAAGTTGGCCGCGTACGAGAGGTCGTTGCGCGGATACATGTACGGCTGGCCGACCGAGTACTTGTAGGCCATGCCCACGAGCGTCGGCAGCTTCGCGATCAGGCGGATCGCCGAGATGTCGCGCTGGTGCGCGTCGTGCAGGTTGATCGAATCCGGATAGAACGCGGAAAGCGCGCCGACGAGCCCCGTCAGCACGGCCATCGGGTGCGCGTCGCGCCGGAAGCCGCGCATGAAGAACTGCATCTGCTCGTTGACCATCGTGTGCTTGGTCACTCGGCCCGCGAAGTCCTTGTACTGCGCCACGTTCGGCAGGTCGCCGTAGAGCAGCAGGTGGCAGACCTCCATGAAGTTGCACCTGACTGCGAGCTCCTCGATCGCATAGCCGCGATAGAGAAGCTCGCCCTTGTCGCCGTCGATGTAGGTGATCGCAGAATTGCACGCGGCGGTCGACAGGAATCCCGGATCGTAGGTGAACTTCCCGGTCTTCGCGTAGAGCGTGCGGATGTCGATCACGTCGGGCCCGACGCTCCCTTGCAGGATCGGAAACGTGACGCTCGGCGAACCGTCCGAGAAGGTGAGGCTGGCTGTACGTTCGTTCATGATGTCTCACTCCATCCGATTTAGGGCTGTTGCCACCTCTTCGCCCGGCAGCGATAGCGCCGGCCGATTTTGTCCTCCTTCTGCTTTTTTTGCGGATCTTCGGGCCATAGCGGGGCCTCTGCGGTTCTCGTAGTGCCCGGCTCATGCCGCTCGCAGAGCCGCGACCAGCGGGGTGAGTGCCGCGTCGTCGGGCTCCGCGCGTCCCGCGAGCAGGTCCCACAGCTCGCTGTCCGGGAGGCGGAGCAACCGGTCGAGGCCTGCTATCTCCTCGTCGCTCAACCGCGACCCGCGAGCCTCCATGAAGCGCTCGAGGATCAGGTCGTTCTCGAGGAGGCCCCGCCGGCAGCGCCAGCGCAGGCGGGCGAGTTCGGTCGGGTCCATGGGCGTTCGTCGTCGAGGTCGGGGGCCCTCCGCGTCAGACCGCGCGTTTCAGCATGATTTCCTTGATGCTGCCGATCGCCTTCGTCGGGTTGAGGCCCTTGGGACACACGTCGACGCAGTTCATGATCGTGTGGCAGCGGAACAGCCGGTACGGATCGTGAAGGTTGTCGAGGCGCTCGCTCGTCGCCTGATCGCGCGAATCGGCGATGAAACGGTACGCGGCGAGGAGCCCCGCCGGCCCGACGAACTTGTCGGGGTTCCACCAGAACGACGGGCACGCAGTCGAACAGCACGCGCAGAGGATGCACTCGTAGAGCCCGTCGAGCTCCTCGCGGTCCTCGGGCGACTGCAGCCGCTCCTTCTCGGGCGGCGGCGTGTCGTTGACGAGGTAGGGCTTGATCGAGTGGTATTGCTTGAAGAACTGGCTCATGTCCACGATCAGGTCGCGGATCACCGGCAGCCCGGGGAGCGGCCGCAGCGTGACCGGCTCCTTCACGTCGCGCAGGTTCGTGATGCACGCGAGGCCGTTCTTGCCGTTGATGTTCATCGCGTCGGATCCGCACACGCCCTCGCGGCAGCTCCTGCGGAACGACAGCGTGTCGTCGACGGCTTTGAGGCGTATCAGCGCGTCGAGGAGCATCCGGTCGTGCGGGTCGAGCTGGACGTCGTAGTCCTGCAGATAGGGCTTCTGGTCCTTCTCGGGATCAAAGCGGTAGACGCGGAATTTCATCGACGGAGTCCGATTCCGGATGAGCGATCAGTAGGTGCGAACCTTCGGCGGGAACGCCTCGACCGTGAGCGGCGCGAGATTGACCGGCTTGTAGCCGAGGCGGTTGCCGTCGCGGTACCACAGCGAATGCTTGAGCCAGTTGACGTCGTCGCGGTTCGGGTAGTCGCTGCGCGCCTGCGCGCCGCGCGACTCGCGCCGCGCCTCGGCCGACACGATCGTCGCTTTCGCCGTCTCGATCAGATTATCGAGCTCGAGCGCCTCGACGCGCGCGGTGTTGAACGTCCTGCTGTGATCCTTGATCGCCGTCCGCTGCACGCGGGCCTCGAGCTCCAGCACCTTGCGCACGCCCTCGGCGAGAAGCTCCTGGTTGCGGAAGACTCCGCAGTGCGCCTGCATCGTCCGACGCAAGTCCTGGGCGATGTCCGGCACCGATTCTCCGGAGCCGGCACCGTCGAGGCGCGCGAGGCGAGCGCGCGTCGCGTCGCCGGCGTCTGCCGGCAGCGTCTTGTGCGGGTTCGCGGCGAGCTTCCGATCGACGATGAAATTGCCGGCCGACCGCCCGAACACGATCAGATCGGTGAGCGAATTCGTCCCGAGCCGGTTCGCGCCGTGGACCGAGACGCACGAGCACTCGCCCACCGCGTAGAGACCCTCGATTACCGCCTTGTAGTCGCCGTCCTTCGGCGCCACCACCTGCCCGTGGATGTTGGTCGGCACGCCACCCATCTGATAGTGGATCGTGGGGACGACCGGAATCGGCTCGCGCGTGCAATCGACGTTCGCGAACTTGAGCGCGATCTCGTGGATCGACGGCAGCCGCTTCATGATCACCTCGGGCCCGAGATGATCGAGCTTGAGCATCACGTGGTCCTTGTTCGGACCGCAGCCCCGACCTTCCTTGATTTCCTGGTCCATCGAGCGGCTGACGACGTCGCGGGAGGCGAGATCCTTCAGGTTCGGCGCATAGCGCTCCATGAAGCGCTCGCCGTTGCAATTGAGCAGGATCCCGCCCTCGCCCCGCACGCCCTCGGTGATCAGCACGCCGGCGCCGGCCACGCCGGTCGGATGGAACTG
>DATKMY010000171.1:0-5753 GCA_035541655.1 Casimicrobiaceae bacterium | reverse complement strand
GCGCGGACGGGGGCGAGGAGGGCGCGGACGTGATCGACTTCGCGCCCGCCCGCGACGCGCGCGCGGAGGCCGCCGTCAAGGAGCCGACCGCGAACCTCTTCGCGCGCGAAGCCGTGACGATCGGCGACGTGACGCTCACCCCTGATCTGTTCGCCGTGCTCATCGACGAAGCCGACGGGCATCTCGCCACACTCGCCCACGAGCTCTCGGTGCTGCAGTTCGACTCGAGGCAGCTCCCGTCGGCCGCGATGGTGCGCGCGAGCCATACGCTCTGCGGAATCCATCGCACGAGCGGCTTGCCGCTCATCGCGCTCACCGCGGGCTCGCTCGAGCAATGCCTGCTCGCGCTCCAGCGGCACGCGTCGCCGATGCCGGAATCGGCTCTCCCCGTCCTCGCAAACTCGATCTTGGGGCTTGGCGAGCTCGTCGCCCGCGTGAAGTCGCGCAGCGGGTTCAACGCCGCGGATTCGGCGAACGCATCCGAGATCCAGGTCGCGCTCGACACACTGAAGAACGAAGCGGCAACCGAACACGGGCCGATCGATGCCGAGACGCAGGCGGCCCGCGAATTCGTCGCATCCGAGACGGCGGCGCGCGAAGTTCCCGCTGCGGAAGAGCCGGCGCGTAGCGGCGAGGCGACCGGGCAAGCTGCGCCTGCCGGCACCCACGAATCTTCGCGTCCGGAAGAGGTGGCGGACGAGGCGACGGCCGTTTCCCCCACAGTGCAAATCCCCGAGCCACCTGCGGTCGTGCACGTGCCGGCGGAGGCCGAGCGCGCGGTTGCCCTGGAGGCGGTCGCGGATGCGGCCGCCGCGCCGCCCACGCACGCTGCGCCCGTCGAGGCCGCGGCCGAATCGCTGCACGACGCGCTCGCGGCAATCCGCGACGACGTCGACGAGCAGGTGCTGCCGATCTTCCTCGAGGAGGCCGCGGAGCTCTACCCGCAGGCCGGCGAGCAGGTGCGCGGCTGGCGCCGATCGCCCGGCGATTCCGGCACCGCGCAGAAGCTGCAGCGCACGCTGCACACGTTCAAGGGCAGCGCGCGGATGGCCGGTGCCATGCGGCTCGGAGAGCTCGCGCATCGGATGGAATCGCGGCTCTCGCCCGCCGACACGCCGATCACGCCGACGCCCGAATTCTTCGAAGCGCTCGACACGGACCTCGACCGGATCGGCTACGTTCTCGACGCGCTGCGCGCCGGCAAGACGAACGTAACGCTGCCGGAGGCACTGGCGGCAGCGCCTGCCGTCGCCGGACCGGCGCCCGCGGAAGCCGCGGCTGCACCGGCGACCGGCGGCGAGAAGCACGTCGTCGTTCCGGCCGGCGTGCCGCAAGCGCCGGCGCCCACGGCAGCCGAGGTCGAAGCGGGGGCGCACGCGATGCTGCGCGTGCGCGCCGACATCATCGACCGCCTCGTCAACGAGGCAGGCGAAGTGGCGATCACGCGCGCGCGGATCGAGGGCGAACTCCGCGCGCTCAAGGCGAACCTGCTCGAGCTGACCGGCAGCGTCGTCCGCCTGCGCGCGCAGGTCCGCGAGTTCGAGATCCAGGCCGAGTCGCAGATCCAGTCGCGGCTCTCGAAGGTGGGCGAGGGCGACGAGAAGTTCGATCCGCTCGAATTCGATCGCTATACGCGCTTCCAGGAGCTCGCCCGCTCACTCGCGGAAGGCGTCAACGACGTCTCCACGATCCAGCAGTCGCTGCTGCGCAATCTCGACGTGACCGATGCCGCGCTCCTTTCGCAGGCACGCCTGTCGCGAGACGTCGCGCAGCAGCTCTTCTCGATCCGCACCGTGCCCTTCGGCAGCCTGACCGAGCGCCTCTACCGGATTCTGCGCGGTACGGCGAAGGAGCTCGACAAGCGCGCGAACCTCGAGATCGGCGGGGCCCAGACCGAGCTCGATCGCTCGGTGCTCGAAAAGCTCGTCGGCCCGCTCGAGCACCTGCTACGCAACGCGCTCGACCACGGCATCGAACGCCGCGACGCGCGCAGGAAGTCCGGCAAATCGGAGACCGGCGAGATCACGCTCACCGTGCGCCAGGTCGGCAACGAGATCGCGATCGAGCTGATCGACGATGGCGCCGGCCTCGACCTCGAGCGCATTCGCGCCAAGGCGGTCGCGCAGGGCCGCTTCAAGGCCGACGACAAGCCGAGCGACGAGGCGCTGATCGCCTGCATCTTCGAGCCCGGATTCAGCACGGCGTCGAAGGTCACCCAGGTCTCGGGACGCGGCATCGGAATGGACGTCGTCCGCTCGCAAATCGAGGAGCTCGGCGGCCGCGTCGAGGTGTCGACGAGGCTCGGCCAGGGCACGACGTTCATGCTGTATCTGCCGCTGACGCTTGCGGTGGCGCAGACGGTGCTCGTGCGCGCCGGTGGGCGCCTGTGGGCGCTGCCCGCACCGATGGTCGAGAAGGTCGAGCAGATGAAGCCCGAGCAGCTGGTCGAGCTCTACGTGCAGCGCCGCGTCCCGTGGCAGGGGCTGACCTACCCGTTCCACTACCTGCCGCGCCTCCTGGGCGATCGCGACTCGATTCCCGAGTCCACGCGCACGAACGCCGTGCTGCTGCTCCGCAGCGGGCAGAGCCTCGCCGCCATTCACGTCGATGAAATGATCGGCAACCAGGAAGTCGTCGTGAAGAACATCGGGCCGCAGCTCGCGCGTGTGTCGGGCATCGCCGGCGCGACGGTGCTTGGCACCGGTGAGATCGTGCTGATCATCAACCCGGTGCAGCTCGCGCAGCGCACCGACGTGCCGGTGTTCGAGCCGAACGCCGAGCGCGTCGCCCCCGAGGTCCCGAGGGCGGCGGTCGTCCAGCCGGGCAAGCCGCTGGTGATGATCGTCGACGATTCCCTCACGGTGCGCCGGATCACGAGCCGGTTGCTCACGCGCGAGGGCTTCGACGTGGTGTCGGCGAAGGACGGCCTCGACGCGCTCGAGCTCATGCAGACGGAAACGCCCGACGTGATTCTGCTCGACATCGAGATGCCGCGGATGGACGGGTTCGAGTTCACCCGCAAGATCAAGGCCGACGCGAAGCACGCGGGCATCCCGATCGTGATGATCACGTCGCGGACGGCTGAGAAGCATCGCAATCTCGCGCGCGCGCTGGGCGTCGAGCTCTATCTGGGCAAGCCGTTCCAGGAGGACGAGCTACTCACGCACTTGCGCGAGATGCTGGCGCTCACGCCTTAGACGGCCGCTTCCCCCGGCCGGTGGCGCGCTCGCCGGCCGCCCCGACGTCAGTCCTGCCTCCGCCCCGGGGGCCGGTATAATTTGTCGAAATATCCATAGGGGACACGCGAATGGCGAACTACGCCACCACCAGCATTCGTACGGTCGCGCTCGTGGGACAAGGAGCGTCGGGCAAGACCACGCTCGCCGAGGCGCTGCTGCTCGCCGCCGGCGCGATCAAGGAAGCGGGTACGGTGGAGCGCGGGACGACGGTCTGCGATTTCGACCCGCTCGAGAAGACGTGGCAGCACTCGCTGCGCGCGTCGATCGCGCATCTCGACACGCGCGAGACGCGGATCCATCTCGTCGATACCCCGGGCTTCCCCGACTTCATCGGGCAGGCGATCGGCGCGCTCGACGCTGTGGAGACTGCGGCAATTGTGGTGAGTGCGCAGTCGGGCGTCGAGATGATCACGTCGCGGATGATGGAATGGGCCGCTGCGCGCAAGCTCTGCCGGCTGGTGATCGTCAACAAGATCGACGCCGAGAACGTCGACCTGCAGGGGCTTCTCGCGCAGATTCAGACGACGTTCGGCCGCGAGTGTCTGCCGATCAACCTGCCCGCGGGCGGCGGCAAGCGCGTCGTCGACTGCTTCTTCAATCCCGAGGGCGAATCCGACTTCTCGTCGGTCAAGGCCGCGCACCAGGCGCTCGTCGACCAGGTCGTCGAAGTCGACGAGGAACTCATGGCGCGCTACCTCGAGCAGGGCGAGGTCGCGCCCGAGGAACTGCACGCGCCGTTCGAGCGCGCGCTCCGCGAAGGGCATCTGGTTCCGGTGTGCTTCGTCTCGGCGCGGACGGGCGCAGGCGTCGCGGAGCTTCTCGACGTGCTGGTGAAGCTCGCGCCGAATCCGGCCGAGGGCAATCCGCCTCTCTTCTACAAGGGCGAAGGCGATACCCCTCAGGAGTTCCGCGCCGAGCCGGACCCGAGGAAGCACGTGCTCGCCCACGTGTTCAAGGTCGTCATGGACCCGTTCGTCGGCAAGCTCGGCATTTTCCGCGTCTGGCAGGGCACCGTGACCAAGGACACGCAGCTCTATGTCGGCGATGGCCGCAAGCCGTTCAAGGTCGGGCACCTCCTCATGCTGCAGGGAGGAAAGAGCGTCGAGGTCGACAAGGCGGTGCCCGGGGACATCGCGGCGGTCGCGAAGGTCGACGAGATCGAGTTCGACTGCGTGCTGCACGATTCCCACGACGAAGACCAGATCCACATGCGGCCGCTCGAGGTCCCGACGCCGATGCAGGGCGTCGTGATCACGCCGAAGAAGCGCGGCGACGAGCAGCGGATCTCGGAGGTGCTGCACCGGATGATCGCCGAGGACCCCACGCTTCACCTGGAGCACGACTCGTCGACCAACGAGACCGTGCTTCGTGCGCTGGGCGACCTGCACCTGCGCTCGGTGCTCGAGCGGATGGCCTCCCAGTTCAAGCTGGAGATCGACACCAGGCCGCCGCGGATTCCCTACCGCGAGACGATCATGGGCAAGGCCGAGGGCTTCCATCGGCACAAGAAGCAGACGGGCGGCGCCGGGCAGTTCGGCGAAGTGTCGCTGCGCGTCGAGCCGCGCGAGCGGGGAGCGGGGTTCGAGTTCCTCGACCAGACGAAGGGCGGCGTCATTCCGCATCAATTCATGCCGGCGGTGCAAAAGGGCGTCGAGCAGGTGCTCGTCAGCGGTGCGATCGCCGGATTCCCGATGCAGGACGTCCGCGTCGTCGTTCACGACGGCAAGCACCATCCGGTCGATTCGAAGGAAGTCGCTTTCGTCGCCGCGGGGAAAAAGGCATTCCTCGATGCGATCGAGAAGGCGAAACCGATCGTGCTGGAGCCGATCGTGAACGTCGAGATCATCTGCCCCGAGAGCAACACCGGCGACATCGCGGGCGATCTTTCGTCGCGGCGCGGTCAGGTCACCAGCACTCGCGGACTGCAGCCGGGCATCCTCGCGATCACCGGCCTTGCACCTCTCGCCGAGCTCGAGGGCTACTCGGCAAGACTGAAATCCGTGACCGGCGGCCACGGCTCCTGGTCGATGCAGCTCTCCCACTACGAGCAGGCGCCACCCAACCTGCAGCAGCAGCTCGTCACCGAGTACAAGAAATCGCGCAAGCACGAAGAGGAGTGATGCGCTCGGCGCGGGCGGTGCCGGGCGTGCCCGATTCGGAGGTTCCGCCATCCGCTCCCAATTCCCGCCGATGGAGCTGCTGCGCGCGCACGAGGCCGCGCTGCCTTAACGCGACGCGCTCGCGCTGCTTTCGGAACGTCAGGGGCGGCGCGCCGCGCCGAACAGCGCCAGGGCGGCCAGGCGCGATTTCGCGTGGTCGACGATCGGCGGCGGGTAGTCGCGCCCGATGATGACCCCGCGCTCGCGCTGCTCCTCTAACGACATCCGCCACGGTGCGTGGATCCGCGCGTCGGGGAGCGCCGCAAGCTCAGGCACATAGCGCCGGATGAACTTTCCGTTTGCGTCGAAGCGTTCCGATTGCGTCACCGGGTTGAAGATGCGGAAGTAGGGCTGT
>DATKMY010000170.1:0-2825 GCA_035541655.1 Casimicrobiaceae bacterium | reverse complement strand
GGCGCTGAATTCATCATGACGATCTCGAGCGTCGCGCTGATCGGCTGCGGCCAGATCCTGTTCAAGCTGGCCGCGCGCGACGTTTCGCTGGCCGGACTCACATGGCAGACGATCGGATCGTGGGTGTCGCCGGCGATGCTGGCCGCGCTCACCGTCTCGACGCTGGCGACCGGGCTGTGGGTTTGGGTGCTTCGGACGGCAAACCTTGGGATCGCCTACCCGCTCTACGCGCTTACGTTCGTGCTCGTGCCCGCGCTCGACGCGGTTTGCTTCGATGCGACGCTGACAGCGCGCCACTGGATGGGCGCGGCCGCGATCGTCGGCGGCGTGTGGGCGATGTCGGCGGGCGCATGACCTGCGACCCCTCCCGATTTCCCGTCTCGCGAAACGCAACGACACGACCCACGGACATGCCTTCGCCCGCGCCCATTCCGCGAATCACCGCCACCGCGTCCCGTTCCGCCGCTCGCGGCGAATTCGCGCGGCGACCAGAACGTGCCGCTACGGCGGTCGACGCACCGCGCGTCGTCGTCGAAGAGCTCGCCGACCCGCCGCCGGATTTCCTCGACGGCGAGCTCGAGGGCTACGCGTTCTACAAGGCGTTCCAGGACGCCGGCATCGACGGCTTCGCAGTGTCCTATCTGCGCGCGTACCGCAGCGGCATGCCGGTCGCCACCGCGCCGACCTTCACGATGCGCTACCGGATCAACACGACGATGAAGGGCGGCCTGCTCAAGCGGCTGCTCCAGCCGTTCTGGCTGTCGATCGCGTGCGTCGGCCATCCGATCGCCGATTACGGGGTCATCGACGGCGAGGTCTCGGCGGAAGTGCTGGAGGCGTTCAACCGGCACCTGCTGCGGCGGGCTGCGATCGTCTCCTACAAGGACTTTCCGCCGACCCTGCCGCTCGAGGGCTTTGCGATGGAGCCCGGCCTGCCGGTCGCGGCGCTCGAGATAGAAGGCGATTACTGGTCCGGCCTAAAGCAGCACGTGCGCTCCGATTTCCGGCGCAGGCTGCGCAAGGCGGAGGCGCTGAGGATCGAGTTTCGCGACGGATTTCCCTCGGAGCTCGGCGACCGCATCTACGAGCTCTACCTCAACGTCCACAGGCGCGGCGAGTTCTCGTTCGAGACGCTCAACAAGCCGTTTTTCGAGCTCGTCGGCCCGTTCAGCAAGTACGCCCTTTACTGGGAGGGCGACACGCTGATCGGCTTCTGCCTGCTGATGTGCAAGGGCAAGCGCATGCACTACAAGTACCTGGGCATGGATTACGAGCGCGGGCGGCGGCACGGACTGTATTTCATCATGTCCCTGTCGCACATCGAGATGTGCCTGCGCGACGGCTACACGGTCTACCAGACGGGCTCCACGACCTACGAATTCAAGCAGAGATTGGGCAGCACGCTGCATCCGGTCTACCTGTACTACCGGCACCGCAACCCCGCGATCAACTGGGCGCTCTGCAGGTTCATGGAACGCGTGTCGGTCAAGCCCGAGCAACTGTCCCGCACGGATTCTCTCGCCTAGGTCCCGCCGCCTCCATGTCATCCCGACGCCATCGGGCCGTGCTGCTGCTGCACGGCTTGTGCAGCACGCCGCTCGAGCTGCGCCAGTTCGCCGCGGCGCTTCGTGACGCCGGCTTCCACGTCCATACGCCGACCCTTGCGGGGTATTCGGCAACCGCCTCGAATCGCGAAAGCGATTCCGACCCCGCGAGCTACAGGCGCTGGATCGCCGACTGCGCGCGCGAAGTCGAAGCCTGCGCCGCGACTTGCGACGAGCTGCTGGTCTGCGGGGTGAGTCTCGGCGCGACGCTTGCCCTTGCCGTGGCCGCGGAGAGGCCGGCGCTCGTCTCCGGTCTGTCCCTGATCTCGACGACGCTGTTCTTCGACGGCTGGAACATATCGCGCTGGCGCTTCCTGCTTCCCCTCGCGTGCTACACGCCGCTCGGACGCTTCTACCGGTATCGCGAAACGCCGCCGTACGGGGTCAAGAATCCGCGCGTGCGCGCCTGGATCGCGAGGGAGTTCGAGCGCGGCCGGCTCTCGTCGGCGGGTGCCGCCACGATCCCGACGTCGAGCCTGCGCGAAGCGGATCGGCTGATCCGCCACGTCAAGCGCACGCTGAATCGCGTCAGGGCGCCGTTGTTGATGATCCACGCGCGGGAGGACGACGTCGCGAGCCTCGCCAACGTCGACTACGTGCGCGAGCGCGTCGCGACGACGACATTTCGCGAGATCATCGTCACGAACAGCTACCACATGATCACGCTCGACAACGACCGCGATCATGCGGCGCTCAAGACCGTGCAGTTCTTCAACACCCGGGGCGACAACGCAGCCGCGCGGCGGCTGCATGCAGGACCGTGAGGCAGCGGGAAGCGCGCAGTTCGATTTTCAAGGAGCAAGTGCATCATGAACGAGACTTACGAGAAGGTGAAGGCATTGATCGTCAGCGAGTTCGACGTGGTTCCGGAGCGGATCACTCCGAGCACACCGCTTACCGACCTCGGCGTCGACTCGCTCGCCGCCCTGGAATTCGTGTTCACGCTGGAAGACGCGTTCCATGTGTCGGTCGACAGCGACGCGGACCTGCGCAGCGGCATGGTGCAGGACGTCGTCGACATCGTGGAGGCTGCGCTGTCGGCGCAGCTCGTGCCGGCGGGAGCCGACTGAGGGGTGCGCATGCGTCGGGTTGCGATCACCGGCCTTGGCGCCGTCACTCCCATCGGACATTCCGCGGGCGCGAGCTTCGCGAGCGCGCTGGCGGTGCGATCCGGCGTCCGCCGGGCTCCGGAGCTTGCGGCAGGGCCGACCATCCCGCTCG
>DATKMY010000169.1:0-21852 GCA_035541655.1 Casimicrobiaceae bacterium | reverse complement strand
CACGGTACGCGTGACGGCGATCACGCAGGGGACCGGCGCCAACAGCATCGCGCTCGCCGACAACAACGCGCGATTCGGGTGGACCGGCACCACGCTCGCCGGAGGCACCGGCACGGCAGGGCAGCCGACGATCTTCGCGTTGAATCAGCTCTACTCGTCCTGCGGATCCGCGACGCAAGCCGTTCCCGCTGCATTCTGGTCGTACAACACCGGCTCCGGCGCGATTGCCGATCTCTCTCCCGTCATGTCGTTCGGAGGTGATCAGGTCGCTTTCGTCCAGAGCAGCAGTGGGGTTGCGAGCCTCGTCCTCCTCAAGTGGAGCAGCACGGCGTCCGTCGGAACGGTAGGCGCGCCAACCGCTCCCAACAGCGTCACGCCCGCCAACTACCGTGCGTGCACGGCGCCTTGCATGACGGTGATCGCATTCAACGGCAATCCCGACGACAGCAACTCGTCGCCCTTCTACGATTACGCCGGCGACATCGTCTACGTCGGAGCCGACAACGGGACGCTGCACAAATTCACTGGCGTCTTCAATGGAACGCCGGCCGAGCAGACGACAGGCGGTTTCCCCGCCACGGTGAGCACGGGCAATGTTCTAACGTCGCCCGTCTACGACAGCGTAAGCGGACTCGTTTTCGTCGGCAGTTCGCGCGGCGCCACGACGGGGGGCGCGCTGCACACGATCAATGCGAGCGGAACGGTTGTGACCAGCGGGCAGCTTGCGGGCAACAACACCCCGAGCGTCGCCGATGCGCCGCTCGTCGACTCGACGGCGGGGATGGTCTATGTGTTCGTCGCCAACGACGGCTCGACGACCGCGAACAGCCCGACGTGCTACGCGGCGGCCACGAGCAACTGCACCGCCGTCTATCAGTTCCCGACGAACTTCGCGGGCGGTAGCACGGGCACGAAGACGACGATCGGCGGCGGCATCAACCCGAATCGGGTAGTCTACGCGGGCACGTTCGACGACACATATTGGAACAGTTCCGGCTCGAGCCCCACTGGATACCTGTACGTCTGCGGTGGCGCGACGACAACGACGCCGGGCTCGCTCGCGCCGACGCTGTGGCGGGTTCCAATTGTCGCCAACGTGATGGGGACCGCGCAAATCGGCCCCCAACTGGTGAGCGGCGCCCTCACGGCGCTGTTCGGCAGGTGCTCGCCGGTCGCCGAAGTCGCGAACGGGTCGAACGACTTCCTGTTCGTGAGTGTTCCGGATCTCGGTAACGGCACCGGCTGCGGCGGCGCGGGGTGCGTCAACAGCTTCCAGGTGGGGGCAGTCACGACCCCCAACTTCTTCGACACGACGACGACCAGCTCATCGACGAACAACGCGGCTCGCTACATGTCGGTCTCCGCGTCGGCGACCCTGAACGGAACGGAAACGAACCGGGATACGATCCTCACCGCGGCGCAAACGGGCGTTTACTCCGGAATGATCATCACTCAGGGCGCAGCGACGCCGGCGGGGACCACCAACACCTATACGCTGCGCAACAACTACACGAGCACATCGGTCGTCTGCTCGATTCCCGCGGGAAGCACGACGTGCAGCGACAGCACGCACTCGTCGCCGTTCCCGAACGTCGGCGACGCGATCGACGTCCTGGTCCAGAAGAGCGCTGGCGGCACCAACCTGACGACGACGTATCGCGTCCAATTGACGTACACCGGTACGCCTTGGGCCGCGTCGACGGCCGCGACTGCGGGGATTCCGGCCGCCGGCGGCGCTGGCGGGATCATCATCGACAACATCTCGTCGACGACGGGCGCGTCGCAGGTCTATTACTCGACGGTGACGAGCCCGGGGAACGCCGTCCAAGCGAGCCAGGCAGCGCTGCAATAGCGCCGGAAAATCGAGGCGCGAACCCGAGACCGCTCGTCCCGATCTCCCGGCCGGCCGTCACAGCTGCGCGAGTTGACCGACCGACGGCAGGGATCTTGCTTTTTTCGCGACCGCAAACGGCGCTCTCACTCATGGGGGCCTTGCGGCCGAACGCCCAGGGCTGCGGTGCGACGGATCGTAACGATGCAACGGACTGTTTTCTCGGTAATTTCAAGACCTAGGGTCGGGCGCAGCCGTCGCCTCGCCCCGGGGGCCTCGTATCGCCGCGTCGACCCGGACAGGCGCGCGCGGTCGCGCAAGTGTCGAAGTGCGTCATATCGTTGACCACAACTTCGCCCGTGCCCAAGCTCCCGTCGATTTCGTTCCGAAGCATCCAGACCCGGATCCTGGGGTCCGTGTTGCTGTTGATCGTTCTGGTTCAGGGCGGAGCGTTCGTGCTCATCGCGAAGGTCGGCTCGGATTCGGTTCGCAACTCGGTGAAGGGCCAGGTTGCCACCGGCGCCAAAGCCTTCGAGCGCTTTCTCGATCTCGACACGCAGCGGATGGCCGAAGGAATGCGGGTGCTCGCGGCCGACACGGCATTCCGCGAGGCGATCATCGCGAACGATCGCGCCGCGCTCGCGCCGATGCTCGCGAAGACAAGCAAGGGCCTCGGCGCCCCGCTCGCGCTGCTGGTCGGCACGGATCGGCGCATCGTCGCCTCGACGCTCGAATCGGAGATTGGGCGTGCAGCGGCGTATCCGAAGCTCCTGGACCGAGCGACAGCTGCACAGCAGGCCTCGGCGATTGCGCCGATCGCCGGACAGCTTTACCAGCTCGCCGCTGTTCCGGTGCAGTTGCCGCTTCCGGTCGGGTGGATCGTTTGCGGATTCAAGGTCAACGATTCGCTCGCGCAGGACCTGAAGAACCTGACGGGGCTCGAGATCTCGGTCCTCGGGCGGCAGGATGAAGGTGCCTGGAAGATGGCAGCAAGCACGCTCGCCGAGCCCGCCCGCTCGGCTCTGGTCAAGGACGTCGCCGCAAACCGCTATGCGAGCACGAGTGGTGACGGCAACGCAGAGTATGGCGAAGACGCAGTCACGCGCGTCATCAATCTGGCACCGCGGTCCGACGATGCGGCGCTTGCCGTGCTGCAGGGACGCTATGAACCGGCACTCGAGCCGTTTCGCGCGATGCAGCAGCAGCTTGCCATCGCTTCGGGGCTCGGGATCCTCGGCGCATTCCTGATCGCGATTTTCCTTGCGCGCCAGGTCGCCGGCCCGATTCGCGATCTCACGGCCGCTGCGCGGCGCGGCGCCGCCGGAGACTACAACCCCATCGCCGTAGGCTCGCGCAAGGACGAGATCGGCGAGCTGACCGCAGCGCTCCGCGCGATGCAGGACGGGGTCGCGTCGGTCGTCCAGCGGATGACCGAGCTCGCGCATCGCGATGCGCTGACCGGGCTGCCGACACGGGTGCTCTTCGTCGACCGCCTCGAGCAGTCGATCGCCGGCGCCGCCCGCGCGGGCTCGCCGCTATCCGTGCTCGTGATCGACCTCGATCAATTCGCGCACGTCAACGATACGCTGGGTCGCCCGATCGGCGATCTGATGCTGCGCGAGGTCGCGGCGCGGCTTCGTTCGGTAATACGCCGTGCGAGCGACAGCGTCGCGCGCCTCGGTGCCGACGAGTTCGCGATCATGATGCCCGGAAGCCGCACCAGCGACGCCCAGCGCGTCGCCGAAGCGGTGCGCCGGGCGCTCGAAGTGAAGATGACGCTCGATGGGCACGTCGTCGATTGCCGGGCGAGCGTCGGCATCGCGTCGTGCCCCGACCACGGCGTCAAACCGGCGAAGCTGATCGAGCGTGCCGACGTTGCCATGCGCGCTGCCAAGCGCGACCAGCTCGCGATCGCCGTGTGGGATGAGCGCTACGACGACAACGGCGAGAAGCGCCTGGCCCTCATGGCCGACTTGAGGAACGCCGTCGATAAGGACGAGCTCTCCCTCATCTATCAGCCGAAGATCGCGCTGGGCGAAATGAGCGAGCATCACGTCGAGGCACTCGTGCGCTGGCAGCATCCGCAGCGCGGCCTCGTGCCGCCATCCGAGTTCGTGCCGCTCGCCGAGCAGACCGGCTACATCCGGACGGTGACGCAGTGGGTCCTCGGGAGGGCGATCAAGCAGGTCGCCGAGTGGCGCGGCCGCGGTTTGCCGATGAACGTCACCGTGAACATCACCGGCCGCGATCTGCTCGACGTGGACCTCGCGACGAAGCTCAAGGAAATGCTCGAGAACGAGGGCGTGGCCGCGCAGTGGCTCACGCTCGAGGTCACCGAGAACGCGATCGTCGGGGAGCCCGGGCACGCGTTCAAGAGCTTCGAACGGCTGAAGGATCTCGGGTGCAAGCTCGCCGTCGACGACTACGGAACCGGGTACTCGACGCTCGCCTATCTGCGCCGCCTGCCGCTCGACGAGCTCAAGATCGACAAATCGTTCATCATGGGCATGGTCGAGGACGCGAGCGACGCGCTCATCGTGCGCTCGACGATCGAGCTCGCGCACAAGCTCGGGCTCAGCGTCGTTGCGGCCGGCGTCGAGGACGAGGCCACGCTCGGCAAGCTCCGCGATCTGGGCTGCGACAGCGTCCAAGGCTTCCTGCTCTGCCGGCCGATGCCGCCGGACGAGATTCCGGGCTGGATCAAGGAATCGGCATGGACGAAGTCGGCGCGGGAGAAAGGGTCGCTGCGCCGCGTGATTTAGCGCCTGCGCTCCCAGCCCCGTCGCTGCACGGAGGGGCGCCGGAGACGCCCGAGGCGTCGTGCTACTTTGGCGCTTCGGCCGCGCGCAGCAGCGCGACCAGGCGTGCGAGATCCTCGGCGCCGACGTCGGACACCGCCCAAAACGTCATCCCGTCGCGTGTCCAGCGCACCGTGTGGAGGCCGTGCGTCGATCCGGCGCGTGGCGCTGCGTCGGCGGTTCCTTCGGGCATCGGCACAGCGAACACGTTGATCGTATGCTGCGCGCGTTTGTAGACGAGCGCGGCGACCGTGTGGTGGTCGATGTAGTCGAGCCGGCCGCCGACGAGCGGGAAGCCCTCGGCCGCGAAGTCGCGCACCGGCGGCGAGAAGTCGATCTTGCCGGCGAACCATGGCTTCACAGTATGCTGGTCCGACGATGCGACGTCGACCGCGTGGTTCGCGAGGAGCGACCGAACGTGGCTCGACACGATCTCGTCGGCGATACGCTCGTCCACCCCGGGAAGGGTCGTGTAGAGGCCGATCGTCGCGGCGATCGCGAATACCGTCGCGAGCGCGCCGACGGCAATCGGCCATTGCCAGAAGCGCGGCCGAGGCACCGAGGCACGAGCGGCAGAGGTTGCGGGCAGCGCCGCCCTGATCCTCGCCTCGAGCTCGGGCGGCGCGCGGAAATAGCTCGCGCCGCGGCCGACTGCGCTGCGCAGCGATCGCCCGGCTTCCAGTTGCGCGCGACACGCCGCGCACGATTGGAGGTGCCCGTCGACGTCCGCGGATTCGCGCAGGTCGAGCTCGCCGTCGACCGCCGCCGTCAGCACCTTGCGCACGGCGCTACATTCCATGCGAGCCTCCTTCGCGCATCCGGGTGAGCGCAGCGAAGAGCATCCGGCGGCCCCGCGCAAGGCGCGACATCACGGTACCGATCGGGATCGCAGCGACCGCCGCGATCTCCTTGTACGAGAGATCCTCGACGTCGCGCAGGATCACCGCCTCGCGGAACTCGGCGGGGAGCGAGTCGAGCGCCGCATCGAAGGTCCGCCGCTCCTCGCTCGCGGCGAGGAGCGCCTCGGGATTCGCATCGCCGTCCACCGGGTACGGCTCAGCGGCTTCGTCGCTCCCGGCGGCGTCGTCGTAGGGCACCTCGAGCCGCGGGCCCCGGTGCTGCCGCAACCACGTGTAGCAGGTGTTGCGTACGATCGCGAGCAGCCACGGCCGCGCGCTCGTCCCGCGGAATCCGCCGAACGACTTGAACGCGCGCAGGAACGCCTCCTGGACGATGTCCTGAGCGTCGGTGTCGCTGCGCGCGATCCAGCGCGCGAGGTTGTAGGCAGCGTCGAGGTGCGGCAACGCGATCTCCTGGAAGCGCCGGCTCTGCGATTCGTCGGTCAATCGTTCTCCTACGCTTCACATCATGTGCTACCGATCACGGGGCCGGTTTATTCCCGGAGCTTCGCCGGACGACCGCCAGGAATAAACGGCCCGCTCGCGCAGTCATGCACGGTACAGGTCCCCTCTCGGGCAGACAAGGAGTGAATGATGGCGAATTCGATCGATCGGCGCGAGTTCTTGAAGCTCATCGGCGTGGGCGGCGTGGTTTTCGCCTCGGGTCTCGGCAGCGGGGTGCGCGCGGCCGGCTACGACGATTTCTATTTCGTCCAGCTCTCCGACGCGCACTGGGGCTTCGAGGGACCGCCCAACCCGGATGCGAAGGGAACCCTCCGGAAGGCGGTCGCGGCTGTCAACAGTCTGTCGGTGCAGCCCGACTTCATCGTCTTCACCGGCGACCTCACGCACGTCACCGACGACCCGAAGCAGCGCGAGCAGCGCATGGCGGAGTTCCGCGATATCGTCTCCGCGCTCAAGGTCAAGGATGTTCGGTTCATGCCTGGCGAGCACGACGCCGCGCCCGACTGGGGAACGACATACAAGCAGTTCTTCGGCGAGACGCACTTCACGTTCGATCACAAGGGCGTCCACTTCATCGCGATCGACAACGTCTCCGATCCCGCCGCGCAGATCGGCGACGACCAGCTCAAATGGCTCGCCGCCGACCTCGCGAAGCAGCCGAAGGACGCGAACATCGTCGTGCTCACGCACCGGCCGCTGTTCGACCTCTATCCGCAATGGGACTGGGCGACGCGCGACGGCGCCAAGGCCGTCGATCTCCTGCTGCCGTATTCGAACGTGACGGTGTTCTACGGCCACATCCATCAGGAGAACCACCACATGACGGGCCACATCGCACACCACTCGGCGAAGTCGCTGATGTTTCCGCTGCCGGCGCCGGGTTCGCAGCCGAAACGTCTGCCGGTCCCATGGGACGCGGCCCATCCGTATCAAGGCCTCGGCTATCGCGAGATCGAGGCCGAGCTCAACGACCACGGCTACAAGATCAACGAGATCCCGGTGGGGCAGGGGTAGAAGGATGGCAATCGAATCGAGTCGCCGCCGCTTCGTTGCCGGCATCGCTGTACTCGGCGCCGCGGCACTCGGGCTGCGGGCGACGGCGCAGCCCGCGCAGCAGACGGTGCGCATCGTGGCGAAGCGCTTCGAATGGATGCCCTCGGAAGTCCAGCTGAAGAAGGGTGTCCCGACGGTGCTGGAGCTCACCAGCGCCGACGTTCCGATGGGCTTCAGCGCGCCGGACTTCAAGGTGCGTGCCGACGTGCTGCCGGGGACGATCTCGCGCGTCACCATCACGCCGGACAAGGCGGGAAGCTTCGGCTTCGTGTGCGACGTCTTCTGCGGCTCCGGCCACGAAGACATGCAGGGAACCATCGTCGTGACTTGACGGCGACACGGCGTTGATCGCCGCACTTGCGACGCGCAGCGCAAGCACTTGCAACCGCGCGCGGTCGCCATTACGCTCGGCGACGTGCTGTCGATTCGCCAGCTCACGAAAACCTACGAAGGTCCGCGGCAGCGTACTGTGCTCGCGGGCGTCGATCTCGATCTCGAGCCGGGTGAGTATGTCGCCGTCATGGGTGAGTCCGGCGTCGGCAAGTCGACGTTGCTCAACTTGATCGCGGGGCTCGACCGCGCGGACAGCGGTTCGATCAAGCTCGACGGCGTCGAGCTCACGACGCAGGATGACGATGCGCTCACTGTGCTGCGTCGCGAGCGGATGGGGTTCGTATTCCAGGCGTTTCACGTGTTGCCCTATCTGACGGTCGCACAGAACGTCGCGCTGCCCCTATCTCTTGCCGGAGTTCCCGACGCGATCGCCAAGACGCGCGTCATGACGGTCCTGGATGCATTGCGGCTCGGTGATCGCGCGGGCACGATGCCGCGCGAGCTCTCGGGCGGCGAATTGCAGCGCGTCGCGATCGCCCGCGCGATCGTTCACAAGCCGACGCTCGTTCTTGCCGACGAACCGACCGGCAACCTCGATTCGGACACCGCGGTCCAAGTGCTGCAGCTTCTGCGCGATCAGCTGACCGCGCGGGGAGCGTCCGGCATCCTGGTCACGCATTCGCACGTGGCTGCGGCCACCGCGGACCGTGTGCTCACGCTCTCTCGCGACGGCCTGCGCGAGACGCCTCTCGCGCAGCCGGGCCGGAACGCGCGATGACGGAGTCGATCACGGCGGCGGCAGGCGCGGTCTTTCGCGGCTCGCTTGCCCAGAATCATGCGCGCAGCGCGCTCGCCGTCTTGGCGATCGCGCTGGGTGTTGCGCTGGGCTTTGCCGTTCAAGTCATCAACCATGCAGCGGTCAACGAGCTCGAGCAGAGCGTGCGAACCCTCTCCGGTGACGCCGATCTGGAAGTTCGCGGTCCGCGTGCGGGCTTCGACGAGATGCTCTATCCCGAGATCGCGCGCACACCTGGAGTCGCCGTCGCAAGCCCGGTCGTCGAGGTCGACGCGAAGGTCGCCGAGCGCAACGAAACATTGCGTGTCGTCGGCGTCGACGCATTTCGGATCGGCCTCATTCGCCCCGGACTGATCACCGGATCGGTGGACCGCCTCGACACGCTGCGCCCGGACGTCGTGTTCTTGAGCGCAGCCGCGATGCGCGCGCTGCGACTGAGGACGGGCGACTTCGTGACTCTACAGGCGGGGCTCGGCGATGTGCGCCTGCGCGTCGCAGGCGAAGCCAGCGTCCCGGACCGCGCGGCGCTCGGAGTGATCGACATCGCGGGTGCGCAGACGGCGTTCGACCGGCTCGGGCGCCTAAGTCGAATCGATATTCGGCTCGCGCCAGGCGTCGATGGCGCAGCGCTCGCACGACGCCTGCAAGCAGCGCTTCCGCCGGGCCTTGCGATCGTGCCTCCGGAAACAACCGTCGCAGCGAGTGCGAGCCTCTCGCGCTCGTACCGCGTCAATCTCAACGTGCTCGCTCTTGTGGCGCTCTTCACCGGCGGCTTGCTCGTATTTTCGACGCAGGCGCACGCGGTCGTGCGCCGGCGCGGGCAGTTCGCCTTGCTGCGCGTGCTCGGCGTAACGCGCCGACAACTCGCTACGTTGATAGTCGCCGAAGGTGCGCTGGTCGGCGTCGCAGGAAGCGCGATCGGGATCGCGGTTGGGTTCGTGCTCGCGGGGCTCGCCGTGCGCTGGATCGGTATCGACCTGGGTTCGGGATTCTTCCGCGGTGTGATACCCGTGCTCGAGCCGCATCCGTTGGCGATCGCAGTTTTTTTCGCGCTTGGCGTGGCCGCGGCCACGCTCGGGAGCCTCGTGCCGTCGTTGGCCGCGGCGCGTACGCCGCTCGCACTCGCGCTCAGGGCGGGCGACGAGGAGCGCGCGGTCGCGGACCAACGCTCGGCGTTGCCGGGGCTCGTGACGCTGGCGCTGGGTGCACTGGCGACGCTGCTGCCGCCCGTTTCGGGATTGCCGCTCTTCGGTTACGCGGCAATCGCGCTCTTGCTCGTCGGCACGCTGATGCTGATCCCTCGGTTCACGGTCGCCGCCCTCTCGCGTCTGCCACGGCCGAACGCGCCGCCGGCGCGCCTCGCGATCGCACAGGTCCAAAACAGGCCAGGGCAGGTATCGGTCAGTCTCGCGGCGATCGTCGCCAGCGTGACGCTTACCGTGTCGATGGTGATCATGGTCGCGTCGTTTCGCGATTCGCTGGATGCTTGGCTCGGGCGCATGCTGCCCGCCGATCTCTACCTGCGGGCGGCCACCGGCGGTGACACCGCTTATCTGCCGCCGGAAGCGCAGGCACGCATCGCCAAGCTTCCCGGCGTCGTGCGGGCGGAATTCATGCGCGAGGAGCAACTGCTGCTGGATCCGGCACGGCCGCGAATCGTCCTGCAGGCGCGCACCATCGATCCGGCGGCCCCGGCTCGGACATTGGCGATCATCGGCACTCCGATCGTACCGCCGAGCGGTGCGCCTCCGCCCGCGTGGGTCAGCGAGGGCGCTGCCGAGCTCTACGGCATCAAGCAGGGGTCCGTGATCGAGCTGCCGATCGCAGGGAAAGCCGTGCCGTTCACGGTCGCCGGCGTCTGGCGGGACTACGCGCGACAGCAAGGGGCGATTGCGATCGAGCGCGAACGCTACGTCGAATTGACCGGCGACCGCACGGTCACGAACGGCGCGCTGTGGCTCGCGCCGGGTTTCGCTCCCTCCGCCGTCGAAAAGCTGGTGCACCAAGAGGTCCCGGGCGGTGAGCGCCTCGAAGCCGCCACCCCGGGGGAGCTCCGCAGCCTTTCGCTGCGCGCATTCGACCGGACGTTTGCGGTCACCTACGCGCTGGAGCTCGCCGCGGTCGGGATCGGGCTCATCGGTCTGTCGTCGTCGTTTGGCGCGCTGGTGTTCGCGCGGCGGCGCGAGTTCGGCGCGCTGCGCCATATCGGCATGACGAAGCGGCAGATCGGCGCGATGCTCGCCACCGAAGGCTTTGCGGTGAGTGCGATCGGGCTTACCGTCGGCCTGGCGCTCGGATTCGTGGTGAGCCTGATCCTGATCCACGTCGTCAACCGCCAGTCGTTCCATTGGGGGATGGATCTGTCACTGCCATGGCGAACGCTCGCCGCGTTCGTGATCGCGTTGCTCGGGCTCTCCATGGTCACTGCGTTCGCGAGCGGCCGGCAGGCGTTGAACGAGAATGCGATTCGCGCGGTAAAGGAAGACTGGTGAACAGGCGGGCATTTCTCGGATTGCCTGTCGCGGCCGCTGCCGGATCGGCTTGGGCGCAGATCGACTACGCACAGGTCACGCCCGATCGGCCGCTGCAATTTCCCCGGGATCACGGGAGCCATCCTGCGTACCGCACCGAATGGTGGTACGTGACGGGCTGGGTGAAGGACGCCAGCGGCAACGCGTACGGTGTCCAAGTGACGTTTTTCCGCAATCGCCCGGGGGTTTCCGAGGCGAATTCCAGCGCTTTCGCGGCGCGTCAGCTCGTGTTCGCTCACGCCGCGCTCGCCGACCCCAGGCGCGCGGGGCTCCTTCACGATCAGCGCGCGGCGCGCGAAGGTTTCGGCCTTGCCGGTGCCGACGAGGAAACGACTCGCGTGTGGATCGACGACTGGTCGCTGGCGCTGGCCGGCGATGCGTTCGTCGCCCGGATCGCCGCGCGCAAGTTCTCGTTCGATCTGCGATTCACGCCTACGCAGCCATTGCTGCTCCAAGGCGACGCCGGCGTTTCGCGCAAGGGTCCCCACGCCGCGCAGGCGAGCTACTACTACAGCCAGCCGCAGCTCGCGGTGAGCGGAACGATCACGGCCGGGGGAACCAACACGAGCATAACCGGCACAGCCTGGCTCGATCACGAGTGGTCGAGCGAATACCTGGCGAAGGATGCCGTCGGCTGGGATTGGGTCGGAATCAATCTGCTCGACGGCGGCGCGTTGACGGCGTTCCGGATACGGGATGTCGCGGGCGGTCCACTCTGGGCGGCCGGAACGCTGCGCGGCGCCGACGGCGCGACCCGCAGGTTCTCGCCGAGCCAGGTCCGGTTCGCGCCGCTCACGTCGTGGCGCTCGCAACGAACCGGGGTGCAATACCCAGTCGCGATGCGCGTAACCGTGGGTCAGATGGAGGTCGCGCTGGAGCCGCTCCTCTACGACCAGGAGCTCGATTCGCGCGCGAGCACTGGCACGATCTACTGGGAAGGCGCGGTGCGGGCGACGGCGGTGGGGCGCGAAGCCGGGCGCGGCTATCTCGAGCTCACTGGCTACGGAGCACCACTCAAACTCTGACGAAACGTCGCCCAGCGCCGACCGGCGGCGCGCCGCGCGGCGATCGGGCACGAAATGTGCACACGCAGAGCGCGTCGGGTGCCTGCCCAGCCTTGTCCGTCCGGTTGACCGCGTGCAGGCAACCCGAAATACTGACGAACTCGTCCCGATCGACGCGCAACGCCACCCGCCATGCTGTCACGCATCCGCCACCGCTCGATCCACGACGACGGAGATTGGCTCGGTGAGAACCCCTCGTCGCTGCGCGCGCATCCGGCGAATCGCCGCCGTCTCGTTGTCTTCCTGGCGACGCTCGTTACCGGGCTGGTCGCGAGCCTCGGGTATGTGTGGCTGCGACCGCCCGAATATCGCGCCGCCGCGCGCATCGAGATCACGCCGGCAACGATGACCGCACCGGCCGCCGCGCCTGCAGCCAATGTGCCGGCCGCGGGTCCCGAGCCGGAAACGCCGCGGCCATTCCTCACCGAATTACAGATTCTGACGAGCCGACCGGTGCTCCAGGACGTGGCAGCGCGGCTTGCGCGCACCGGGCTGGACCTGTCACGCTTCGGGTCGGATCCGATCGCGGGGATGCAGGCGCATCTTTCGGCCGTGCCGGTGCCACGGACCAACGTCGTCGAGATCGTCGCCGCCGGACCGGATGCAGATTTGCTCGCGCCGCTCGTCAACACGACGATCGACGCCTACCGCGAGCGGCTTGCGCGGGCATTCGAGGCCTCGACGAGCGAGGCGCTCGCGCAGGCCGACGATCAAGTGAAGCGCCTGCAGGAGAGCGTCGAAGCGAAGCGGCGCGACCTCGAAGCGTTCCGCCTCAAGAACAACATCGTTTCGCTCGAGCGCGACGAAAATGCGGTCCTGGCGCAGGTGAAGAGCCTCGGCGTCAACCTGAGCAACGCCAACGAAAGGATGGTGGCGGCCGAAGGCAAGCTGCGCGCGCTCAACGAATCGGCGGCCGCGGGAAATCCGGTGACGAGGCAGCGCGATGATCCAACGCTGACGAACCTCGAGCAGCGGCGATCGCAGGCGCAGGAAGAACTGCGCGACATGGAGCGAACGTATACGCAGGATTACCTCGCACGGGAGCCCAAGGCGGTGGCTGTCCGCGCGCGAATCGCCGAGCTCGAGAGACAGATCGCCGTGCAGCGTGACGCGAGCCGGAAGGCGGCGCTTTCGGAAGCGCAGGAGGAATATTCGAGCACCGCGGGCGCAGTCGCGCGCATTCAGAGTCAGATCACCGCCGGGCGCAGTGAGGTCGGGCAGTTCACGACGCGCTACAACGAGTTCAAGGCCAAGCAGGACGACCTGACCGAGCTTGAGAAGACGTTCCGCGATGCATCGCAGAAGCGCGCGAGGCTCGAGGCGAGCGAGCGTTCGCGAATGCCCTCTGCCAAGCTCATCGAAGCGGCCAGCGCGCCGGGCGAAGCGTGGCGCCCGCTCTACTGGCGTGACACGGGGATCGCTGCCGCCGGCTCGCTGCTGCTCGCGTTGCTCACGATGTGGCTGGTCGAGCTCTTCAATCGCACCGAGCCGCAGCCCGCGGTCGTGCTCGTGCGGCCGACCCCTGCCGGGATGTCGTACGAGGGCAAGGTCGGTTCGATTTCGATCCAGGGCGCTTCGCTCGGTGCGGTCGAGCGCGCCGAGCCGGTGTTGCTCTCATCGCAGCCGAAGCTGCCGCGCGAGCTGAGCCGAGACGAGGTGACGGCGCTCGTCCAGGCTTCCGACGCGGGAAGCCGCCTCGCCGTGCTGCTGCTCCTGGGCGGCCTCACCGTCGGCGAGGCGATCGCACTGCGCGTAGGCGACGTCGATTTCGCGCGCGGCGTCATTCGCGTTGGCGGCGAAGCCGGGCGCGAGATCGCGCTGGGCGAAGCGCTCCGCGCCGAGCTTGGATCGCGCGCCGAAGCTGCATCGTCGGAGTTGCTGCTGGGCCAGCGTGGCGGGGCAGCGACGCGCGAAGGGATCGACGCGCAGATTCTCTGCGCGGCGCACGACGCGGGGCTCGATCAGCCCGCCGGCATCGACTCGGACTGTCTGCGACACACCTACGTCGCATTCCTCGTCCGTCAGGGGATTCGCTTCGCCGACCTCGCGTCGCTCGTCGGCGAGCTTCCGGCGGACGTGCTCGGCGCATACACGACGTTCGCGCCGCCGGGACCGCGCGTTGCCCGCGAGCGCATCGAGACGAGCTATCCGAGCGCGCGCGCGAACGTCGCGGGATAGGCTGCGCGCGCGCACGGGCTCAGCGAAACTCGCCAGACGGCGAAATCAAGCCGCGCAGCCGCAGCGAAACGCCAGCCGCGGCGACAGCCGAGGGTCGCGCTGCGCGAAAACCCGTCAATCGCGCTGCTGCCGCCTACGCCAGCTCCACGATCCGCCTTTCGCGCCACGACGTCGTCGCGGCTTCGGCGAGCTCGAGTGCCTTCAGTCCGTCATCGATCGTCGTACGCGGCGACTCCTTGCCCGCGAGCACCGCGAAGAAATGCGCAAGCTCCTTCGCATAAGCGGCGCGATAGCGTTCGAGGAAGAAGTGCAGCGGGAGATCGCGCGCCACTGCCTTCGCCGTGCTTGCGACGACCTCGGTCGGCGTGTGATTGCCCGCCTGGAGCATGCCGCCGCTGCCGAGAACTTCGAATCGCTGGTCGTAGCCGTATGCCGCCCGGCGGCTCGTGTTGATCTGGCACAACCGCCCGCGCTTCGTGCGAATCGTCACGGCAGTGGAGTCGGCGTCTCCTGCGTCGGCGATCGCGCGATCGACGAGGCACGAAGCGTCGGCGTGTACCGTTGCCGCGTCGTCGTCCAGGATCCAGCGGAAGATATCGAAGTCGTGGATCAGCATGTCCTTGAAGATCCCGCCGGAGCTACTGATGTACGGAAGTGGCGGCGCACCGGGGTCGCGACTCGTCACGATAAGCATCTCCGGGGTGCCGATCTCGCCTGCTTCGATGCGAGCTTTTACCGCGGCGAACGTCGGATCGAAGCGCCGCTGGAAGCCGATCATGCAGGTGACGCCGGCATGCGCGACCGCCTCGGCGCAGCTCCGCGCGCGCACGATCGCGAGATCGACGGGCTTTTCGCAGAATATCTGCTTGCCCGCGGCGGCCGCGGCGAGGATCAGATCGGCGTGCGTGTCGGTCGACGAGCAGATCAGCGCGGCGCCGACGCCGCGATCGGCGAAGACCTGAGCGGCGATCGCCGTCTGCGCACCGTGACGCGCGGCGAGCCTCTGTGCGGCGTCCCGATCGACGTCGACGACATACTTGAGCCGCGCCCCGTCCTCGCGCGCGACGTTTCCCGCGTGGATCGCGCCGATGCGGCCCGCGCCGAAGAGTGCGACGTCGATCATGTTTCCCCCGCGTTCGGCCAGCGCCCGCGGCGCCTGTCGTCCGGATCGATTCGAGGTTCGCTCCGCGGCAGTTGCGGAGCGCTGCAAGTTATCCTATGTTACAGCGGAACTGTCTCGCAACGGCCGCGCGTGCCATGAACGCGGGCGGCGATTTTCCCGGAATGAAGAACAACACGCGATTCGCCGCCGGCCGGCGGTACGACATCGTCTGTCTCGGCCGGATCGCCGTCGACTTCTACGCGCAGCAGATCGGCGCGCGACTGGAAGACGTCGCGAGTTTCGCCAAATACCTGGGCGGCTCGTCGGCCAACACCGCGTTCGGGTGCGCGCGGCTGGGTCTCAGCGCCGCGATGGCCGCGCGGGTCGGCGACGACGCCATGGGACGCTTCCTGACCGAGACTCTCGCGCGCGAGGGCTGCGACGTTTCACACGTGAGCGTCGATCCGGCGCGGCTCACCGGCGTCGTCGTCCTCGGAATCAAGGATCGCGACACCTTTCCGCTGATCTTCTATCGCGAGGACTGTGCGGACATGGCGGTCGGCGACGACGACGTCGCGGAGGCCTTCCTGGCGCAGTCGAAGGCGCTCCTCATCACGGGCACGCACTTCTCGACGCCGCACGTTCACCGCGTGAGCTCCGTCGCGCTGGAGCGCGCCCGGCGCAACGACGTCCGAACGGTGCTCGACATCGATTATCGGCCGGTGCTGTGGGGGCTCACGAAGCGCGGCGACGGCGAAACGCGCTTCGTCGCGAGCGACACGGTGACCGCGCACCTGCAGGCGATCCTGCCGCGCTTCGACCTCGTGATCGGTACCGAGGAGGAGTTCGCGATCGCCGGCGGCGACACGGACATCATCGCGGCCCTCGCCGCGGTGCGGCGCGTCACGAGCGCGACACTCGTCGTCAAGCGCGGCCCGATGGGCTGCGCAGTGATCGACGGCGCGATTCCGCGCTCGCTCGACGAGGCGTTCAACGGCCGGGGCGTCACGGTGGAGGTTCTGAACGTGCTCGGCGCGGGCGACGCGTTCTCCGCCGGCTTCCTATCCGGCTGGATCCGAGGCGAGGACATCGACGCCTGCTGCCGCTACGCAAACGCCTGCGGCGCGCTCGTCGTGTCGCGACACGGCTGCGCGCCGGCGATGCCGACGCGCGTCGAGCTCGATCACTACCTTGCCCACGGCGATGGCATCCCGCGCCCGGATCGAGACGCAGAGCTGACGCGGCTGCATCGACGAACGGCGCCGCGCGCGGACCGCTCCGAGCTGTTCATCTTTGCGTTCGACCACCGCGATCCGTTCTTCGATCTGGCGCGCATGTCGCACGCGTCGGAGGCGCGCATCCCGGAGCTGAAGAAGCTGTTCGTCCGCGTGGTCGCGGAAGCCGAGAGCGTCCGCCGCCTTGGTGGCCGCGTGGGACTGCTCTGCGACGATCGCTACGGGCAGGATGCGCTCAACGCGGCGACGGGGCGAGGCTGGTGGGTCGGCCGACCCGTCGAATTACCGGGATCGAATCCCGTCGTCTTCGAGCGTGGCCGCTCGATCGGAACAGCGCTCGTTTCCTGGCCCCTCGAACACGTCGTCAAGTGCTTGGTGCCGTTCCATCCGGACGACGAGATCGGCAACCGACTCGAGAACGAGGCTCAGCTGCAAGCCTTGTACGAGGCGGTGCAGGCGAGCGGCCACGAGCTCCTGATCGAGATCGTTCCACCCAAGCGCTTGCCGCAAGAGCCCGAGGTGCTGGTCCGAGCGATGAAGCGTCTCTACAACCTCGGGATATTTCCCGAGTGGTGGAAGCTCCCGCCCCCTTCGACCCGCGAGTGGCCGGCGATCGACGCACTGATCGCGGAGCGCGACCCGTACTGCCGCGGTGTCGTGCTGCTGGGCTTGAGCGCGCCCATCGACACGCTCGCCCGCGGCTTCGCCGATGCCGCGGCCAGCCGCACGTGTCGCGGCTTCGCGGTCGGCCGCACGATCTTCAACGACGCCTCCCGCGCGTGGCTCGGGGGCGCGCTCGACGATGCGGGCTTGGTCGCGGCGGTGCGGGGGCATTACGAAGCGCTGATCGAGGCGTGGAGCGCTGCAAGGGCGAAAGGAAAACGGCGATGAGCACGATTCGCTTGACGATGGCGCAGGCGCTGGTGCGCTTTCTCGCGGCGCAGGGAACGGTCGTCGAGGGCCGCGAAGTGCCGCTCTTCGCAGGCGTGTGGGCGATCTTCGGCCACGGGAACGTCGCCGGGCTGGGGGAGGCGCTGTATCGGCATCGCGCGGCGCTGCCCACGTATCGCGCAAACAACGAGCAGGCAATGGCCCACGCGGCCATCGCTTTCGCCAAGGCTACGTTTCGCCGCCGGATGATGGCGTGCACGACGTCGATCGGCCCCGGTGCGACCAATCTGATCACCGCGGCGGCCACCGCGCACGTCAATCGGCTGCCGGTGCTCCTGCTCCCGGGCGACGTGTTCGTTTCGCGTGCACCCGATCCGGTGTTGCAGCAACTCGAGGATTTCCACGACGGCGGGCTGTCGGTCAACGACTGCTTCAGACCGGTATCTCGCTACTTCGACCGGATCGTCGCGCCGGCGCAGCTGCTGACCGCGCTGCCGCGGGCGATCGCCGTGCTCACGGATCCGGCGCTCGCCGGGCCCGTGACGCTCGCGCTGCCGCAGGACGTGCAGACCCAAGCCTACGACTATCCCGAGGCGTTCTTCGCGCCGACGCTCGTACGGATCCGTGCGCATGTGCCGGATGCGGTGGACGTCGACGCCGCCGTCGAGATACTGCGCGCCGCGAGGCAACCGCTGATCGTCGCCGGCGGCGGCGTTCTCTACAGCGACGGCGGACCGGGCGCGCTGCGCCGCTTCGTCGATGCGCACCGCGTGCCGGTCGCCGAAACGCAGGCCGGGAAGAGCGCGCTGCCGTGGGACCATCTGCTGCAGGCGGGTCCGATCGGCGTCACCGGCGGCACGGCCGCCAATGCGCTCGCGGAGTCGGCGGACGTTGTCATCGCCGTCGGCACGCGGCTGCAGGACTTCACGACGGGCTCGCATTCGCTGTTCCCGCAGGCGAAGATCGTCGCGATCAACGTCAATGCATTCGATGCGCTCAAATGGCGCGCCTCGCCGATCCTCGGCGATGCGGCGAGCGTGCTCGACGCGCTGTCCTCGCGCCTCGGCCGCTGGACGAGCGGCGCCGCGTGGCAGGACAAGGCGACCCACGAAGCGCAGGCGTGGCGCGAGACCGTCACCAAAATCGTCGACGCGCGGAGCGTTCCCGCGCGCGCGCTGCCCTACGAGGGCGAGGTGATCGGCGCGGTGCAGCGGAGCGTCGGGAATTCCGCCGCGAACGACATCGTCGTCTGTGCGGCGGGGACGCTCCCCGGCGAGCTGCACAAGCTTTGGCGTGCCGCTCGCCCCGGGGGCTATCACGTCGAATACGGCTACTCGTGCATGGGCTACGAGATCGCCGGGGGAATCGGCGTCAAGATGGCGCGCCCCGAGCGGGACGTGATCGTGATCGTCGGCGACGGCAGCTACCTCATGCTCAACTCCGAGATCGCCACCTCGGTGATGCTGGGCATGAAGCTCGTCATCGTCGTCCTGGACAACCGCGGCTACGGCTGCATCCATAGGCTGCAGCTCGCCTCGGGCGGCGAGGGCTTCAACAATCTCTTCGACGACAGCGTCCAGGGGCCGCTCGGCGCCCCCGACATCGACTACGCGGCGCACGCGCGTTCGCTCGGCGCGCTCGCCGAGCACGTCGATTCGATCGCCGAGCTCGAGACGGCCCTCATCCGCGCGCGCGCAGCCGACCGGACCTCGGTCGTCGTGATCGACACCGATCCGCTGCGCTCGACGGCCGCCGGCGGCTGGTGGTGGGACGTCGCGATACCGGAGGTCTCGGAGTCCGACAAGGTGCGCGCGGCGCGTGCGGAATACGAGCACGGCAAGCGGATCCAGAGGCCCTGAGATGTTCGACGTGCGCATCGGCATCAATCCGATCTCGTGGACGAACGACGACATGCCGGCTCTCGGCGGCGAGACGCCGCTCGACACGGTGCTCTCCGAAGGCAAGGCGATCGGCTACGAGGGCTTCGAGCTCGGCAACAAGTTTCCGCGCGACCCCGATGCGCTTCGTGCGGTGCTCGCGCGACATCGCCTCGCCTGCGTCTCCGGCTGGTACTCGGGGCACCTGGCTCGCGGGACCGTCGCCGACGAGATCGCTGCCGCGGAGAAGCACCTCGGACTGCTCGCTGCGACCGGCGCGAGCGTGATGGTCTACGGCGAGGTCGCCGATTCGATTCAGGGCGCGCCGGAGGCGCTGTCGCGGCGGCCGCGGTTTCTGATCGAAGGCGACTGGCTCGCCTATGGCGAGCGTTTGACGGCGTTCGCGAGGCACACGCTCGCCCGCGGCCTGCGACTCGCGTACCATCATCATATGGGCGCGTACGTTGAAACGGCCGGGGATGTCGAACGGCTGATGGGCGTCACCGGTCCCGAGGTCGGATTGCTGCACGACACCGGACACGTGACGTTTGCTGGCGGAGATGCCCCCATCGAGCTGCGCAAGCACGTCGCGCGCGTCGTTCACGTCCATTGCAAGGATGTCCGTCCGGCGGTCGCGCGGATGGCGCGCAATCGCGGCTGGAGCTTCCTGCGCTCGGTGTTGAACGGCGCATTCAGCACGCCGGGTGAGGGCTGCGTCGACTTCGCAGCGGTCATCGCAATTCTGCGCGAGGCGGGTTACCGGGGATGGCTCGTCGTCGAGGGCGAGCAGGACCCGACGGTCGCCCCCGCCCGCCGCTACGCGGAGATGTCGTTCAAGCTGCTTTCCGCGCTCGTCGGCGGAAAGTCCGATGCCGAGGCGCGCTCCGCAGCGCGCGCACCCGCGAGGGCCGCCGCATGACTCCAAAGCTTCTGGTCAAGGCAGCGCGCACAGGGCGCACGATCGTCACGGTAACGCCGGAATCGGCGGGATGGCGCTACGTGGGGTTCGAAGCGCTCTGGCTCGCGCCGGGCGAGACGATCGCGCGCAAAACCGGCGACCGCGAACTATGCATCGTCATCGTCGCCGGCCGCGCGACGGTCCAGTGCGGCGAGCTCGCGTGGGCGACCATCGGCGAGCGCGCGAGCCCGTTCGAGGACATCGCGCCGCATGCCGTTTACCTGCCGCCGGGACAGGACTTCCGGGTCACCGCCCACAACGATGCGGAGATCGCGCTCTGCTCGGCGCCTGCACGGAAGGGCGTAGCGCCGCGGCACATCGCGCCGGCGGACGTCCGTCGCACGGTGCGCGGGCAGGGGAGGAACACCCGCTACGTTCGCGACATTTTGCCGCAGGACGAGCCGGCCGAAGCGCTGCTGGTCGTCGAAGTAATCACACCGCCGAGCCACTCGTCGAGCTATCCACCGCACAAGCACGATACCGACGCGCTTCCTTCCGAAAGCGCGCTCGAGGAGACCTACTATCATCGCCTCGATCCGCCGCAGGGCTTCGCGTTCCAGCGCGTCTACACCGACGACCGCTCGCTCGACGAGGCGATGACGGTCGAGAACCACGACGTCGTGATGGTGCCGCGCGGCTATCACCCGGTCGTCGTCCCGCATGGATACACGTCGTACTACCTCAACGTGATGGCGGGCCCGCGCCGCGCGTGGCACTTCCACAACGACCCGGCGCACGCGTGGATGCTGAAGCCGCTCGGTTGAGCGGGCGTCAGGACGGTGCGAGGTAGCCCGCTTCCCGCGCCGCGCGATCGAGATCGGCAAGGCACGCATAGTCACTGTGCGCGACCGGCGCGAAACGTTCGATGCCGAGGGCTTGGAGATGCGTCGCCGCGCCGCGAACAGTGTGTAGCTCGCCGAGCGCCGCGGTGAGCGCCGGTGCCAGCGAAGGAGCGAGCGCTTCCGAGCAAACGAGCGGCGGCATCGGCGCGGACGCGGTTTCGCCGATCGTCCGGTACGACCGCGCAGCGGCCGGATCGTGCCGCTCGAGCAGCCACCACCAGTACGCGTCGATCGCGATCACGTCGATCCGGTCCGCGCCGAGCGCGGTGAGCGCGGAGCGCGGGTCGCCGAGCGGGCCGACAGATTCGCCAAAGAGCAACGCCCGGCTCGCCGACCGGAACGCGAGGAGCGCGTGCCGCGGTGCGTTGAAGCCCGAGTGCGAGTGCTCGACGGTCCAGCCGATGCGATGGCCGAACGTCGAGCGAAGCGTGTCGAACGGACTATCGGCGCGGGCGAGCCACACCGAGCGATACGTTGGTCGGCCCCCGTCGGCGAGCGCCGTCACCGGTGCCGCGAGCGGCTGGACGCCGGGATAGCTCGTCGCGAGCGGCAATCCGCACATCGTACCGAGGACGAGATCGTCGCGTGCCCACAGATCGGTCAGCGGCGCAGGCGGCGAATGATCGATGCACTCGATGGCGAGCTCCGCGCCCGAGGCGGCAAGCGTCATCAGCGAGTGCCAGTGTCTCCGCACCTCGGGCGCGACGTCGTACATCCGGGTGCACGCGACGAAGCTCACTGGAACGGAAGCGTGCGCCCGATCCCGAGGCGCTTCGCCTTCTCGAGCATCGCGCAACCGAGCGCGATGTCGGAGAGCGACAGCCCGCGATGCCAGAAGAGATTCGTCTCGTCGTCGCTTTCGCGGCCCGGCTTGAGCCCGGCGACGATCTCACCGAGTTCGCCATGCAGGTTCGCTTCACTGAGCCTGCCCTCGTCGACGTGGCGCCGCAGCGCGCCGTACGGCAGCCCCTTTCGGCACTGCCCCCAGTCGTCGACGAC
>DATKMY010000168.1:0-82342 GCA_035541655.1 Casimicrobiaceae bacterium | reverse complement strand
TCGGGCCTCGCGGCGAGCTCATGGAGGCGCACCCGGTAGTCGTCGAGCGACGCCGCGATCAGCTCCGGCATCCCGGCCGTGTGGAGCAGGCTCGCACCGACGCGGCTCGCGAACGTCTCGCCGGGACAGGTGAGCAGCGGAACGCCCGCCCACAGCGCGTCGCACCCGGTCGTGTGCGATCCGTACGGCCGCGTGTCGAGCGCGAGATCGGCGCAGGCGAGGCGCGCGATGTGCGCGTCCTGCGGCACGTGCGGCGCGAAGACGATGCGCGCCGGATCGACGCCCGCGCGCGCGGCGTGCCGCTGCAGGTTTGCGACCATCCGCCTCCCGGAAGCGAGCAGCCACAGCACGACTCGCGGCACGCGCGCCATCACGTCCATCCAGATCGCGAAGACCGGCGCCGAGAGCTTGTAGCTCTGATTGAAGCACGCAAAGACGAGCGCGTCTTCGGCAAGGCCCGCGTCGCGCCGCGTCGTCGCAGCGGGAAGGCCGCGGCGCGCGTCGTTGACGAAATAGCACCGCGGCATCCGCCAGACGCGCTCGTGGTAGAACGCCTCGGCGCCCGCCGGAATCACGACGTCGTCGGCGATGATTCCGTCGACGGCGTCGTAGCCGAGCGTGCCGGGGAAGCTCATGTAGTGGAGCTGCACCGGCGCCGGCCGCGATGCGAGGATGCCGAGGCGTCCGCCGCGGGTATGCCCTTTGCGCTCGATCAGCACGTCGATGCCATCGTCGCGAATCTTCGCGGCTACGTCGGGATCGGAGAGACTTTCCACGTCGCGCCACGATTCGCCGAACGCGTTCCGGATCCGCTGCTGCGTCGCGCTGCCATCGTCGGGGCCGTAGCTGTACGCGTAGAGGTCGAAGCGGTTGCGATCAGATTCCTCGAACAGGCCTGCCATCAGGCGGCCGGTCGGATGTTCGCGAAAGTCACGCGACAGGTAGCCGACGCGCAGCCGGTCGCCGCGCGGCCTGGCGGGCCGCGGCGCGACTGGAACGGGCAGCACCGCACGCGACCACCGCCTTGCGACGGCGAGCTCCTGCGCCGGTGACAGCGGCGAGCTGAGCGCGATGTACGGCGACCAGCGCGGATCGGCGTCCCGCGCATCCAGCGTGGCGACGAGCATCGCCTCGATCGCATCGAGCCCGTCCCACCCGCAGAGATAGCGTCGGGTGTGCACGAGATTCGCGAGTGCCGGCGTAAGCGTCGGGTCCGCGGCGACTGCCTGCTCGAATGCCGCGAGCGCCGCGTCCTCGTCGCCGCTTTCCCAGCACGCGATCCCGAGGTTGTCGCACGTGCGCGCATCCGTGCCGCCGATGGCGAGCGCACGCTCGAGATGCGTGCGCGCCTCGACCGGCTTCCCGGCGTCGAGGCAGACCGCGCCGAGCGTCGTCAGCACACCCGCATCGTCGGGCGTCGACGCGGCACAGTCGCTGAGCACGCGATAAGCGGCGGCAGTCGCCCCGGCAGCCTTGAGCGCGCGGCCCAGCAGATGCAGCAGCCCGGGTTCGCCGGGATGATGAACGAGCGCGCGGCGGCAAAGTGCCTGCGCGGCGACGAAGTCGCCGTCGTCGAGCGCGAGCGACGCAACGAGGCGCAGCGGGGCCAGCGCATTCGGTGCGTTCGCGAGCGCCCGCTCGCACGCGTCGCGTGCAGCACGGCGATCGCCGCTCCGCAGCGCGAGGCGCGCGTAGCCGAACCAGATGTCCTCCGCCGCGAGGCGCTGTGCTTGCGCCCCGGCGAGCGCCTTGTCGAGCCTGTCGCGCGCGGCATCGAAGGAGCCCGCGTCGGTATCGTGCTCGGCGAGCTTGAGCAGCGCGCCCGGGTGATCGGGAATCGCCGCGAGGATCGCGTCGTAGATTGAACGCGCCTCCGCCTTTCGTCCGGCGCGCTCGTGCGCGAAGGCGCGAATGAATGCCTCGGTCAATGTGATCTGCATCGATCGCCGCGTTCAGGGCCGGGTGGGGCCATCGGGGCAAGCGCATCGCCTGGCCGCATGCGCGCGCCGCGGGGCGCCCGTCCGTTGCGGGGCCGCGCGCGACGCCCTCGGCATCACCCCTGCGCGTGCAGCAGCTCGCGGATGTCGTGGGCGAAGACGTCCGGCCCCTGCCCGGTTCCGACGTAGAGGCGAAGGCGCCCCTGCGTATCGAACACGAAGGTTCCCGCCGAGTGATCGACCGTGTAGCTCTCGGGCGTGCGTCCCGGCCGCTTCTGGTAGAGAATCTTGAATTCCTTCGCCGTGCGCGCAATCGCCTCGGGGTCGCCGCGCAACCCGACGAACGAAGGATTGAAGGCCGTTACATAGCTCGCGATGATCTCGCCCGTGTCGCGATCCGGATCGACGGTGACGAAGATGACCTGCACGCGGTCCGCGTCGGCGCCCAGCGACTTCATCGTCTCGGCGAGCGTGGAAAGCGTCGTCGGGCAGACATCCGGGCATTGCGTGTATCCGAAGAACAGCACGACGACCTTTCCGCGATAGTCGGCGAGCGTGCGCTGCCTGCCGGCAGGATCGGTCAGGGTGAAATCGCGGCCGAACCCCGCGCCGCTGACGTCGGACGCCTTGAACTTCGGGGCCCCGGCGCCGCAGCCCGATAGCGCCAGTGCGCCGGCGACAAGCAGCATCGCGGCCTTGCGAACGACGCCCATCAGCGCCAGTAATGATCGACAAGCAGCGCCGAGAAGAGCGCCGCGAGGTAGAAGATCGAGTACTTGAACGTCGCCCGCGACAGCGCGTCGGTGTAGTTGCGGAAGAGCTCGATCACGTACCAGATGAAGACACCGCCGAGCGCGAGCGCCGCGACGAGATAGAGCGCGCCGCTCATTCGCATCGCGAACGGCAGCAGTGTCACGGCGACGAGCGCGCACGTGTAGAGCACGATCATCAGCTGCGTGTAGCGCGGGCCGTGCGTGACCGGAAGCATCGGCAGTCCCGCTCGCGCGTAGTCCTTCGCCCGATAGAGCGCGAGCGACCAGAAGTGCGGCGGCGTCCACAGGAAGATGATCAGGAACAGGATCAGCGGCTCGGGGGAGATCTCGCCGGTGACGGCCGCCCAGCCGAGCACCGGTGGCATCGCGCCCGACGCGCCGCCGATGACGATGTTCTGCGGCGTCGCCGGCTTGAGCACGACCGTGTAGATCACCGCGTAGCCGACGAAAGTCGCCAGCGTCAGCCACATCGTCAGCGCGTTGACGTAGCGATAGAGGAGCAGCAGGCCAATGCCGCCGAGCAGGCACGCGAAGACGAGCGTCTGCGCCGAGCTCAACTCGCCGCTCGGCAACGGGCGCCGGCGCGTTCTCGCCATTTGCGCGTCGATCTTCTGCTCGACCAGGCAATTGATGGCGGCCGCCGCACCCGCGACGAGCGCAATGCCGGCCGTCGCGAAGAACACGACGCCCGCGCGCGGCAAATCCGGCGTCGCGAGGAACATCCCGATCACCGCGCAAAAGACGATCAGCGACACGACCCGCGGCTTGGTCAGTGCGAGAAAGCTTCGAATCCGCGATTCGGTGAGAGCGAGCGACGTCATCGTGCAATTCGGCCGTCAGTTCGGGGGCGATAAGCGCTGCGCCAGCGTCGGACTCGACGCGTGATTCTAGCAGCAGGTGCGCGCGCGCGCGTCACCCGATGCGCGACGCCTTGAGCAGGCGCGCGAGGTCGTTGGCGAGGCCGCGGATATCGGGATCCTCCGGATAGCGAAGCACGAGATTGCCGAGCGGGTCGATCACGTACAGCGCGCCCGGCGTGCCCGGCAGCGAAGCGAGAGCGTCGGCAGCGACCCTGACGACGACGAGGTCGGGATGCTGCGCGACGAATGCCGCCGGCGGTGCGTCGCCCGCCACCAGCAGAGCGCGGACGACCCGGTCCTGGTCTTTGCCCTGCATCGTGCGCGCCTGGCGAGTCGCATAGGCCGCCTTGTCGCAGGCCGCAGCGCAGTCCCGCGGTTCGCCCCACACGAGGACCCAGCGGCCTCGAAGCTCGTCCAGCCGAAACGGCGTACCGTCGGAGCGCGCGCCGTAGAGCGGCGGCGCCGGCGCGGTCGGCAGCAACGTGCCGTAGTTCGCCGTAGGTGGCCGCGGAAAGAAGTAGTAGACGACGAAAGCGGCGACGATCGGCGCCATGGAGAGCGCCGCGATCAGGAAGACGATGCGGCGGCTGGCGGATTTTGCCGACGCATCAGTCATCGCGATCGGGCCTGCGCTCACGCCGACTGAACCAGAGCCAGATACCGGCTGCGAGCGCAGCGAACGCATACCACTGGACCATGTAGATCCTGTGCCGCTCGGCACCGAAATCCGGAAGCGGCCACTCCCGGATCAGCCCGTCGTCGGGATCCGAAGCAGCCGCGGCCTCGATTACCACCGGCAGCACTCGCAGGCCCGTCGCCGAGGAGTAGCGAGCCGGGTCGAGGTTCTGCCACAGGGCGCCGACCGGCGTCGTGCGTTGCAGCTCGACATAGCCGGCCGGAAGCGCGAGGCGTCCCCGAACCTGAACGACGCCCGTCGGCGGCGGCACATCCGGAAGCTGCGACCGCGATGCGCCTTGCGGCGTCCAGCCCCGGTCGACCAGCACCGCGCGGCCATCGGCGAGCGCGAGCGGCGTGACGACGTCGTATCCGGCGCGCCCGGCATGGACCTTGTTGTCGACGAGGATTTGGCCCGAGGCGACGAATTCACCGGTGGCGACCACGGGCAGGAAGCGCAGCGCCGCCCAATCGGCGTCAGCCGCCGGGCCCGGGAGCGGCGCCGGTTCGGCGCGCGAAGCGGCGTCGAATTGCGCGCGCAACGTCTCCTTCGCAAGCAAGCGCTCGCGCTGCCAGGTGCCTGCCGCGACACACACGACGATCGCAGCGATCGCCGCGAGCGTGGGGAGCGCGCGCGGCCGAAAGCGGCGCGCGCCTGCCGCTTCGACATCGGTCGTCGAAGCAGCGCGTTCGCCGCTCGCCGAGGATTCGCCGCCGCGACTCATCGTGCGACCGGAGGCCGGCTGCTACACTCGGGACTGGGACCGCTCTTCGTGAAGATCATCGTCATCGCCGGGCTCGTCGCCGTCGTCGCGAGCCTGTTCTCGGCACTCTACTTCCTCTATCGCGACCGCGGCCACGGCGCGCGGATGGTGAAGGCGCTCGCACTGCGCGTGGCTCTCTCGGCCACGCTGGTGATCTTTCTCGTCGTCTCGTACAAGATGGGATGGATCGCGCCGACTGGGTTGCGCTGACGTTTCGCCGGCTCTGGGCAGACACGTAAGCGCGAAACTGGTCACCGGCGCATGTGACGCGGTCCGTCGTCACCGGTGACGCGGTCACGCGGCGGTCGTGGGCGACCGCCCGTCGATCGCGTCGGGCACCCGTAGACGGACACGATTCGCGGCACCCTAATCCCGTGAGCAGTTCGCGCTTGCGTCTCTTCGCTCCGGCGGCGCGCGACTCAGCGCGCGACCGCGATTCGGGCGAAGCCCCTGGCGGAATCCGGCCGCGCGACCGCGCGGCTAGAGCCAATACACCAGCACGAAGAGCAGCAGCCACACGACGTCGACGAAGTGCCAGTACCACGCGGCGGCCTCGAACGCGAAGTGGCGCTCCTTGTCGAAGTGGCCGGCGATCGCGCGGCCCAGCATCACCGAGAGCATGATCGCGCCGATCGTCACGTGCGCGCCGTGGAATCCGGTCAGCATGAAGAACGTCGAGCCGTAGACCCCGGTCGAGAGCTTCAGGTTGAGCTCGTGATACGCGTGGAAGTACTCGAACGCCTGGAATCCGAGGAACGTGAAGCCCAGCGCGATCGTCGCGAACAGCCACAGCTTGAGCTGCGCGCGATGGCCGGTCTTCAGCGCATGGTGTGCGACGGTGAGTGTGAAGCCCGACGTGAGCAGGATGATCGTGTTGAGCAGAGGTATGCCGATCGCCCCCATCGGCGTGAACTGCTCGTTGAAGTACGGACCGTCGGTCGGCCACGACGCGACGAAATCCGGCCAGAGGAGCTGCTTCGACGTGGGACTGCCCAGGTCGGGCACCGAGAGCGTTCGCACGTAGAACAGCGCGCCGAAGAACGCGGCGAAGAACATCACCTCGGAGAAGATGAACCACCCCATGCTCCAGCGGAACGACATGTCCACCTTTTTGTTGTACAGGCGCTGCTGGGATTCGCCGATCACCGTCCCGAACCACCCGAAGAGCATCGTGAGCAGCACCGCGAATCCCGCGAGGAGCAGCCACGGCCCGGCAGCGATCGAGTTCATCCACAGCGCGGCGCCCATCCCGAGCAGGAACAGCGCGCACGAGCCCACGAGCGGCCAATACGAGGGCTGCGGTACGAAGTAGTAGGGCTTGGCGCCGGTTGTCGGGGTCACGGAAAACCTCTAGTGGACCGTCCGGCGCGGAGAAGCCGCGCCGGACACTGTGTTCATGATTTGTCTGCGCCTTCGACTTCGAAGAACGTGTACGACAGCGTAATCGTCGCGATGTCCGCGGGCAACGCCCGGTCGATGACGAACACCACCGGCATCTGGCGCCGCTCGCCCGGCTGCAGCGTCTGCTTCGAGAAGCAGAAGCACTCGAGCTTCCTGAAGTAGTTGCCGGCTTCCCGGGGTCCGTAGCTCGGCACGGCCTGTCCGGTGAGCGGCCGATTCGTCGTATTGACGATCTCGAACATCACCTGTGTCACCTCTCCGGGGTGCACGCCGATCACCGGAGTGAGCGGACGGAACTGCCACGGAAGCTTGCGCACGTTCGAATCGAGCTCGAGCCTGACGTTGCGCGACGCATCGACTTGCGTGTTCGCCACGGGGTCGGGCTGGGCGATGTCGCGAAGACCCGTGACCTGGCAGATCTTTTCGTAGAACGGAACCAGCGCATAGCCGAAGCCGAACATCGCGACGACGATCACCACGAGCTTCGTGAGCAGCGTCCGGTTGTTGCGAAGCTGCGCGGCGTTCATCGGCGGGCCCCGTTCGCCGTGCCGGGCGCCGCCGCTCCGCCTGCGCCCGTCTGCGCCGTTTCGCGCTCCGCCGCGCGCTTCGCCTCCGCGACGCCATCGGAGCGCTCGTCGGTGCTACGCAGGTTGCGGCCGATCGCGACGACGAGGAACAGCAGCACGACCGTGCCCATCACGCCGATGCCGATCGTTCCTCCGCCCAGCCATCGGGTTGCAATGATGCCGGCAAAGAAGACGGCCGCGATCGACGCGAGCGTCCAGGCGACCCGTCGGTTCGACGCGCGCACGCGCTGCGCGGCGTCGATTGCGGGCTGCGAGCTCGAGCGCACGATCTCCGACGCCGTCAGTGCGAGCCCGGCACCCGCTGCCTGATCCGCGGCGGAGTCTCGAACGTGTGATACGGGGCCGGCGACGGCACCGTCCACTCGAGCGTGTCCGCGCCCTCCCACGGCTTCGCCGGCGCCTTGGGGCCGATGCCGGCTGCGCAGCGGACCATCGAAATCAGGAAGAGGAGCTGGGTGGCTCCGAACCAGAACGCCCCGATCGACGAGACCCTGTTCCAGTCGGCGAACTGCTGCGCGTAGTCGGGAATGCGGCGCGGCATCCCCGCGAGGCCGAGGAAGTGCATCGGGAAGAACGCCACGTTGAACGATACGAGCGACGACCAGAAGTGGACCTTCGCGAGCGCCTCGTTGTACATCGTTCCCGACCACTTCGGGATCCAGTAGTACGCACCGCCGAAGAACGCGAAGAGACTGCCCGCGACCATCACGTAGTGGAAGTGCGCGACGACGTAGTAGGTGTCCTGCAACTGCACGTCGACCGGCATGATCGCGCAGACGAGACCGGTGAACCCGCCCATCGTGAACAGGAACAGGAACCCGAGCGCGAACAGCATCGGCGCCTCGAACGTCATCGCGCCGCGCCACATCGTCGCGAGCCAGTTGAACACCTTCACGCCGGTCGGCACCGCGATCAGCATCGTCGCGTACATGTAGAAGAGCAGGCCGGCGGTCGGGAGCCCCGTGGTGAACATATGGTGCGCCCAGACGATGAACGACAGGATCGCGATGCCGGCCGTCGCGTAGACCATCGACGCGTAGCCGAAGAGCGGCTTGCGCGAAAACGTCGGAATGATCTGCGAGATGATCCCGAATGCCGGCAGGATGATGATGTAGACCTCGGGGTGGCCGAAGAACCAGAAGATGTGCTGGAAGAGCACCGGGTCGCCGCCGCCCGCCGCGTTGAAGAACGACGTGCCGAAGTGGCGGTCGGTGAGCAGCATCGTCACCGCGCCGGCGAGCACGGGCATGACGGCGATCAGAAGGTACGCGGTGATGAGCCACGTCCAGCAGAACAGCGGCATCCGCATCAGCGTCATCCCGGGGGCGCGCAGATTGAGGATCGTCGTGATGATGTTGATCGAGCCCATGATCGACGACGCGCCTAGGATGTGGACGGCGAAGATCGTGAGATCCATCCCCATGCCCGCCTGCACCGTGAGCGGCGGATAGAGCGTCCAGCCGGCGGCAGCGGCTCCCCCGGGGACGAACAGCGACGTGACGAGCAGGATCGCCGCCGGCGGCAGCAGCCAGAAGCTCCAGTTGTTCATCCGCGCGAACGCCATGTCGGGCGCCCCGATCATCATCGGGATCATCCAGTTCGCGAATCCCACGGCGGCCGGCATGATCGCGCCGAACACCATGATCAGCCCGTGCAGCGTCGTCATCGAGTTGAAGAACTCGGGATTGACGATCTGGAGCCCCGGCTGGAAGAGCTCGGCGCGAATCACCATCGCCATCGTGCCGCCGACCAGGAACATCGTGAACGAGAACCACAGGTACATCGTTCCGATGTCCTTGTGGTTGGTCGTCGTCAGCCACCGGGTGATTCCGGTCGGGTGATGCGCATGATCGTCGTGTCCGAGCTCGGACGCATGATCGTGGGCGATGCTGCTCATCTCGAGGTCTCCAGGGCGTTGCGGGAGGGGCGCTACTTGCGCCCGCTCTTGATGTCGGAGGGCTGCACCGCTTCGCCGGTCTTGTTGCTCCAGCTGTTGCGCGTGTAGGTGATCACCGACGCCAGGTCGACGTCGGAGAGCTGCGTCCACGGCGGCATGGCGGTGCCCGCCTTGCCGTTCAGCACGATGGCGATCTGCGCGTCTTTCGGGCCGTTGACGATCTTCGATCCGTCGAGCGCCGGGAACGCGCCCGGCACGCCCTTGCCGTTCGCCTGGTGACAGGCCGCGCAGTTGGCGGCGAAGATGATCGCGCCGCGGGCGATGAGGTCCGCGCGCTCCCAGACCTTGTTCGGATCGGCAGCGGCGGCGGCGAGCTTCGTCTTCTGCTCACCGGCCCACTTCGCGTAGTCTTCCTTCGACTTCACCTCGACGACGATCGGCATGAAGCCGTGCTCCTTGCCGCAAAGCTCCGCGCATTGGCCGCGATAGACGCCGACCTTCTCCGCCCGGAACCACGAGTCGCGGACGAACCCTGGAATCGCATCCTGCTTGACGCCGAACGCCGGCACCCACCAGGAGTGGATCACGTCACCGGCGGTGATCAGCAGGCGGACTTTCGTATCGACGGGAACGACCAGCGGGTTGTCGACCTCGAGCAGGTAGTTCTCGCCCTTCGGCTCGCGGCCTTCGATCTGCGCGATCGGCGTCGACAGGTTCGAGTAGTAGCCGAAGCCCTCCTGCAGATAGTCGTAATTCCACTTCCACTGGAAGCCCGTGACCTTGACCGTCATGTCGGGCGTGGACGTGTCCTTCAGCGCGAGGATGGTCCGCGTCGCCGGGAACGCCATGAACAGCAGGATCAGGAACGGGACGACGGTCCAGAGGATCTCGACCGTCGCGCTCTCGTGGAAATGCGCCGCCTGGTGACCGATCGACTTCCTGTGCCGGAAGATCGAATAGAACATCACGCCGAAGACCATGACGAAGATGACGACGCAGATCCAGAAGATGAACGAATGGAGGTCGTACATCTGCTGCGCGATCGGGGTGACCGGCGGCTGCAGGTTGTATTCGTGTGCCGCTTCGGCGATGCCGGGAACCGCGAGGGCTGCGGTCAAAAGCCCGGGCGGGAGGCTCCCCTTGAACTCGTTGCGCACGATGCGTCCCTTGATTTGCATCTTCTCGTTCGTCTCTCGACATCTGCCCGCGCCGACACTCCCCGGTGCCGCGTTCCACGCCGCGCCGGGCTGCTTCGCCCGGATGCGTACGAGATCGAGGGGAGCTCTCTCGCGCCCCGCTACGATCGCGTCGCGCGGTCGGACGGGGAATGGCGGCGCTGCCCGGGCCACCTGCCGAAAGCCGGCCCGCGAGCCGCGCGAGAACGCCTGGTTGGCGCAAAACGCGCGAGATGTTAGCACGGATCGCCGTCGTGCCGGAAGCTTGGCGCTACGCTGACGACGCCGCGCCGAGGCCGAGCTCCCGCAGCACGCCGTCGTGCAGAGCGAACCCCGGATCGCCGCCCGCGCTCCACGCGATATCCGCGACGAGCGGCGCAGGCAGGCGCTCGGCGAGCGCGGCGACGTTCGCATCGCCCTCGCGCATCGCCGGATCGATCCGATTGGCGACCCAACCGGCGAGAACGAGCCCGCGCGCGTTGACTGCGAGCGCGGAGAGAAGAGCGTGATTGATGCAACCGAGTCTCATTCCGACGACGAGAAGCACCGGGATACCGAGGCGGCGCGGGATGTCGAGCATGTCGGTACGCAGCGTCAACGGGACGAGCGCGCCGCCGGCGCCCTCGACGATCACGCGATCCGCTCGTTTCGCGAGCCGCGCGTAAGCCGCCGCGATCACTTCGACGTCGATCGTCGTCCCGACCGCGCGCGCGGCGATCTCCGGCGCGATCGGCGGCGCGAACGAATACGGATTGATGTCCGAAAGCGGCGCATCGACGTTGCCCGCCTCGATCAGCGCTCGCACGTCGGCGTTCACCGCGTCACCGGCATCGATGCCCGCGGCGACCGGCTTCATTCCGACGGCGCGACGCGTGCCGCGCAGCGCCCGGAGCAGCATCGCGGCGACGACCGTCTTGCCGACGCCGGTGTCAGTGGCGGTGACGAAGAGTCCGCGGCTCATTGCGCCGCGCCGCGAAGTCGGGAGCGGCAGGCGCGCCCTGCGGGAATCCGATCGTGCCGCACGTTAACCGCGACCGCGAAAGCGCGCGAAGCGATGCAGTCGGCCGCTCGCCGCGCGCACCGAAGGCGCGCCTACTTCTTCGCCGGCTCCGGGTGCTGCGCCTGCCCCGCGGGGGCGGCGGGCGCCGCGTTCGCCTTGCCGAAGAACGTCGTGCGCGTGAGGAAAGTGTAATCGGCCTCGCCTGCTCCGATCGCGAGGAGCACGAGCAGCAGCAGCGGCGGAAGCAGGATCGCATAGACCATCGCGAGACGCTCCCAGAGCATGTGCATGAAGACCGCGACGATGAGCCCCGCCTTGAGCAGCATGAAGACGATGATCAGCGTCCACCGGAGGTAGCCCTGGATGTGAAAATAGTCGACCAGGTACGAGAGCGTGCTCAGAACGAACAGCAGCCCCCAGATCTTGAAGTAGATGCCGAGCGGGTGCTGCTGGCCCTCGACGCGATGCTCTCCCGCCCCGGCGGCGGCGGCGTGCCCCGCGGCCGCGTGATGCTGTCCTTCTGCGTGCGTCATGGTCGTCGTCACCAGAGATAGAAGAAGGCGAAGATGAATACCCAGACCAGATCCACGAAGTGCCAGTAGAGGCCCATCGTCTCGACGATCTCGTAGGTTCCCTTTCTGCCAGTCATGAACCCGGGCTTCATCGTGTCGAGATCTCCGCGTAGCACCTTGACCGCGATGATGATCAGAAAGATCACGCCGATCGACACGTGCGTGCCGTGGAAGCCGGTGATCATGAAGAACGACGCGCCGAACTGTGCTGCGCCCATCGGATTGCCCCACGGCCGGATGCCTTCGTGGAAGATCAGCTTCGACCATTCGAACGCCTGCATCCCAACGAACGTCGCGCCCAGCGCCGCCGTCAGCAGCAGAAAGATGAACGTCTTGACCCTGTCCTTCCGGTAGCCGTAGTTGACGGCGAGCACCATCGTGCCGCTGCTGCTGATCAGCACGAACGTCATGATCGCGATGAGGAGGAGCGGCACCTCGACTCCGCCGACGTTGAGTCCGAACACTTCGCTCGGGTTCGGCCATGGCACGGTCGTCGAGATCCGCACCGTCATGTACGAGATCAGGAACGAGCTGAAGATGAACGTGTCGGAGAGCAGGAAGATCCACATCATCGCCTTGCCCCACGGCACCTTCTTGAACGCGCGCTGGTCCGACGACCAGTCGGCGACGACGCCTTCAATGCCGGGGGACAGCGGAAGCGCCTCTGCAGTAACGCTCGATGGCGATTGCGTCATGTCGCTCGATCCTCTCTAACGATGGCTGTACAGCAGCACGGCGAACAAGCAGACCCACACGACGAGAAGGAAGTGCCAGTAGACGGTGCAGAGTTCGACGCTCAGTCGAACCTTGTTGAAGTCGGCGCCGCGCGCCGCGCGCACCGCGGCCCTCGCCCAGACGACGAGCCCGCCAAGCAGATGGAGTCCGTGGACCGCGGTGAGGAGGACGAAGAACGCGAACGCGGGATTGGACGCCGAGTAATGCCCTGAGGCCTTGAGCTGCTGCCACGCCCAGATCTGGCCCGCGAGGAACGCGAAGCTGAAGATGCCTCCCGACGCGAGACCCTTCCTCACGACCTCCGCCTGCCCCCGCCTCGCGGCACCGAGAGTCCATTGCATCGCGGCGCTCGCGAGGACGAGCACTACGGTGTTGAGCCACAGCACCTTCGGCAGCGCGAGACTCGTCCAGTCCGACTCGTCCATCCGCATGTGATAAGCGGCGATCAGCAGCGCGAACAGCGAGGTGGCGACTGCGAGAAATGCCCAGAGGCCGACCTGCACCGGCAGCAACGTGAGCGCGGCCTCGCGACCGGCCGTTTCGACCGCGCGCTGTTCGACCCACGGCGCGGTATTGAGCGTCTTGCGCACGAGCCATCCGACCACGATGGCCATGATCAAGCTCAGCAGTATCAGCGGGGTCGTCATGAGCTTCGCGCCGTGCGCAGCGAATCTCCGATCGCGCTATGCGCGACGCGCCGCCACCGAGCTCGCCCCAGGCCCGGCCTTCTTGCCCGGAGGCTGGTTCTGCGGAATGAAGTCCTCGGGCGCCCCCGGCACCGAGTAGTCGTACGCCCAGCGGTAGACGATCGGCAGCGTGGGCCCAAAGTTGCCGTGCTTAGGCGGCGTGTCGGGCGTCTGCCACTCGAGCGTGGTCGCCCGCCACGGATTGGGACCGGACGGCCTGCCGTGCCGGTAACTCCAGAACAGGTTCCACAGGAATATCACCTGCGCCGCGCCGACGACGAGCGCCGCGATCGAGATCGCCTCATTCAGCGCGTGCGCGGACTGCGGAATGAACAGCGTATCGCCCAGCGCGTAGTAGCGGCGCGGCACGCCCATGAAGCCGAGGTAGTGCATCGGGTAGTAGATCGCGTAGGTGCCGATGAACGTGATCCAGAAATGGAGCTTGCCCATCCCGTCGTCGAGCATCCGTCCCGTGATCTTCGGATACCAGTGATAGATCGCGCCGAAAACGACGAGGATCGGCGACACGGCCATCACCATGTGGAAGTGGGCAACGACGAACATCGTTCCGGAGAGCGGGATGTCGACGGGAACGTTGCCGAGGAAGAGCCCGGTGAGGCCGCCGTTGATGAACGTGAAGACGAAGCCGATCGCGAAAAGCATCGGGACGGTGAAGTGGATGTTGCCGCGCCACAGCGTCAGCACCCAGTTGTACACTTTCAGCGCAGTCGGAATGGCGATGATCAGCGTGGTCGTCGCGAAGAAGAACCCGAAGTACGGGTTCATCCCGCTCACGTACATGTGATGCGCCCAGACGATGAAGGAGAGGCCCCCGATCGCGAGGATCGCCCACACCATCATCCGGTAGCCGAAGATGTTCTTGCGCGCGTTGACGCTGATGAGATCGGAGACGATGCCGAAGGCCGGCAGCGCGACGATGTACACCTCGGGATGCCCGAAGAACCAGAAGAGGTGCTGAAACAGGATCGGGCTGCCCCCGTTGTAGCCGAGGTGCTCGCCCCTGGCGACCAGCGCAGGCATGAAGAAGCTCGTGCCGAGCGCCTGGTCGAGCGTCATCATGATCGCGCTGACGAAGAGCGCCGGGAACGCGAGCAGCGCGAGGATCGTCGCCATGAAGATGCCCCACACCGTGAGCGGCAGGCGCATCAGCGTCATGCCGCGCGTGCGCGCCTGCAGCACCGTCACCACGTAGTTGAGGCCGCCCATCGTGAACCCGATGATGAAGAACGCAAGCGAGATCAGCATCAGGACGATCCCCCAGTTCGCGCCGGGAGTTCCGTCGAGGATCGACTGCGGCGGGTAGAGCGTCCAGCCGGCGCCCGTGGACCCGCCGGGCACGAAGAAGCTCGCGATCAGCAGCAGCACGGCGAACAGATACACCCAGTAGCTGATCATGTTGACGTACGGGAACACCATGTCGCGCGCGCCCACCATCAGCGGGATCAGATAGTTGCCGAAGCCGCCGAGGAAGAGCGCGGTCAGCAGATAGATCACCATGATCATGCCGTGCATCGTCACGTACTGCAGATACGTGCTCGGCGTGATGAACGAGAACGCGTGCGGCCAGCCGAGCTGCAGGCGCATGATGCCCGACAGCACGAGCGCGATGAGGCCGACGAACATCGCGGTGAGCGCATATTGGATGGCGATGACCTTCGCGTCCTGGCTCCAGACGTACTTGCCGATCCATGTCTTCGCGTGATAGAGCTCGGGCTCCTCGACCTCCATCGGAGGGATGAATTCGGTCTCGTCGTGCGTTACGTAGGTCATCGATGTTTCCTCTTCACCTCGGCTGCCGGCCGCTTGTTTCGCCCGGCGCTCATTTCAACGAATTGATGTAGGCAATGACGTTGGCGGTCATCCGGTCGTCGTCGAGCATCGCCGCGATGTTCGCCATCTGCGGACCGTAGCTGTCCCTGCGATCACCACCGCGGATCCCGTGCTTGAAGTTCTTCAGCTGGGTGACCAGGTACCAGTCGCTCATGCCCCGCAGCCGCGGCGCGTTCGTCGCCTTCAGCCCCTGGCCTTGCGCGCCGTGACAGGCCGCGCAGTTCTCGAACGGTCCGTGGCCGTCCTTCGCGTTGCCGGTCACCGTCGCAGCTGCGGGCGCATCGGGGAGCGTCTTGATGTAGGCGACGACGTTGTTGACCGCCGTGTCGTCGGGCAGCGTCTGCGCCATCGGCGCCATCGTCTTTCCGTAGGTGTCCTTGTCGTTCGCGCCGCGCGCGCCCGCCTTGAAGTTGGCGAGCTGGCGCTTGAGGTACCAGTCCTGCTGGCCGGCGAGCTTCGGCGCGTTCAGCGCGGGATTGCCCTCGCCCTGCGCGCCGTGGCACGCCGCGCACACCGCGTAGAGCGCAGCGCCGGCCGTCGCATCGCCCGGCGGCTCGGACTGGGTCTGCGCGAACGTCGGGAAACCCGCCTTCCATTTCTGGAAAGTCGCCTCGTCGTCGACAACGACAGTGGCGCGCATCGCGTAGTGCCCGATCCCGCAGAGCTGCTCGCAGAACGCATCGAACTTGCCGATGCGGGTCGGCGTGTACCAGAGATAGGTGACGAGCCCCGGCGCCATGTTCATCTTCGACCGCATCTGCGGCACGGTGAAATCGTGCAGGACGTCGAGCGCCCGCAGCTCCATCTTGATCGGCTTGCCGACGGGAATGTGGAGCTCCTGCGTCGAGATCAGGATATCGTCGCGGCCGTTGGGATCGTCGGGATTGATGCCGAACGGGTTGGTGTCGCTCACGAACCGCGCATCGACGGTGCCGAGCACGCCGTCCTCGCCCGGGAAGCGGTAGTTGAAATTCCACTGGCGGCCGACGACTTCGACGACCGCGGCGTCCTTCGGCACGTCGATGAATTTCGCCCACGCGAAGAGTCCGGGCGTCAGCATCGCCGCGACGCCGACCGAGGTGAGCAGCACCAGCCAGCCTTCGAGCCTCTTGTTCTCGGGCTCGTAGTCCGCCGTCTTCACCCGCCCGCTCCGATAGCGCAGAACGCACCACGCCATGAACAGGTTCACGACGACGAACACGAAGCCGGTTACCCAGAACGTGATGTGCACCGTGTCGTCGATCGTGCCCCAGTTGGACGCGATCGGAAGGAAGTACCACGGGCTGAGATAGTGAAAGAGAAGCGAGCCGACAACCAGTAACACCAGCACGACTGCCATCACCATGAATCGGCCCCTCCCGCAGTACTCGACGTGTTATTGCGGTGCTTATTCCCTCTGCAGTGCCGCCTCGGTCCCTCTGGGTGTCCGGTGCCGGCGCCGCACCGGCTTGAACGGGTTGATGAAATGCTTGTTGATCGCGACGAGCTCGGCCTCGGGGTGCTTGTCGCGCATCAGATGCCGAACGGTGGCGCCCTGCTCCCTGCGCGCGTAGACGAGGATCAGGTACTTGCCGCCCTCGATGTCGCGGTGGAATTTCTTGAGATTCTTGTGCTCGGTCGCGATCCCGGTGAGGCCGCCCTCCCACGCGCCGAACATCGTCGCGACGCCCACGATGATGAAGTAGACGTAGTGCGGGATGTCGCCGAAAGGACGGAACGCCATCAGCAGTCCCGCCCCGATCAGCCCGGCGAGGCAGCCGACCGCCGCGCCGATGAAGCCGTCGCGGAGAACGTCGAGCGTTTCGAGGTAGTTGCTCGAGTGGATGTGCGCCTCCTCGAGCTCGGACTCGTCTTTCGCGATCACGTGCAGGAAGAAATCCCTGACGCCCGCCGCGTGCAGATCGTCGGTGATCTGGTGCGTGCTCTCGAGCGTCGGCGAGAGGTAGTACAGGCAACGCATTACGCTCCCCCTATCCCGACACCGGCCCTGCAGCGGGCTCTTCTCGCGGTCGGAGTCAGTCGATCGATCGACATCCTTGGGTGCACATGCTTCCCCTGCTCCGCTCGCGGGCGGAGCCGAGACGCCGGTCCAGTTTCTCACATCGCTTCCGGGTTTGGAAGCGGCGCCTGCCGCCCGCGCGCAGGGGCGGCAGGCGATCGCGCTGACCTTTGCATACACGCCTCGCCCTGAGCGAGCGAATGCGGCCGACGGCCGCGCAACGTACGCCTACGCCCGTCCCCGCGGCCGGAAGCGTACGATCGCGTCGCCCGCGCGCGTACGCTGCGGCGGGACCTTCCACGCGTGGCCGTAGATCACCTCGAACGTCGCCGCGATCCGGCCCTCCCGCCGTGTCGCGTCGAGCGCGGCGAGCGCCCGCGCCCAGCGGCGCCGGCCCATCAGCGCCCGCGGCCTCGCGGCTGCGGCGTTGGTCGCGCCGATCGCCTTCAAGTCGCGCAGCATGGCCTCGGCGTCATCGTAGGTGAGCGAGAGCATCTCCATCTCCATGACCGGGTCCGCGAATCCTGCGGCAACCAGCATGTCGCCGATGTCGTGCATGTCGATGAAGCGGCTCACGTGCACGTTGCCGTCGACTTCGGAGAACGCGGCCCGGACCTCCTTCAGCGTATCGGGACCGAACGTCGTGAACGTTGCGAGACCATCGACGGCGAGCACCCGGTTCATCTCCGCGAGCGCAGCGGACAGGTCGCCGACCCACTGCAGCGCGAGGTTGCTCCAGACGAGCTCGAACGTCGCAGCCGCGAAGGGCATCGCGGCGATGTCGCCGCAAACGAAGCGCGGCTCGTTCGCCGCGCGCCCGCCGGCAAACGTCGCGAGGATTCGCGCGAGCGCCGAGCGCCGCAGGCGCCCCTTGCTCCGCGCCACCGCGAGCATCGGCTGTGCGACGTCCAGGCCCACGTACCGCGCCGACGGATAGCGCGCTGCGAACTCCGCCTGCGCGTCTCCGGTCCCGCACCCCGCGTCGAGCACCGCGGCCGGGGTCAGCTTGACCGCGTCGAGCTTTTCGACGAGCCGCGCGCCGATCACCTTCTGCAGCACTGCCGCGGCATCGTACGTCGTCGCGGCGCGCGCGAAGTGGCGGCGCACTGCCCGGAGATCGAAGGCGCCCGGATCGGGGCCGCGCGGCGGATCAGCGGCCATCGAGGAACGGATCGAGCGCGGCGGCGAAGGAGTCGGGGTGCGAGAGGAACGGCACGTGCGCCGCGCCGTCGATCGGTGCGTAGCGCGCGTCGGGCAGCCGCTCGGCAAGCCATTGCCCGGCGCCGGGATATGCGAGCGTGTCGCGACCGCCGGCGACGACGATCGCGGGCTGTGCGATGCCGGCCACTTCCCCGCGCAAATCCGCTGTCGCGAGCGTTTCCAGCGCACCGAACAGGGCCCTTTGCGACGGTTGACCCCGGGCGAAGACCTGCTGGCGCAAGGTCGCGAGCGTCGCGCGACCGTGCTCGCTGCCTTGCAGCTGCAGCGAGAGGAAGCGCTGGATCGTGAGCTTCCAGGCGACGTGGAGCTCGTCGCCGAAGCGCGCGAGCGTCTCGCCGGAGGCGGCGTGCGGCCAGTCGGCGGCGGCCGTGAATCGCGGCGAGGTCGACACGAGCGCGAGACGCCTCACGCGGTTCGGCTCCTGCCGCGCCCAGCGCATCGCGACAAGGCCGCCGAGCGACCACCCGACCACGGTGAGGGGCCCGGCGTCGGCGGGAATCGAAGCGGCGACCGCGACGCATGCGCCGTCGAGCGTGAATGAATCGGCGGGCGCGCTCCGGCTGTGGCCGTGGCCGGGCAGATCGACGGCGTGGACGCGAAAGCGCCTCGCGAGGCGAACGACGAGCGAGCCCCAGATCCCCGAATGCATCGCCCATCCGTGCAGCAGGACGAGCGGCGGTCCGCTGCCGACCGTTTCGACATGCAGCGCGCTCATTTGCCTCCGCGCCGGCAACGGCGAGCGGCGGTCGCGTTGGCGGCCGCGCTCACGCGGAGAGCTCCGCCAGCGCGTCGACGAGCGCGTCGACGTCGGCGAGCGAATGCGCGGCGCTCAACGAGATCCGCAGGCGCGCCGTGCCCTTCGGCACCGTCGGTGGCCGGATCGCCGGTACCCACAACCCGCGCGACCAGAGCGCTCCGGCGAGGTCGAGCGCCGCCGCATTGCTGCCGACGACGAGGGGCTGGATCGCCGTCCGAGAATCGAGCAGCCGCCATCGAAGCCCGCGCATCCTGTCGCGAAAGTGCGCGATCAGTTCGTGCAGACGCGCGTGTCGCGCCGCGTCACCGCGGATCAACTTCAGGCTCGCGCGGAGCGCGGCGGCGAGCAGCGGCGGCGGCGCCGTGGTGAACACGTAGGAACGCGCGGTCTCGACGAGCGTATCGACGACGGCAGGATGCGCAGCAACGAATGCGCCCGCAACGCCGGCCGCCTTGCCGAGCGTGCCCATGTAGACGATCCGCTCCGACTCGAGCCCGAAATGCGCTAGAGCGCCGCGCCCCGGATCGTCGCGACCTCCCAGGACGCCGAAGCCGTGCGCATCGTCGACGACGAGCCACGCATCGTACGCGGCGGCGAGCGCCGCGAGCTCGGGCAACGGCGCGATGTCGCCGTCCATGCTGAACACCGCGTCGGTCACGATCAGTTTGCGCCGCGCTCGCGACGCCGCGAGGCGCGCCTCGAGCGCCGCGGGGTCGGCATGCGGATAGCGGACGAAGTCGGCGCGCGAGAGCAGCGCGCCGTCGTTCAGGCAGGCATGATTCAGCCGGTCGGCGAAGATCGCGTCGTCGCGAGCCGCAAGCGCGGTGAGTATCGCGAGATTCGCGAGGTAGCCCGACGAAAACGCGAGTGCCCGCGCGCCGGCGCAGGGACGGACGAACGCCGCGAGCTCGGCTTCGAGCGCCTCGTGCGGAGCGAAATGTCCGCAGACGAGGTGCGACGCCCCGGCCCCCACGCCCCAGCGCGCCGCGCCGTCGCGCGCGGCGGCGACGATGTCGGGATGATTCGCGAGGCCGAGGTAATCGTTGCTCGCGAACGTCACGAGCTCGACGCCATCGGCGATCACGCGCGCGCCCTGTGCCGACTCGACGGTGCGCCGCGTGCGCTTGCGTCCATCGGCCTCGCGGGCCGCGAGGTCGGCGAGAAGACCGGCGATCAGGACGTCGTCGGGCACGCGACGCGCGATCAGGGCACGCTTGGCGCTACGCGGCCGGCGATTCGCTCGCAGCGATCCCGAGACGGGCGAACAGCGCTCGATCCGCGGCCACCTCGGGGTTGCCGGTCGTGAGCAGCTTGTCGCCGTAGAAGATCGAGTTCGCGCCGGCGAGGAAGCAGAGCGCCTGCACTGCTTCGCCCAGCTCGCGGCGCCCGGCCGAGAGGCGAATCATCGCCTTGGGCATCGTGATCCGCGCCACCGCAATCGTGCGGACGAACTCGAACGGATCGAGCGCCGACTCGCCGCCCAAGCGCTCGCGGAGCGGCGTACCCGCGACCTGCACGAGATGGTTGATCGGCACCGATTCCGGATACGGGTCGAGGTTCGCGAGCTGCGCGATCAATCCCGCGCGCTGCGCCCTCGATTCGCCCATCCCGACGATCCCGCCGCAGCAGACCGAGACACCCGCGGCGCGCACCCGCTCGAGCGTATCGAGCCGGTCCTGGTAGTCGCGCGTGGTGATCACGTCGCCGTAGAATTCGGGCGCGGTGTCGAGATTGTGGTTGTAGTAGTCGAGACCGGCCGCCTTGAGCGCCTCGGCCTGGCCGTCGCGGAGCATCCCGAGCGCGCAGCAGGTTTCCATGCCGAGCGCCTTCACCTCGCGCACCATCGCGAGCACAGGTTCGAGGTCGCGGTCCTTCGGGCCGCGCCATGCGGCGCCCATGCAGAAGCGCGTGGCGCCTTGCGCTTTGGCGGCGCGCGCGGCGGCGACCACCGTATCGACACCGAGCAACGCCTGCTCGGCCACGCCCGTTTGGTAGCGCTTCGCCTGAGGGCAATACGCGCAGTCCTCGGGACAGCCGCCGGTCTTGATCGAGATGAGCGTCGAGAGTTGAACCGCGTCGGCGCGATGGTGCGCGCGATGCGTCTGCTGCGCGCGGAAGACGAGTTCGGGAAACGCCAGCGCGAAGAGCGCCTCCACCGCTTCGACCGACCAGGGCGCCTGAGCGCCGCTTGCCACGCGATGATGCACCCTCGTGCATTCGGCCGATGGCGTCGAGGACATGCCGGCGTTAGGTTCGCGAGTGGGAATCGGATGCGCCGCTACAATCGGATCCGAGTGTCGAGGGAGGTATCGGACTTGTCAAATGCGCGCGTCGAAGTGTTTGACTGCGGCGCGTCGGAGCGCCCTTGCGGACCGGGCCACGCGCACGCTCGAACCCGCAGACGCATGTCGTTCCTAGCGGCACTTCTGCGGAGCGGGCTGCCGCAGCACTGCGCGCTCTGCGCCGCCGCGAGCGGCGGCGCACTCGTTTGCGACGACTGCGCATCCGATCTCCCCGCAATCGGCTGCTCATGCCCCATTTGCGCGCTTCCCGCGCGGGATCATGCGATCTGCGGCGGATGCGTTCGCGCCCCGCCGCCCTTTGCGGAGACGATCGCGGCGCTCGTCTACGCGTTCCCCGTCGACCGCCTGATCCAGCGGATCAAGTACCGGGGCGATATCGCCCTCGTCAATTGGGCCGGTGCGGCGCTCGCGGCCGCAGTGCGCGCGAGGCTCGCCGTCCGCGATCCGGCCCGTCGCCCGCGGCGGATCGTCGCGCTGCCGCTGTCGGTGTCGCGGCAGCGCGAGCGCGGATTCAACCAGGCAACCGAGATCGCCGCGCGTGTCGCGTCCGCGACTGCGATCCCGCTGTTCGCGCCGCTCGAGCGCGTTCGCGCCGGGCCGCCGCAGGCGGCTCTGCCATGGGAGGCGCGCGTCGGCAACGTCCGCGGGGCATTCGCAGTGCGCCGGGATGTGCGCGACGCGCACGTCGCGCTCGTCGACGACGTGATGACCACCGGGGCGACGCTCGCCGAGGCTTCGCGCGCACTGCTCGCGGCCGGCGCGCGACGCGTCGAGTGCTGGGTCGTCGCGCGCACGCCTTCGCCGGACGGCGCGTAGAGGCGGGCGCGAGAATGCGCGGCAGCGAATCCCCCGTGCGCCTTGCGGTGGTGCTGGTCCATCCGGAGATCCCGCCCAACACCGGTAACGTGATCCGCCTCACGGCCAACACGGCCACGGCACTGCATCTCGTCCAGCCGCTCGGCTTCCGGATGGACGATCGCGAGCTGAAGCGCGCCGGGCTCGACTATCACGAATACGCCACCGTGCGTGTCCACCACGATTTCGACGCCTGCAGGGCAGCGCTCGACGCCGGTGCCCCGCGGCGCTGGTTCGCGTTCACCACGCAGGCGAGCCGCTCGTTGTACGCGGTGCGCTTCGAGGCGACCGATGTGCTCGTCTTCGGGTCCGAATCGTCGGGGCTTCCCGGCGCGCTGCTCGCGCGCTTCGCCCCGGAGGAGCGCCTGCGCATTCCGATGCGCGCCGGCGTTCGCAGCCTGAACCTCTCGAACGCGGTGGCCGTCGCGGTCTACGAGGCGTGGCGCCAGCTGGGTTTCGCCGGCAGCGGTTCGTAGCCTTTCCCGCGGCCCGCGGCCGTCCCCCTAGTGCCGCTCGGGCTTCGGCTCGCGCTGGAGGAGGCGGAGCACGGCGCTCTTCGCAGGAAGACCTTCGTAGAGAACGGCGTGCACGGCGTCGCAGATCGGCATGTCGACGCCGTGATGGCGCGCGAGGCTGCGCACGGCGGCGGCAGCGGCCACACCCTCGGCAACGTGACCCAGCTCCGCGAGGATCTCCGCAAGCGGCAGCCCGCGCGCGAGCGCGAGCCCGACGCGGCGATTGCGCGACAGATCGCCGGTACAGGTCAACACGAGGTCGCCGAGGCCCGCGAGGCCCATCAGCGTGTCGCGACGCCCGCCGAGCGCGGTCGACAACCGGCCCGTCTCGGCGAGTCCCCGCGTGATCAGCGCGGCCCGCGCATTGTTGCCAAAGCCGAGACCGTCGCTCGCGCCCGCGGCGATCGCGAGCACGTTCTTGACCGCGCCGCCCGTTTCGACGCCGGCGATGTCGTCGCTCTCGTACACCCGCAGCGTGTCCGCGCGCAGCAGCGCTGCGACGCTCGCCGCAAGCCCGTCGTCGGTGGCGGCGACCGCCACTGCCGTCGGCAGCCCGCGCGCAACTTCCTCGGCGAAGCTCGGGCCGGAGACGACACCGACCGGCGCCGGCCACAGCGGAGCGAGCGCCTGGTGCGCCAGCGCAACCCCAGCGGGATGCGCGGCACTGACGGGAACTGCGACCAGCCCCTTCGACAGACAGACGAGCGGGGCGCGGGCGGCGCGGGCGGCGAGATCGCGCGCGACGTCGGCGAGCGCTGCGATCGGCGTCGCGACGATCAGCAGCTCCGCGCCCGCGGCCACCGCGAGGTCGGCGCTCACGGCGAGCGCGCGCGGCAGCTGGATCTCCGGCAGGTACTTCGCGTTGACGCGCGCCTGCGCAATTGCCCGCGCCTGCACTGGGTCCCGCGCGACCAGCGTCACGGCAAGGCGGTCGCGGCGTGCGACGTGGATGGCGACGGCGGTCCCCCAGGCACCGGCGCCGACGACCGCAACCGATCGCGTCATGCGTGTCGCGCCGCTCGCTCCACGATGGTCGGTCGCTCCGGGGTCAGAGGCCGAACACTTGTGCGATCCGGACGAAGCCGGACTGGCCGTCGCGATGCCTCACCTTGACCCAGCCCGGCATGGTCGTCGTCGCCGCGCTCGCCGCCGGCTCGGCAAGATCGAGCAGCACGCCGTTCTCCGCCTTGAACACGAGCGCGGCGTTGTCGTCGGGACTCGCGCGTACGTCGGCGACGGGAACGCGGACGACCAGCGTCCGACGGTCCGCGAGGTGCCCCTTCTCGACCCAGCCGATCGTGCCGCCGGCGTCACGGACCTTGGTCCACCCTTCGACCGGCACGATCACCTCGAGCGGCATGTCGCGCCCGAGAACGAACAGGGGCTTCGCCTTGGCCGAAGGAGCATCATAGAGAACCGTCGCGGCGTCGGACGTCGACATGAAATCGGCGCCCAACGATGCGGCGCTCCACGCCGCTGCCAGCGCAACCGCGGCGCCCAGCGGCCGCGGCGCTCCGCTCCGCCTGATGCGAAGAGCTCGCGGCATCGGGCCCGTGCCTTTTCGCGTGGCCCGGCGTCAGTTGACCGCGGCGGCCGGCTGCGGTTGCTGCTGCATCTGTGCGAGCTGCTGCTGGTACAGCGCCTCGAAGCTGATGGGCGCGAGATGGACCGGCGGAAATCCGGCGCGGGACACCGCGTCGGCGAGCGCCTCGCGGACGTAGGGGAAGAGCACCGTCGGGCAGTTGATCGCGATCACCGGCTGCAGGCGATCCGGCGGCACGCCCCGGATCGTGAAGATGCCCGCTTGCGAGGCCTCGACGAGGAACAGCGTCCGGTCGCCGACCTTCGCGGTGAGCGTCACAGTGAGCACGGTCTCGTAGACGTCCGGTTGGATCTGCTCGCCGCGCGTGCGCAACCCCACTTCGACCTGCGGCTGCTCCTGCGACAGGAACGACTGCGGCGCTCCCGGGTTCTCGAGGGAGAGGTCCTTGATGTAGATCTTGTCGATGGAAAACGTGACGCCCTGCGAGCCATCGCCGGGTACCTGCGGATCGACCATGATTGGAATCCTCGGGAGGTAGGTCAAACGCGTGATTTTACCCTACCGCCGGCGGCAGGGTGGCCGATGCGGGAGCTCCCCCGCCCTCGGCCGACGCGCCGGCGAGCAGCGGAGCAAGGCCTCCCGCATGGTCGAGCGCGACCAGGTCGTCGTAGCCGCCGACGTGGAAGTCGTCGATGTAGATCTGCGGCACCGTGCGCCGGCCCGTGCGCTCCATCATCGTCCGCCGCAGCGCCGGGTCGAGATCGACGCGGATCGTCGCGACGTGCGCGACCCCTTTCGCCTTGAGGAAACGCAGCGCCTGGACGCAGTAGGGACAAGCCGCCGTCGAATACATCGTCACGGTCGGCAACTTACTTGTCCACCGGCAAGCCGGCGTCCTTCCAGGCTTTGTACCCGCCGCGCAGGTTGTAGATCTCCTTGAAGCCCAGGCGGCCGAGAGCGCCGTTCGCCATTCGCGAGCGGTGGCCCGTCATGTCGTAGGCGACGATCGGCTTGCCGGCGAAACGCGCGAGCTCCCCGCCCCGGCTCGCGAGCTGCGAGAGCGGGATGTGGATCGCGTTCGGCAGGCGGCCGCCCTCGTATTCCTTGGTTTCGCGCACGTCGAGAAGAACGGCGTTCGACGAGTTGACGAGTCGCGTCGTCTCGTGGGTCCCGACATCCTTGCCCGGCGAGAAGCGCCGTTGCACAAGCGGCCAGACGAGCATGGCGCCCGAGGTGACGAAGACGAGGATGAGCAGCCAGTTGTTCTGGACAAACGACACGATTGGCAGAGGCAAAGGGTAAGGGGCGCTCTGAATGATAGCGTACCGATTTGCCGCCCTTCTTACGGGGAGCTTGCGACGGGCGTCTTGGGGTGTTCGATGGGTAGGCGACGGGCGCGTCGCGTCAACCCGTCAAAGAGTAAACGCTTACGTTGGCGGCTTCGACCCCGCCTTCGCGACCGACGACACCTCCGGCGTCCGTGATCGACGGCAGCGCGGTCGAATCCGGGAGGCGGCCGCCGAGAGGCTGTCCCTCTGTTCCGGCCCCGAGATCGCCGGCGCCGATCGCCGACTTCGCGGAGGCACGGAACTTGCGGCAGCGTTTGCGGCCAAACGTCGCTCTCGGGACGCTTCATTCTGCATTGCCGTGACCGGCGTATACTCCGAGCGATCCGGCAAAGGAAACTTTCACGATGAACAACTGGAAGAAGGCTGGGCTCATCGGCTTGGGCGCAGTGCTGGGCGTGTTGCTGTCGATCAACTTCTCGGTGATCGCGCAGCGCGACGCGAAGATGCCCATCCCGTACGAGGATCTGCAGCTCCTGTCGGCCGTCTTCGGTCGGATCAAGAGCGACTACGTCGAGCCGGTCTCCGATGACAAGCTCATCAAGGAGGCGATCAACGGGATGGTGCACGGGCTCGACCCGCATTCCGATTTCCTCGATGCCGAAGCGTTCAAGGACCTGCAGATCTCGACCCAGGGAAAGTTCGGCGGGCTGGGCATCGAGGTCGGGGTTGAAGATGGCACGATCCGCGTGATCTCGCCGATCGAGGAAACGCCCGCGTTCCGCGCCGGAATCAAGGCCGGCGACCTGATCGTGAAGATCGACGAAACCGCGACGCGCGGCATGCCGCTCACGAAGGCGGTCGAGATGATGCGCGGCAAGCCCGGCACGCCGGTATCGCTGACGGTCGCGCGCAAGGATGCCGAGAGCCTGCTCACGTTCACGCTCGTGCGCGAAGAGATCAACGTGAAGAGCGTTCGCGCGAAGATGCTCGAGCCCGGCTACGGCTACGTGCGCGTGCGCCAGTTCCAGGATCGCACCGGCGAGGATCTCGCGAAGGCGCTGAAGGACATGTACAAGCAGGGCGAGCTGAAGGGCCTCGTGCTCGATCTGCGCAGCGATCCCGGCGGTCTCCTCAACCAGGCGGTCGCGGTTTCCGCCGCGTTCCTGCCGAAGGACGCGCTCGTCGTCTACACCGACGGACGCACGCCTGAGGCGCGGATGCGGATGACCGCGTCGAAGGAACATTACTCGCGCCGCGGCGACGACTACCTGAAGGACCTCCCGCCCGGCGTCAAGAAGGTGCCGATGGTCGTGCTGGTCGACGGTGGCACGGCGTCCGCCTCCGAGATCGTCGCCGGCGCGTTGCAGGACCACAAGCGCGCGATCGTGCTCGGCGGGCAGACGTTCGGCAAGGGCTCGGTGCAGACGATCCTGCCGCTGTCGAACAACGCAGGACTCAAGCTCACGACGGCCCGCTACTACACGCCGGCAGGTCGCTCGATCCAGGCAAAGGGCATCGAGCCCGACGTCTATGTGGACGACGGTCGCGACTCGCCGAACCGGATCCGCGAGGCGAATCTCGAGAACCATCTCGGCACCGGCCGCAACGAGACGTCGGCAGCCAACGCCGTCGACGCCGCCAAGCACGCGGCGGATGCGGACAAGTCGAAGGCGCAGCCCGGCGGCGCCGGGGGCTCCGCGCCGGCTCGGTTCGAGTTCGGATCGGCCGACGACTTCCAGCTCACGCAGGCGATCAACCAGCTGAAGGGCTTGCCGGTGATCGCGAACGCGAAAGCCATCTCGGCGCAGGCCAAGCCCCAATAGGGCGCGCCCGGCGCACGGGGAACGCCCGGCGACGCCGGGCGTTTTCGTTTGGAGCGCGCCGCGCCCCGCGCGAACATCGCGCGAGGCGCTATCATCGGACGACAGCGAGCTCGTCAGATGAATCGCGATCCCCTCCCGCTCGACGACAACGCGCTGTTGCGCTATAGCCGCCACATCCTGCTACCCGAGCTCGGGATCGAGGCGCAGGAGCGTTTCGCCGCCGCAAGCGCGCTCGTCGTCGGCGTCGGCGGCCTGGGCGCGCCGGTCGCGCAGTTTCTGGCAGCGGCCGGCGTCGGCTCGCTGATTCTCGCCGATCCCGATCGGGTCGACCTGACCAACCTCCAGCGCCAGATCCTGTATTCGACGGCCGACGTCGGCACGCCGAAAGTCGCCGCCGCGAGCGGTCGCCTCTCCGCGATCAATCCGCTGGTCACCGTCGACACGATCGAAGGCCGGATCGGTGCCGAGGAGCTCGATGCGCTCGCCGAGCGCGTCGACATCGTCGTCGACTGCTGCGACAACTTCGCCACCCGTCATGCGGTGAATCGCGCCTGCGTCGCGTGCAAGACGCCGCTGGTATCCGGCGCCGCGATCCGCTTCGACGGCCAGATCGCGGTGTTCGATCGCCGCGACCCCGCTTCGCCCTGCTATCACTGCCTGTTCGGCGAAGGCGAGGCGCTCGAAGAGACGCGATGCGCGGTGATGGGGGTGTTCGCGCCGATCGTCGGCATCGTCGGAGCGACGCAGGCCGCCGAAGCGCTCAAGGTGCTCGCCGGCGTCGGCCAGTCCCTCGCGGGACGCCTGCTCATCCTCGACGCGCTCGCGATGCGCTGGCGCGAAGTGCGGGTCACGCGCGATCCGGCGTGCGCCGTGTGCGGGGATGCCTGAACGCGCGCGACGTCGAGGCTTCGTGGCCGCGCTCGCGCTAGCCGAAGAGGAACTTGCGCTGCTCGTCCCAGCCTTCCTGGGGCAGTCGCTTGAAGCCGCTCTTCGCGAAGAGGTGCCAGCGGCCGAGCACAAACGCGACGAGGACATTCGCGTCGGCATTCGCGTCGCCCGGCCATGTCCCGTTCGCCTGCGCGATGCGCAGGGCCTGCCGCAGCGCCGACTCGATCCGGTCGTAGAGCTGGTTCATCCGCGCCTGCAGCCGCTCGTCCTCGTTCACGAGCGCGTCGCCGATCAGCACGCGCGTCATCCCCGGATTCTTCTCGGCGAAGCCGAGGAGCAGGCCGACGATCTGCTGCGCCTGCGCGCTGCCGTCCTGCGTTTCGCCGACGATCTTGTTGACGAGCGTGAAGAGGGTCGTCTCGATGAACTCGATCAGCCCTTCGTACATCTGCGCCTTGCTCGCGAAGTGACGGTAGAGCGCCGCCTCGGAGACGCCGAGCCTCGAGGCGAGCGCCGCCGTCGTAACCTTCTCTGCCCGCGGGTTCTCGAGCATCGCAGCGAGCGTCTGCAGGATCTGGTGGCGGCGTTCGCCCGGTTTGCTCGGCATGGCCGGTCGAGCCTCAAGCCGCCGCGCGCGCGTGCACGGGCTCGGCGTCGTCGGCACGGATCATCGTGCCCACGCCTTCGTTCGTCAGCACCTCGAGGAGCAGCGCGTGCTCGACGCGGCCGTCGATGATGTGCGAGCTCGCCACGCCGTTCTTCACGGCGTCGAGCGCCGAGCCGATCTTGGGCAGCATGCCGCCGTGGATCGTGCCGTCCGCGAACAGCGCGTCGATCCGGCTCGCCGTGAGTCCGGTGAGCAGGTTCCCGTCGCGATCGAGGACGCCTACGGTGTTGGTCATCAGCACGAGCTTCTCCGCCTTCAGGGTCTCGGCGAGCTTGCCCGCGACCAGATCGGCGTTGATGTTGTAGGCAACGCCGTCGGCGCCGACGCCGATCGGCGCGACCACCGGGATGAAGTCGCGCGAATCGAGCAGCTGGATGATCTCGGGGTCGATGCGCTCGATCTCGCCGACGAAGCCGATATCGATCGTCTCGTCGTGATTCGCCTCGCTCTTCAGCAGCATCTTGCGGGCGTGGATGAACGCCCCGTCCTGACCGGTGAGGCCGACAGCCTTGCCGCCGTGCTGGTTGATCAGGCCCACGATCTCCTGGTTCAACTCGCCGAGCACCATTTCGACGACGTTCATCACGTGCTCGTCGGTGACGCGCATCCCCTGCCGGAACTCGCTGCGAATCCCCATCCTCTTCAGCAGATCACCGATCTGCGGGCCGCCGCCGTGGACGATCACCGGATTCATCCCGACGAGCTTCAGCATCACGACGTCGCGGGCAAACCCTGCCTTGAGCGCCGGTTCGGTCATCGCGTTGCCGCCGTACTTGACGATGATCGTCTTGTCGTGGAAGCGCTGGATATAAGGCAGCGCCTCGGCCAGAATCTGCGCCTTCATAGCGGCGTTGACGACGTCGATCGGCATGACGGGGATGCAGCGGCGTCCAGGACGGACCGGCTCGATTGTACCGGAAGCGCCGGAGACGCCATGGGCCTCCGAAAATCTCGCGCCGCGCGTCCGCGCGACCGAGTAAGCCCTGACTGAGCCGTCCCGGCCGCGCGCCTTCCCGGCGGGACATCGCGTCCCGATATTTGCTATCGTGGTCGGTGATGCGCTTCGCGATCGTTCGGCAGTACTACAACCCCGACGGCGCTGTCGAGCGCGTCACCGAACGAGCGCTCGAAGCGCTGCTCGAGCGGAACGTGGCGGTTTCGCTCTATACGCGCGCCTGGCCGCAGACGCGGCTGCAGCTGATGGAGCCGGTGATCTGCAATCCGTACTTCGTCGGCACGCTCTGGCGCGACTGGGGCTTCGCGAACGCCGCTTGCCGCTCGATTCGCAGGACGCTTCCGACCCTCGTCGAAGCGCACGCGCCGATGCTCTGCTGCGACGTCTACCTCGCGGGCGACGGCGTTCATGCCGTCCGGGTGGAGGAGCAGCGCAAGCATGCCGAAGCGCTCGAGCGGGTCTCGCTCGCGTGCTCGGCGTACGGTCGCTACCTGCGGCGGACCGAGGCACGCCTGTTTGCGAGCCCGTGGCTCCGCGCCGTCATCTGTAAGTCGCGGATGGTCCGCGACGAAATTCGCGCGCGCTTTGCGGTTCCGGAGTCGAAGTTGAGCGTCGTGTACAACCCCGTCGACGGCGAGCGCTTCCACCCGGGGGTTCGGGCACGGCGCGAGAAAACGCTCAAGTGGCTGCGGATCGACGCGGGCGCGCTCATCTTCCTCGTTGTCTGCCGCGACGTTGAGCAGTGCGCCTATGCCACTGTGGTCGATGCGCTCGCGGCAACGCCGCCGCCTGCCCATCTCGTCGTGGTCTGCTCGTCGCAGGCGGCCCGACGGATTCGCGCGCACGCGCAGGTCCGAGGTGTGGTCAGCCGGGTGACGGCCGCCGACCCGCACGCGGATCTGCGGCCGTACTTCGGCGCCGCCGACGTGTTCGTCGCCCCTTCGATCTACGATCCCTCGCCCGACACGGCCCTCGAGGCGATGGCCTGCGGTCTTTCCGTCATCGCCAGCTCGAAATCCGGCGTTGCAGAGATGCTGGGCGAGCATCAGTGCGGTCTCGCGTTCGCGGCGACCGACACCGCCGCGCTCGTGGCGGCAATGCATTCGCTCGCCGATCCGGCGATGCGTGCGCGTCTGGGTGAGAATGCGCGCCGCGCGGCACTGCCGCTCTCGCCGGCGGCGACGACGCTGTCGCTTGTGCTGCTCTACCGCGATCTTCTCGCCGCGAGCGCGCCGGCAACCGGGCCGGGGACGACCGCACCGACGGCCTAGCGCGAGCGCACTTCTACCGTCGCCGCGGCGCGCGCAGCGGCAGGGGCGACGCGACGTCGTCGGCGCTCTCGACCGGCATCGGCTGAACCGGAGCGCCGGCAGGCGGCATGTATTCCGGAATCCACGCCTTCAGCCGCGCCCGCACTTCGGCGTCGTCGGCGGCGCGATCGCGCTCGCACCACGCGACCATCTGCCCCACGGCGTCGACGTTCGCGGCACGCGCGAGCGCGATGCGCAGTTTCGGGTGCGGCGTGGGCAACGTCGCCTCCTCGGAGGTGAGGAGCTCTTCGAAGAGCTTCTCGCCCGGACGCAGGCCCGTGAAGACGATGGCGATGCGATCGGGATCGGCACCGGAGAGGCGGATCATGTCATGCGCGAGATCGACGATACGCACCGGCTCGCCCATGTCGAGAACGAGAATCTCGCCACCCTTGCCTTGCAGCGCAGCCTGCAGCAGCAACTGCGTTGCCTCCGAGAGCGACATGAAGTAGCGCGTGATGTCGGGGTGAGTGACCGTCACCGGGCCCCCGCGTGCGATCTGCTCGCGGAAGCGGGGGATGACGCTGCCCGCGCTGCCGAACACGTTGCCGAAGCGCACGATGACGAACTGCGTTCCGCGGCCGGAGAGGCTGCGGCAGACAATCTCGGCAAGCCGCTTGGTCGCGCCCATCACGTTGGTCGGGTTCACCGCCTTGTCGGAGGACACGAGCACGAACTTCTCGATCTTCGCGGCGATCGCCGCAGTCGCGAGCACCCACGTGCCGTACGCGTTGTTGCGCACGGCGGCCCAGGCGTTCGTCTCTTCCATCAACGGCACGTGCTTGTAGGCGCCCGCATGGAAGATCACGCCCGGGCGCTCGCGCGCGAGCACCTCTTCGACGAGCGCGCCGTGCTTGACGTCGCCCACGACCGTCGCGAGCGGAAGCTGCGGAAACGCGTCCGCCAACGCGGTCTGAATCTCGTAGACGGCAGCCTCCGAGATGTCGAACAGCACGACCTTCGCCGGACGGTAGCGCGCGATGTGGCGGCAGAGCTCGGCGCCGATCGAGCCGCCGGCGCCGGTGACCATGACGACGCGATTGCCGAGCCACTCCCCCAGGCCGGCGTTGTCGAGCACGACCGGGTCGCGGCCGAGCAGGTCGTCCAACTCGATCGTCCGGATCGTCGTGAGCGCCGAGCGGCCGCTGATCAGGTCCTCGTACGAAGGCACCGTCAGCACTTCGATCCCCGCGTCCGCGCAGATCTCGGCGACGCGGCGGCGCACGCCGTGCGCGGCCGACGGCAGCGCGATGATTACCTGGCGCACGCCATACTTCCTCGCCCACCCGGGAAGGCTCGAGATCGGCCCCAGCACGGTGACGTTGTGCACCATCCGCCCGTGCTTCGCCGGATCGTCGTCGACGAGGCCGACCACGCGCCACTGCCGGCTCCGCGCGAATTCGCGCGTGAGACGCGCGCCCGCTTCGCCCGCGCCGATCACCAGCACGGGCTCGCCGAGTGCGGCCAGCGGGCTGTAGAGGCGATGCTCCTTCCAGATCCGATACGCGAAGCGGTCCCCCGCCATCACGAAGATCAGCACGATCGGGTAGAAGATCAGCACGCTGCGCGGGACGACGAAATGGAGCTGCAGCATCACCAGCACCAGCGGTATCAGAAGCGCGCCGAGGCCCGCGGCGAAGACGATGCGCCGCAGGTCGAGCAAGCTCGCGAAACGCCAGAGCCCCCGGTAGAGGCCGAACGCAACGAAGATCGTCCCCTGCAGCGGCAGGATCCACGCGAGCGTGATCGCCATGTCCGCGAGATAGGGCTCGTGGAAGTCGAGGTTGAAGCGGACCAGGTACATCGCGCCCCACGCGAGGGCGGTGGCGGCGAGGTCGTGGCACAGCGCGAGCCACGCCCTGAAGTTTTGGGGTCTTGTCATTGCTGCCCTGGTGAACATCTGCGCCAATGATAATCAATGCCGGCGAAAAATCCGCCGATCGCGACCGCCCATGCGCCGAGCACCTGCCAGCCGGCCGCAGGGTTCGTAACGAGCGCAAGGTACGCGGAAGCGCTGGTGCCGGCGACGAGAACTCCGTAAAAGAGCAACGTTCCCGCGTGCCCGGCACCCATTCGATGAAGGCGCTGATAGTAATGCGTCTTGTGCGCCCGGAAAAGGTTTTCGCGCGCAACGGCGCGGCGGATGATCGTCAGCAGCGTGTCAGCGATGAACGGAAGAAACACGAGCACGGGAAACCAGCTCGGCCAGATCTGCGCGCGGATGCCCGAAAGTCCGAATGCGGCGGCGAGAAATCCGAGCGGAACCGAGCCGCCGTCGCCCATGAACACGCGTGCCGGAGGAAGGTTGACAACGAGAAACGGCAGCGTCGCCGCGGCAAGCGCCAGGTAGACGTCCGCGGGCTCGCCCGCATTGAGCGCGGCGGCGCCGTACGCGCCGAACCCGCACGCGGCCATCAGTGCCGCCAGGCCATCGCTGCCGTCCATGAAGTTGAAGAGATTCGCCGACCAGACGATCGCGAGCGCGGCGATGACGATGACGAATGCGTCGGCCGCCGAAACGCCGTCCGCGCTGCGCCGAAAAACCGCCACGGAGATCGCGAGCGCCGCAACCGCGTGCACGGTGAGCCGCATGCCGGGCCGAACGCCGCGCCAATCATCGGCGATCGACACGGCGGCGACCGCGACGAACGCGGCGAGCCAGACGGCGCCCGATTCGAACTGCGCGTGAAGCACGAGCGCTACGGGCACGAACCCGGCCCAGATCGCGATTCCGCCCGCGCGGAGCACGGGCTTTCGATGCAGCGAGCGATCGATCGGATGATCGAGCGGCAGATGTGCGCGACCGTACCCGAGCAACGCGAGCGTCAGCGCCGATAACGCTGCCGCGGCAGCCATGGCAAGCCACGGCGAGAGCGGTAAACCGCTCATCGGAAGCTGCCGCGCGAGGCTCCCGCAGGGCCACGCGTCGAGCGCGCATTTTTCGCTTTCCGGAGCTCGCCCAAACCGGAAAACCCCACAAAATGACCCGTGCCCAGGGCCACGTGGGCGTCACGGTCCAACTGATTAGGTTTTCCGATGCCGATCATGAGTTTAGCGGCCGTTTTTCAAGTCCCACCCGACCCACAGCTTTAGCCCCGTATCGACCCAGCAACCGCTATCCGCTGTCGCGTTTTAACAACAGCGCCGCAGTCCCTCATCCCCCACCGGGACTTTTCGTTGCCTCGGGGTCGCGCGGTTTGGCACAATGGCTGCAACTTCTCGAATTCGCTGAGAAGGTTTCCGACGGCAAGCCCAAAAGACGGTTTTCTTGCCAATTTTATCCGCTAGAGGAGAGACTCCATGAACAAGAAACTCGTCGCTGTCGCCATTGCGGGCCTGCTGGCCGCACCGCTGGCGCAAGCGCAGACCGCGAACGTCACGCTGTACGGTCGCCTCAACCTGGACTTCGAGTTCGTCAACGGCAAGTACGTCAACCCGTATCCGGGCATCGTGCAGCCGGCTTCGTGCTCCGTCGGTCCCAACGCCGGGTCGATCAACGGGTGTATCACGACGAACCCCACGCAGTTCCGCGTGAGCTCGAACTCGTCGCGCTTCGGCATCCGCGGCACCGAATCGCTGGGTGGTGGGCTGAATGCGATCTTCCAGGTCGAAAACTCGGTCAACCCCGATAACGGCAGCGGCACGATCGCCGGCCGCGACTCGTTCGTCGGCCTGCAAGGCAACTGGGGTACGTTCCGCATGGGTCGCTTCCACGCCCCGTACGACAACATCCACGAGCTCTTCGGTGACAACCCCACGCTGCTCACGAGCATCATGGGTACGGCATCGCTGTGGGCGCAGGGCTGGACGTCGAAGGCCAACGGCGGCTTCGACGATCGCGTCAGCAATTCGGTGCGGTGGGATTCGCCGGTGTTCTCGGGCTTCCAGATCCAGATGCAATACGGCAACGGCCCGGGGAACGGCACGGAAGGCGGCACCGCGCAGGCAGCGCCGAACACCGGCGTGTACTCGGGCGGCGTGTTCTACAACAACGGCCCGGTCCGCCTAGGTGGCGCATTCCAGTACAACGTGCAGGCGCGCGGCCGCAACCTGAACGACTATGCGTGGTCGATCGCGGGCGGCTATCAGTTCCCGAAGGTCTACATCGGCGCGGTCTACGAAAAGACGAACTACGATTGCTGGACGCTCGGCCAGGCTTCGAACTGCTTCAACAACGCGGCAGGCAGCCCGGCTTTCCCGGGCGCGTCGCAGACCGAGCTGACCCGCAACATGTTCGGTATCGGCGCGACGATCGACGCGGGCCCGGGCCAGATCTACTTCAACTGGTCGTGGGCGCAGGAAGGCAAGGGGTCGGCTGTCACGACGGGTTGCCAGAACGGCACGGTGGCATGTGCCCGCGTGGGCGGCCTGGCTGCGGGCGGCAACGGCGGCGCGAACTTCTACGAAATCAGCTACACGTATCCGCTGTCGAAGCGGACGAGCGTGTGGGCCGGCTACGTGAAGATCGCCAACGACTCGCTCGCTGCCTACAACTTCAACGTCAACAACTACACGATCGCGAACGGCGGCCGTCCGCAGGGTCTCGCGTTCGGTATGTGGCACAACTTCTAAGATCAAGCAGCACGTTCCCGCTTCCACGCGGGAAAGCAGATTCGACGGGCGCCTGCGGGCGCCCGTTTTCTTGTCTCGATCCGGAAGACGGCGACACTCGCGATATCATCCGAAGATGAAGGCGGGGCACGTCGCGCTGATCGTCGGGCTTGCGTTGAGTGCAGCGGCTCACGCGCAACCCGCGAGCGTCACGCTCTACGGCCGGCTCAACATCGACATGGAGGTCGTCAACGGCAAGCAGGGTGGAGACGGTTGCCCCGACAACTGTCCCAATCCGAATCAGTACCGCGTAAGCTCGAACGCATCGATGTTCGGCATACGCGGCGTCGAACCGCTCGGCGGAGGCGTCAACGCGATCTTCCAGGTCGAGAGCAAGATCTTTCTCGACAGCGGCGGCGGGATTCTCGCGGGGCGCGAATCGTATCTCGGCGTGCAAAGCCCGATGGGGACGGTGAAGGCCGGCTTCTTTCTGTCCCCTTACGACGACATCCACCCGATCTTCGGGAACGCGCCGACGCTCACGACGTCGATACTTTCGACCGGCGCGCTCTGGGCGCAGGCGTATCTCGGCCCGGCGCTTGCCGGAGGCTTCGACGGGCGCCTTCCGAACTCCGTCCGTTACGACACGCCGACGATCCGCGGCTTCAACGGCAGCGTTCAGTACAGCACCGCCGAGGGCTCTCCGACGACGAGCAGCTGGATCATCAGCGCCGGAGGCTTCTACAACAACGGCCCGCTGCAACTCGGCGCGGCGTACGAGCTTCATCACAACATCCGCGGAACCATCGACGCCCCGCTGTCCGATCAGGCGTTCTCGGTCGCGGCCGGCTACCAGTTCGAAGGCGTTCGCGTCGGTGGCGTCTACGAGCGCTTGCGCTACGACGTCACGCCTTCGACGGATCTCACGCGCAACTTCTACGGTGTGGGCGTCACGTTCGATGTCGGTCCGGGGCTCTTGTACGCGTACTGGGGCCACGCCGGAAACGGCGGCGGCAGCGCAGCGGACGGCTCGAACGTCGGCGGACTCGTGAAGGGCGTGAACACCGGGGCGACGCAATGGGAGGTGAGCTACACGTATCCACTCTCGTCGCGTACGCTCTTATATGCCGGTTACGTGCGGGTGGACAACCAGTCGAACGCGTCGTATACGTTCGATACGAACCCGTACCCGGTCTATTGCAATGCGTACCCCAACGGCGGCTGCGGCCGCCCGGGCGGCGTCATTGCCGGGATCGCCCACTTCTTCTAGGAGCAGTCGACGCCATGGGCGCGAGCGCGTTGCAGGCGCCGGAACAACGATGATCGATGATATCGTCGTCAGCTTCGATCGCGCGCTGCGAACGCTTGCGGGCCGGGCGACGACGTCGCGGCCGGTTCCGGGCGCCGAGCTCGAGGGAGAGGCTCTGACCGCGGACGAGCGACGTCACGCGGCCGGTCTGATGCGCGTCAACCACACCGGCGAAGTCTGCGCACAGGCGCTCTACGCGGCGCAGGCGCTCGTCGCGCGCGATCCCGCGGTCAGGCGCGAGTTCTCGCGAGCGGCGCGCGAGGAGGAGGAACACCTCGCCTGGACGCAGCAGCGCCTGACCGAGCTCTCCGATCGGCCTTCGCGGCTGAACGCGCTGTGGTACGGCGCGTCGTTTGCGATCGGAATCGCCGCAGGCGCCACAGGAGACCGCGGTAACCTCGGCTTCGTCCTCGAAACCGAGCGCCAGGTCGAGGAGCACCTCACCGGGCACATGGAGCAGCTGCCTCCCGGCGACGCGAGAAGCCGCGCGATCGTCGAGCAGATGCGCGACGACGAGGCTCGCCACGGCGAAGCGGCCAGAGCGGCTGGCGCAAGCGAGCTTCCGCTGCCCGTGAAGGGCCTGATGCGCATCGCCGCCGACGTGATGCGCTTCGTCGCCTACCGCGTCTGAAGTCTGCGCAGCGCAGAAAGCCGCGCGGCGCGAACCGCTCGCGCGATGGCGTCGCTCTTCTTGCGCTCGGTGCCGGCACGACGCGCGAAAGCGCGCGCGATCGCGCCGGCGTCCACGCTCTTCGCCGCAGCGAGCGCCGCGCCCACGATCGCTGCCGGAGCATACTCGGCCGGCGCCCGCGGCAGCGAGAGGGCGAGGCACGCGCCCACCTCGAGCAAGGCGTCGATCCGCTCCGGGCGCCGGAATGCGTCGGCCGCGGTGAGGAGCGCGAGGAGCTCGTGGGGTCGCAGCTCCCCGGCGTCGTCCAGCGTGCGACGCCAGCGGGCGGCGAGCCGCGCCGCATCGCGGCAGTCTGCCGGCACTTTGAGGCGCGCCGAAATCGCGTCAGCAATGCGGACGGCGCGAGCGAGCTGCGCGCCGCCCGCCGCGGCCGGCGACGCCGCGCCTTCACCCGGATCGTGCACGAGGATCGCGTAGCGCACCGGCAGCGCCGAGCGGCGCCGTGCCGCGAGGTCGAGCGCAGACCCGAGACGACGAGATCGGCCGCGCATGGCGCCGCGCGCTCCGCCCGGGCCGAGACGCGCATCGACTTCAGGCACGAGCCGCTCGAGTGCGCCGCAGTCGCGCAGCACATCGATCATGCGCGACGGAGAGGTCTCCATGAGACCGCGTGCGAGTTCCTGCCATACGCGCTCGGGAGCGAGCGCCGAAAGCTCGCCGCTGGCGGTGAGCTCGCGCATCAGCGCGAGCGTCGGACGGGCGACCCTGAACCCGAATCTCGCGGCGAAGCGCGCGACGCGAAGGACGCGCAGGGGATCTTCGACGAACGCCGGCGACACATGGCGCAGGATGCCGGCGCGCAGATCCGCCTCGCCTCCGAACGGGTCGATCAGCTTCCCGTGCTCGTCGCGCGCCATTGCGTTGATCGTGAGGTCCCGGCGCGCCAGATCCTCGTCCAGCGTCACGTCGGGCGACACGAAGAACTCGAAGCCCCGATAGCCGCGTCCGTGCTTTCGCTCGGTTCGGGCAAGCGCGTATTCCTCGTGGGTATCCGGGTGGAGGAACACCGGAAAATCGCGGCCCACCGGCTTGTAGCCGGATGCCACGAGGATCTCGGGTGTCGCGCCGACGACCACCCAGTCGCGGTCGGCGATGCCGCGACCGAGAAGCTCGTCGCGCACCGAGCCGCCGACGCGATAGATCTTCACCGGAGCCCGTGATCGACGCGCCATTTCAACGCGAGAGCGTAGCGGCTCGCGCGAGCGCCTGCAATATCGCGAGGACGCGCCCATCGCCCCGACGTCGCTAGCGACCGCTGCGGACGCGATAGCGGTCGTAGGGGCTCTTGAGCGCGGCGCCGCCGAGATAAGTGGGTACGACCGTCTCGAGCGCCTGCGGAACGACCCCGAAGATCGCCGGAAAATCGCAACCGCAGACGCTGTCCTTCGCCATCGAAGCGAGATTGTCGCGGCTCATCAGCGACCCCGGCAGATGCTCGAGCAGGCTGGCCTCCAGCTTCGCCACCGACGGACCCAGGCCGATCACGGGCCGGCTCGCGCCGGTAAGGCTGCCCACATAGCGCACTAGGTCGCGGAGCCTGTAAATCTCCGGGCCACAGATCCGATAGGTTTGCCCGAGCGTGGCGTCGAGCGCAAGCGAACGCGCGATGCACTCGGCCACGTCGCCGACGTAGACAGGCTGGAAGCGCACGTCGGCGCCGGCGAGCGGCAACAGCGGCGCGATTCGCATGAGCTTCGCGAACAGGTTGAGGAACCGGTCTTCGCGGCCGAAGATCACGGAGGGCTGGAAGATCGTCCAGTCGAGTCCGGATGCCCGCACCACCGCCTCGCCTTCCGCCTTGGTCCGAAGGTAACGGCTCGGACCCGCCGGATCGGCGTTGAGCGCGCTCATGTGCACGAGGCGGCGCACGCGCCCGGCGCCGCATGCAGCAACGAGCGCGCGCGGGAGCTCGACGTGCGCGCGTACGAACGTGTTCGGTCCGGACTCGTTCAGGATTCCGACGAGGTTGATGACTGCCGTGGCACGCTCGACGAGGCGCTGGAGCTCGCCAAGTCGATTGATGTCGACCTCGACGATATTGACGGTCGGCAGCAGCTTGATCTCGTTGGCATTCAGCTGGCGCCGCGTCGGCACGACGACCTTGTGACCGTCTTCGACGAGACGGTTGACGACGTGCCTGCCGACGAATCCGCTGCCGCCGACGACCAGGACGCTTTCGACCGCCATCCTCTTCCCCGTCAACTGCCGGCAGCCGCGACCGGCGTGTCACCGTTACCGCCGCGCGGAGACACGTAGCCGAGCCGCTTCGAGAGCGGCATGTACGCCTGGTTCAGCATGTACGCGTAGAGCACCGTGTTGGCTAGCACCCGCTTCACGTAGTCCCGCGTCTCATTGAACGGTATCGTCTCCACCCAGACCGCGCCCTCGAGCGTGGAGCCCCCGCGCCACGCCTGCGCGCGGTTCGGCCCTGCATTGTACGCAGCGGCTGCGAGCGCGGGCACCCCGTCGAGGCGGTCGAGCCAGTAGCGGAAATAGAAGGCGCCGAACTGGGTGTTCACCTGGACGTCGGCGATCTGCGACGGGCGATAGTCGGCGCGATTCAATTGCTTCGCGACCCAGCGCGCCGTCGGGGGCATCAGCTGCATCAGGCCCACCGCCCCGGCCGAGGACACGATGTCGGACGCGAAGCGCGACTCCTGGCGCGCGATGCCGAAGAGCAGCGCCGCTTCGACACCCTGCTCGCGGGCTGCCTGCACGAACTCGTCGCGAAACGGCGTCATGTAGCGCAGGCCGAAATCGTGACGGGACGCGGTGCGGTCGGCGGTGTTGATCGCGCGATCGTAGAGTCCTTCGCGCCGAGCGTACTCGGCGGCCAGCAGCAACGCCTCGTCGGGAAGGCCGCGCACGACGTAGATCCATTCGCGCTGCGACTCCGCGCGCATGTCGAGCTGCGCGAGCTTCACGACCCGTTGCACCGCAGGACGAGCGCCGAACGCAGCGAGCGCGTCGGCCTCCGGTGTCAGCGGTGCGCTCTTGAGCTCGAGCTTCCTCCCGAGCGCTTCGGCGGCGAGCAGCCCGTAGAACCCGACGTCGTCAGCGAGCCCGGCGTAGATCGCGTTCGCCTCCGCGGGGCGCCCTTCGGCTGCGAGCGCGCGCGCCTTCCAGTACCGCCAGGCGGGCTCCTGCGCCTCGCCGGGCGGCAGCGCGTCGATCGTCGCCAGCACGTCGGGCCACGCGCCGCTGCGCAGGCCGGCGCGGATCCGCCATGCGCGCTGCACGTCGGAAAGCGGAGCGCCCTCGGCCTCACGATACCACTCGAGCGCCCGCGGATTGAGCTGCCGCGACGCGTGATAGGCGAGACGCGCGTTGCCGTAGAGGCGATCGGCGGCAGGGAGATGCTGGCGCTGCTTTTCCCACGCGGACCGAACGCCGGCAGCATCGGCACGTGCCGCACGCTCGAGCGCGTAGAGCGCGAGGTCGCGCCCGCTCGGCTGGGCCCAGTGAAAATCGCCCTTCGCGAGCGCGGCCGCGGGGTTGCGCTCGACGCGCGCGAAATCCTGCGCGGTGATGCGATCCGGCGCGTGGAGGTCGGCGGCGAGCGCCTGAGCGACGCGCACGTTGCCGGCTTCGACCGCGAGGCGAAAGCGCGCACGGCGATCTTCGGTCGTGATCGATTTCCTCGCGATCAGCGCGGCGAACACCAGGTCGCAGGAATCCGGCGTCGTCTTGTCGGTGAACCAGAGCGGCTTGGCCGCTTTCAGCGCGTCTTCACCTTCCGTCGACCACCGATACTGAATCGCGTAGCACGCGAGCTCGATGTCCTCGCCAGCCTGTGCGGCATACTCGGCGCCGAACGTCGTCCAGCGGCCGCGCTTTGCCAGCGCCTTCAGCCACTCGACGCGCAAGCGGTCCGCGAGCGGGGTTTCCCGCCAGCGTGCGAGAAACGCCCGGACCTCGTCGTCCTCGGCGGTGTCGAGGCGAAGCTTGAGCTGCCAGTACGCGACGTACGGTTGCAGAACATGCGCCGAGAGCTTTCCCGCGAGCGCGTCGAGCCGAGCGCGGTCGCCCCGATCGAAGGCCGCCCGCGCGGCGAGGAAGTCGGCATCGCCCTGGGCGCCGGCAGGTCCGGCGAACGCGGTCAGCAGGAGCGCACACGCAAGTGCGAACGAATGAAAGCGATGCACGGTCGCTATTGTCCGCGACACGGGCATACCCCGGCAACCCATGCGTCGCCCGGAGCCTGCCGAGCCCGCAGGAGCGCGGCGAAGTCATCCCCGGCGCGCGCATTCCGGATGGTAAGATTCGTGGACACCGCGGGCGCGCGGGCGTTCCCGCGCCGCTTTCGCCCGACATCGGGGAGGTCCGATGGCACAACGAAAAAACGCGCCGCTCGTCGGCGTGCTGATGGGCAGCGACAGCGACTGGGAGATCATGAAGAACGCGACGACGCAGCTCGAAGCGTTCGCCATCGCGTACGAGGCGCGCGTCATTTCCGCGCACCGCATGCCGGACGACTGCTTCGAGTACGCCGAGGATGCGCTCCCGCGCGGGCTGCGCTGCATCATCGCGGGCGCGGGAGGCGCAGCCCACCTCGCGGGCGTGCTCGCGGCCAAGACGACGGTTCCCGTGCTCGGCGTTCCAGTGCCTTCGAAGTACCTGCGCGGCGAGGATTCGCTCCTCTCGATGGTCCAGATGCCGAAGGGGATTCCCGTCGCGACGTTCGCGATTGGCGAGGCCGGTGCCGCGAATGCCGGTCTTTTCGCCGTCGCGATGCTTGCCGGCACCGATCCTGCGATCGCGCGGAAGCTCGCGGCGTTCCGGTTGAAGCAGACCAACGCCGCGCGCGCCATGCGGGTGCCCCCGCCATCGGGGTGACCCCGCAGCAGCAGGAGTCCGCGGCGCAGCGCGATAACGCTGGCGACGGCGCGGCGCCGCTTGGCGGGGTTCGGGTGCTCGACCTGACGCGCCTGCTGCCGGGGCCCGTCTGCACACTCTATCTCGCGGACCTCGGCGCCGACGTCGTGAAGGTCGAGGACACCGGCGCTGGCGACTACGCGCGGAGCCTCGGCGGGAAACCGGGCGGCGTTTCAGCGTTCTTTCGCGCGGTGAACCGCGGGAAGCGCAGCATCGCGCTCGATCTCAAGGACGCCCGCGGCCGCACGGCCTTCCATGCACTCGTCAGGGGTGCCGACGTTCTCGTCGAGAGCTTCCGGCCCGGCGTCATGGCGACGCTCGAGCTCGACTACGCCACGATCGCCGCCATCAATCCGCGAATCGTCTATGCGTCGATCACCGGCTATGGGCAGAGCGGTCCGCGTGCGGGTTTCGCCGGGCACGACATCAACTATCTCGGCTACGCGGGTGTTCTCGACCAGACGGGCGCACGCGGCGGCCCGCCCGTCATCTCCAATCTGCAGATCGCCGATCTGCTGGGCGGCGCGGCGTCCGGGGGAGTCGCGATTCTCGCCGCGCTCCTCGCGGTGCAGCGCACCGGACGCGGCACGCATATCGACGTCGCCATGGCCGACGCATCGCTCGCGCACAACATCATGCCGCTCAGCGCGCTCGACGATTTCGGAGCGCTGCGAGTGCGCGGCGACGATCTGCTGACGGGCGGCGTCCCTTGCTACGGCGTCTATCCGACACAGGACGGACGCTGGCTCGCCGTCGGTGCGCTCGAACCGAAGTTCTGGACGGCGCTCTGCGCAGCGCTCGGACGCTCCGACCTGGTCGGCTTGCAATTCGCGCGAGGCGAAGCGGGCGCGCGCGTACGCGAAGAGCTCGAGCGGATCTTCTCGGGAATGCCTCTCGCCGCCTGGTCCGAGAGGCTCGCGCCGGTCGATTGCTGCGTGACGCCCGTGGCCACTCTCGACGAGGCGCTCGCTGACCCGCAGTTCGCGGCGCGCGCGATGGTGTTGACGCGACGCGACGGCACGCACGCATACGCGCCGCCTTTCAAGCTCTCGGGGCACGCATTCGCGGTCGCGCGCGAAGCGCCGCGGCAAGGCGAGCACAGCGCCGAGATCCTGCGCGAAGCCGGGTGCGACGATTCGACGATCGCCGCGCTCGCCGAGGCGGGCGTGATCAGGACTTCCTGAGCGGATTCGCGGTGGCGGCGCGCCGCGTCGCGCCGACGGGAAGGGTCGCCACGCGCGCAAACTCGGGATCCGGAAACCTCGACCCCGCGGTGACGTAGTCGATCGCCATCGGGGTTGCGTCCGCGCCCCAGAAGAGCTCGTCGCCGATCGCGAGCGTCGGCACGCCGAACACGCCGCGGGCGATCGCCTCGTCGGTGTTGCGCCGGAGCTCGTCCTTCACCTCGCGGGAGTCGATGCGCGCCGCGGCGGCGTCGACGCCAAGCGTTTCAACGAGCTCCGCCCATTCGATCGGCAGATCCGGAAGGCGGCCGTCGCGCCAGACGAAGCGGAAGATCGCCTGGATCGCTGTCGCCGTCGAATCGCACGCGATCGCGAGGCGCAAGAGCGGAAGCGGATTGAACGGATGCTCTGGAGGAAAGCGCATCGCAATGCCAAGGCGCTTCGCCTGCCACAGGCAGAAACGATAGGTGAACGCGCGCTTCGCCGGGATCTCCGCCGGGCCGCGCTGTCCGTTCGCGTCGAGGATCGCGGCAAAGAGCACCGGTCGATAGCGGATCGAGACCTTCGACGGAAGGGAGCCGAGCTGCTCGCCTTGCAGGAACGCGAACGGGGAGACGAAATCGAAGTACCAGTCGGCGATCATTTGCGCGAGCCTGCGCGGGCGCGCCGTTCGAGAATTGCCGCGAGCACCGCGCGCTTGGAGTGCGCGTCGAGGACGCTCCACGCGCCGATCTCGTCGAGCGTGCGCCAACAGCCGAGGCAGAGCCCGCTCGAAGCGTCCATCACGCAAACGCTGATGCAGGGTGAAGCGACGTCGTCCGGGACCGGCACGACCGGAGCGCGATCGGCACTCATGCGGGCCTCCGCACGGTCGTCAGCACGCCCGCCCTAGGCACTCTTTGCCGCGAGCGCGCGCGCGACGCGCGATGCCGGGGGGCGGTCGAGAAAATCCGAGATCGCCTGCCCCGCGGCGCGCAGCGCTCCGAGATCGACACCGGTCTCGATGCCGAGGCCGTCCAGCAGATAGACGACGTCCTCGCTCGCAACGTTGCCGGTGGCACCCTTCGCATAAGGGCAGCCGCCGAGTCCCGCGACCGAGCAGTCGAAAGTCGCCACACCCATCTCCAGCGCCGCGTAGGTATTGGTGAGCGCCTGCCCGTAGGTGTCGTGAAAGTGCCCGGCCAGCGCCGCCACGGGCACGTGGGCTGCGACGCGCTCGATCAGCGCCTGCGTCCTGCCTGCCGTCGCGACGCCGATCGTGTCTGCCAGAGCGATCTCGTACGATCCCAGCGCGAACAACGACGCGGCGACTTCGCTCACCCTCGCGGGATCGACGTCCCCCTCGTAGGGGCATCCGAGCGTGCACGAAATGTAGCCGCGAACGCGGACGTGATGCGCCTTCGCCGCGTCGTAGATCGGCCGCGCGCGCTGGAGGCTCTCGGCGATCCCGCAATTGATGTTCTTGCGCGAAAAGGTTTCCGACGCGGCGACGAACACGGCGACCTCGTCGGCCTTCGCGGCGAGCGCGGCCTCGAACCCGTGCATGTTCGGCGTGAGCACCGGGTAGCGCACGCCCTGCTTGCGCCGGATGCGCGCCATGACCTCGGCAGCATCGCCCATCTGCGGAACCCACTTCTTCGACACGAACGACGTCGCCTCGATCGCCGGGAAACCGGCGTCGGTCAGGCTGTCGATGAGTGCGACCTTGACGTCGGTCGGCACGATCGCCTTTTCGTTCTGCAGCCCGTCACGGGGACCCACCTCGACCAGGCGGACCCGTCGCGGCAGCGATGAACGCGACGCCTTCGTCATTTCCGCACCTCAATAGCCGCGCACGCGGTCGACGACGCCGGTGACCGGTTCCCCGCGCTCGAGTCGGCGGATCTTCGCGGCGATCTGCGCGATCGAATCGGTGACCAGCGTTATCGCCGATATGTGCGGCGTGAGCACGATGCGCGAATGATGCCAGAACGGATGCTCGCGCGGCAGCGGCTCTTCGCGGAAGACGTCGAGCGTCGCGCCGCCGAGGTGACCGCTGTCGAGCAGCGCGATCAGATCCTCGTCGACGACGATGCCGCCGCGCGCGACATTGACGACGTGCGCCCCCGCCGGCAGCGTCTGCAGCGCGACGCGATCGAGGAGCGACGCGGTGTCGGCCGTTGCGGGCAGCAGGCAGACGAGCACGCGCGCCTTGGCGAGAAATTCGTGGAGCTCCGCGAATCCCGCATAGGACACGACCCCAGGCGCCACCTTGCGCGTGCGGCTCCAGGCGTAGAGCGGGAAGCCGAAGGGGCGAAGCGCGCGCGCAACGGCGTTGCCGAGCACGCCGAAGCCGAGGAAGCCAACGCCGAACGCGCTCTTCGCGATGGGCGGGGGGCGCGTGCGCCAAAGCGCCTCGCGCTGCTGCGCCGCGTAGACGTCCATTTCGCGGTAGGCGCGGAGCACCGCGACGATCACGTAGTCCGCCATCTGCTCGGCCATCCCCGCGTCCTCGAGGCGGATCACGGGCACGTCGTTCGGCAGCGTCGGCACGCCCATCAGCCCGTCGACGCCGGCACCCAGATTGAAGATCGCGCGTCTGGGCCGCGCGCGGACGAAGACCTCCGCCGGGGGCTTCCATACGAGGGCGTAGTCGGGGTTCGCGGGCGCGTCGGGCCACACCGCGACGCTGGCTTCGGGCATCGCGGACGCAAGCGGCGCCTGCCATTCATCGGCGCGCGGCGATTGGAGCAGGATCTTCATGGGAGCCTCGATGCGTTATCGCCCGAGCGCCGCGTCAAGCGTCGTCGATGTCGACGAGGTCCGCGCCTTCCTTCACGCGGTCGCCGGCGGCGAAGTTGACTGCTTTCACCACACCCGCGGCAGGCGCCGCGATCGTGTGCTCCATCTTCATCGCTTCGAGGATCATCAGCGGCGCACCCTTCGGCACCTTCTCTCCCGGCTTGACCATCACGGCGACCACGAGGCCCGACATCGGCGCCGTCAGATGCCCGCCGTGCGCCTCCTCGGCTCCAGCGCGCGCGAGCGGGTCGACGAGCACGAGGCTTGCCCGCCATTCGCGCGTGAAGACGTGGCGCAACCCTCCGTCGCGCACGACGGTCGCCCGCAGCTCGGCGTCGGGAGTGACGATTGCGAGGCGCCCGTCGCGCTCCGCCGCCCGAACCGAGACCTCGCCGTCGGGGAGCGCGACGCGCCATCCGTCGTCGTCGCGGCGCACGAAGATCGCGTGGCGCGTATCCCCGTCGGCGACGATCAGCGAGATCCCGTGAACGGCGCTGTTCGGCCACCACGGGTCGACGGCATGCCACGGCGAGTGGGGATCGCCGGAAGCGGTCGCCGCTTTGCGTCGCTCGGCGACGAGCGCGCGAACTTCAGCGATCGCGACGGCTAGCAGCGCCTCTCGCGGTGCAGGCGCTCGCGGCGGAAACAGCGCCGCGCGATTCCGCTCGATGAGGCCGGTGTCGACGTTGCCGGAGGCGAAGGCGTCGTGGACAACGACGCGACTTAGAAACGAGACGTTCGTGGCCACGCCGACGACCTCGTAATCCGCGAGCGCCGCGCGCATGCAGGCGAGCGCAGCGCCGCGATCGGCGCCGTGGACGATCAGCTTCGCGATCATCGGGTCGTAGTACGCCGAGATCTCGTCGCCCGCACGAACGCCGGTGTCGACGCGCACCGCCGAGCGCGCCGCGGGCGCGCGCAGATGCCTGATCGTACCGATCGACGGCAGGAAGCCGCGCTCCGGGTCCTCGGCGTAGATGCGCGCCTCGATCGCATGCCCGGACAGCGCGAGCTGCTCCTGGCGCTTCGGCAGCGGCTCGCCGGCCGCCACGCGCAGCTGCCACTCCACGAGGTCCTCGCCGGTGACCATTTCGGTGACCGGGTGCTCGACCTGCAATCGCGTGTTCATCTCCATGAAGTAGAACGCACCGTCGCGGTCGAACGAGTCCGCCGCGATGAACTCGACGGTTCCGGCGCCGACGTAGCCGATCGCCGTCGCACACGCGACCGCCGCCTGTCCCATCGCGCGGCGATGCTCGGGCTGCATCCGCGGCGCCGGCGCTTCCTCGAGCACTTTCTGATGGCGCCGCTGCACCGAGCAGTCACGCTCGAACAGATAGACGGCGTTGCCGTGCGTATCGGCGAACACCTGGATCTCGATGTGCCGCGGCGCCGCCAGATATTTCTCGACCAGCACGCGGTCGTCGCCGAAAGACGACTTTGCTTCGCGCATTGCGGACGCGAGCGCGGCCGGGAACTCGGCTTTGCGCTCGACGATCTTCATTCCCTTGCCGCCGCCTCCGGCCACGGCCTTGATCAGCACCGGGTAGCCGATTTTCGCGGCCTCGCGAGCGAGAAGCCCGGGATCCTGGTCGTCACCGTGGTAGCCGGGCACGAGCGGCACGCCGGCGTTGCCCATGATGCTTTTCGCCGCCGACTTCGAGCCCATCGCGGCGATGGCCGCGGGCGGAGGACCGATGAACACGAGACCTGCGCGCGCGCACGCCGCGGCGAAGTCCTCGTTCTCGGAGAGAAATCCGTAGCCGGGATGGATCGCCTGCGCGCCCGATCTCCTGGCGATCGCGATGATCGCGTCACCGTCCAGATAGCTCTCGCGCGGCGGGGGCGGGCCAAGCCGATACGCTTCGTCGCAAACGGTCACGTGCAGCGCGCCGACGTCGGCATCCGAATAGACGGCAACCGTCCGCACGCCCATCCGGCGCGCGGTGCGCGCCACCCGGCAGGCGATCTCTCCGCGGTTGGCGATCAGGATCTTGTCGAACATCGACGCGCGCGAGCTTCAGCGGACCGGCGCGCCCGGAGCGTCGGTCAACCTGCCGAAGAGCCTGCGGATGAGCCGCCAGATCTTCGGGATCAGCCAGAGCATGAACGCGACGAGCACCGCGAGAACGACGAGCGCAGCGATCGGGTGCGTGAACGCGAGCCACAGCATCGTTCCGACGGCGAGATCCTCGCCGAAGGACGCGGCCCAGTTGGAGAACGGTTCGGGCGATGTGTTGATGACGGCACGGCTCCCCGCCTTGGCGAAATGGCTGCCGGCGGCGAGCGATCCGCCGAGAATCCCAGCGGCGAGCGTCGCGGCCGCGTTCGAGTCGCCGAACACGCTCGCGGCGAGGGCGGCGCCGGCGGGAATGCGGATGAACGTGTGAACGAAGTCCCACAGCGTGTCGACGCCGGGAATCTTGTCGGCGAAGAACTCGACGCAGAACATGAACCCCGATGCGGCGAGAACCCACGGGTGCTCGAGCAGCGCGAGCCCGTGTGGCAGCCCGATCACGTCGAGATAGCCGAGGCCTCCGACGATGAAGAGTACCGCGTAGAGTCGAATGCCGCTCGCCCAGCCAAGCGCTGCCGCCAGGGCGACGAGCTGCCAGGTGTCGAAGGCCGAGAGCGCGTCGGTCATCGTCTGTGCTCCGTCATCTCGTCCGCGCCGTCATTTCTTGCGCAGCGATTGCGGCACCCACGCCGGCGAGCGCTTGCGCAGGAACGCCGCCACGCCCTCTTTGCCTTCTTCCGATCCGCGCACTCCGGCGATCCGCGCCGCCGTGTCGGCGACCATCGCGTCGTCGATCGGGCCGGGGCGCACGGCGCGGATCAGCGCCTTCGCTTCGTCCTGTGCGCGCGGCCCTGCGAGCAGCAGCGATGCCAGCACTTCGTTGATCCGCGCGTCGAGCTCTTCGAGCGGGTAGATTTCGTGGACCAGTCCGATGCGTAATGCCTCGGCCGCGGCGAAACGCTCCGCAGAGAGGAAGTAGCGCCGCGCATGACGGGCGCCGATCGCCTCGACGACATACGGGCCTATCGTTGCCGGGATCAATCCTAGCTTCGCCTCGGAAAAGGAGAACGTCGCGTCCTGCGCAGCGAACGCGATGTCGCAGCAGGCGACCAGTCCCGCACCACCGCCGAACGCGGCGCCGTGAACGCGGGCGATCGTCGGTTTCGAGAGGCGATACAGCGTCTTGAGCATCGTGGCGAGCGCGTTCGCATCGGCGAGGTTCTCCGCGATGCCGTACCTCGCCATCTCCGTCATCCAGTTTAGATCGGCGCCCGCGCAGAAGCTCTTGCCCTCGCCGAGGAGGACGACGGCCCGAATCGACGGATTGCCGTCGAGAGCCCGAAGCGCGCGCGTGAGCTCCGCGATGAGCACGGCGTTGAACGCGTTGTGGACGTCCGGCCGCGAGAGGACCACGAGCGCGACGGACTCACGGACGTCGACGGCGATCGTTTCGTAGAGCGCTCCCGGTTGACGCGCCGGGGAGCTGTACGCGGCCGTTCCCGCGCTCGCTGCCGCGCGCGGCGCGTGGTTCGTGGCGGGAGTCTTCGTCTTTGCCATGGACTTGGGGCTGGCTCACATGCGAAAGACGCCGAATTTCGTCGGCGCGATCGGGCGGTTGAGCGCCGCGGAAATCGCCAGGCCGAGAACCTTCCGCGTGTCCGCCGGATCGATGATACCGTCGTCCCAAAGCCGCGCGCTCGCGTAGTACGGATGCCCTTCCTTCTCGTACTGCGCACGGATCGGCGCCCGGAACGCCGCCTCCTCCTCGGCGCTCCACGTTCCCTTCTTCGCCTCGATCGTGTCGCGCTTCACCGTGGCGAGAACGATCGCCGCCTGCTCGCCGCCCATTACCGAGATCCTGGCGTTCGGCCACATCCAGAGGAAGCGCGGGCCGAACGCGCGGCCGCACATTCCGTAGTTGCCGGCGCCGTAACTGCCGCCGATGATGACGGTGAACTTGGGCACCTGGGCGCACGAGACCGCGGCGACCATCTTCGCGCCGTCGCTCGCGATACCCCCCGCCTCGTATCGCTGCCCGACCATGAAGCCGGTGATGTTCTGCAGGAACAGCAGCGGGATGCCGCGCTGCGCACAGAGCTCGATGAAGTGCGCGCCCTTGAGCGCCGACTCCGAATAGAGGACGCCGTTGTTCGCGACGATTCCGAGCGGATAGCCGCAGAGGTGAGCGAATCCCGTGACGAGCGTAGTCCCGTAGCGCGCCTTGAACTCGTCGAAATCGCTCGCGTCGACGAGCCGCGCGATCACTTCGCGGACGTCGTACGGCTTCCTGATGTCGGCATTGATGACGCCGTAGAGCTGCCCGGCGGGAAAGCGCGGCGCGGCCGGCTCGCGCGCTTCGAGCGTCACGCGCTTGGGCCGGTTCAGGTCGCCGATGATCCGCCGGGCAATGGCAAGAGCATGGTGATCGTCGAGCGCGAAATGGTCAGCCACGCCGGACACACGCGTGTGGACGTCGGCGCCGCCCAGATCCTCCGCGGAGACGATCTCTCCGGTCGCAGCTTTGACGAGCGGAGGGCCGCCCAGGAAGATCGTCCCCTGCTCCTTGACGATGATCGATTCGTCCGACATCGCCGGCACGTACGCGCCGCCCGCCGTGCACGAGCCCATGACGACGGCGACTTGCGGAATTCCGTCCGCGGACATCGTTGCCTGGTTGTAGAAGATGCGCCCGAAGTGCTCGCGGTCGGGGAAGACCTCGGTCTGGTTCGGCAGATTGGCGCCGCCCGAATCGACGAGGTAGATGCAGGGCAGGTTGTTCTCGCGCGCGATCTCCTGAGCGCGCAGATGCTTCTTGACGGTGAGCGGATAGTAAGTGCCGCCTTTCACCGTCGCGTCGTTGCAGACGATCACGCACTCCCGCCCCGCAACGCGGCCGATGCCGGTAATGATCCCGGCGGCGGCGATCGTGCCGTCGTACAGCCCGTACGCCGCAAGCTGCGAGAATTCGAGGAACGGCGAGCCTGCGTCGATCAGCGCGCGGACGCGATCGCGCGGCAACAGCTTCCCGCGCGCGACGTGCTTGGCGCGCGCCGCGCTGCCCCCGCCCTGCTCGACCGCCGCGACCTTCGCGTGCAGATCGGCGACCAGCGCGGCCATCGCCGCGCGGTTGGCCTCGAAGGTCGCGTCGCGCGGGTCGAGCTTCGTTTCGAGGACAGGCATGACCCGGGGCGCCGTCAGTTCCGCTCGAGCATCGCGAGCCTCGCCGCGAGCAGCACGAAGAGCGCGCCGATCGCGCCGCTCAGCCACCGCGCCGCCGAACGATGGGCGCGGATTCGGCTCCCTGCGCGCGCGGCGAGCCACGCGACCGGCACGTTGACGAAGAGGCTGTTGAAGTTGAACAGGCAGCCGAGCGCGATGAAGGCGAGCGCCTTCGCCGGGGCGGCCGCGTCGATGAACTGCGGCAGGAACGCGAGGAAGAACAGCGCCACTTTCGGATTGAAGACGTTGATGACGAACGCCTCGCGAAAGATCCGCGGCGGGGCGGCCGCCGGGAGCAGCGCTTCGACGTCGGCCTCGCGCGGCGCGCGGGCGCTCGTGAGCAGAAGGCGGGTTCCCGCATACAGGAGATAGGCTGCGCCGCACCACTTGAGTGCGGTGAACGCCACCGCGGAAGTGGCGAGCAGCACGGAAAGACCCGCCGCTGCGGCGAGGGTGTGCACGATGCAACCGGTCGTAATGCCAAGCGTGGCCGCCACGCCCGCGCCAAATCCCCCCGCGGCCGAGCGCGCGGCGATGTAAGTCATGTCGGGACCGGGCGTGACATTGAGCAGCAGCCCGGCGACGACGAACAGCCCGAGGTCGTGAATTCCGGTCACGGCAGCACTTGCGCCAGCGGAAGCGCCTCGCGCCGGGCGCAGATCGGCGAAGGCTCGCGGGTGTGGATCGTCATTGGCGAATCCGTGGTTTCAGCCGGCCGCCTGCAGCGGATGCCCCGGCATCAGTTCGTAGGGGTGCGCCCACCGCGGTTCGCCGCGAATCCGCGCGAGCCAGTCGCGGATCGAAGGATACACGTTCCAGTCGACGCCGATCTCGTCGTCGAAATAGAGGTAACCGCAGAGCGAAATGTCCGCGATCGTCAGCCGCTCGCCGACGACATAGCGGCGCTCGTCGAGATGCGCGCCGAGAACGCCCCACGCGCCTTCCGCGCGACGCCGGAACTCGGCCATCACCGCGGGGTCGGGGTTCTTCACGAACGTCCGCATGAAGCGGTATGTCGCCGTGTAGCTCGTGAGCTTGTGATTGTCGAAGAGGAGCCAGCGCAGGATATCGCGGCGCCCGGCCTCGTCGGCGGGTCCGAAATGCCCGAGCGCCGTCGCGAGATAGTCGAGGATCACGCCCGATTGACTCAGGGCCGCGCCGCGATGCTCGAGGACGGGCACCTCGCCCATGACGTTGAGCGCGCGATAGGCGGGCGTGCGCGTCTCGCCGCCGAAGTAGTCGACGAACCTCGGCGCCCAATCGGCGCCCGCGAGCTCGAGCGCGAGCGCGGGTTTGTAGGCGTTGCCCGATTGCGCGAAGCAATGCAGCGTGTATTCGGCCATCCGCCCTCTCGCCCGTCAGAAGCCGCCCGTCGCGAGCCAGCGCTCGACCTGGTCGAAGCGATCGAGCCCCCAGAACGGCTCGCCGTCGACGATGACGTAAGGCGAGCCGAACACGCCGCGCGCGATCGCCTGCTCGACCTCGCGTTTGAGCCCCTGCTTGACCGCCGGATCGCCGATCGCGGCGCGAGCTTCGTTCGCATCGACGCCTTCTCCGGCCGCGACTGCGATCGCCTGCTCCGGGTCGGAGATGTCGACGTCGCCGAGGAAGTACGCGCCGTAGAGCGCCTTCGCGATGCGCACGGCGAGCTCCGGATCGCGCCCCTCGAGCCACAGCACGATCCGGGCGGCCGCCTGCGTCGCGATCGGGAACTTCGAGGGCATCCGGAATTCCAGGCCGTGGAAGCGGGCGCTCCGCGCGAGGTCGCGCTTCGAGTACTCGCCCTTGAGCGGAATCATCGTGAGCGGCGCCGCCGCCGTCTCCTTGAAGATGACGCCGAGGAGAATGGGATGCCAGTCGACGGAGCGCCCGTATTTCTGCGCGAGCGCCTCGATCTTCTGCGACGCGAGGAAGCCGTACGGCGACGAGAAATCGAAATAGAAGTCGATCGCGCCAGACATGAGCCGGGTCCTCCGTGGCCTTGGCGGTCAGGAAGCGAGCGCGCGGCCGATCACGAGGCGCTGGATCTCGCTTGTTCCCTCGTAGATCTGGCAGACGCGCACGTCGCGATAGATCCGCTCGACAGGGAAGTCGGCGACGTAACCGTAGCCGCCGTGCACCTGGATCGCATCCGAGCAGACGCGCTCGGCCATCTCGGAAGCGTAGAGCTTCGCCATCGATGCCTCCTTGAGGCAGGGACGCCCCGCGTCGCGCAGCGCGGCCGCATGCCACACGAGCTGCCGCGCGGCCTCGATCGCGGTCGCCATGTCGGCCAGCCTGAAACTGACCGCCTGGTGCTCGGCGAGCGTCTTGCCGAAGCTCGTTCGTTCGCGCGCGTACGCGAGCGCAGCCTCGAACGCCGCGCGCGCCATGCCCACCGCCTGCGCGGCGATGCCGATCCGGCCGGCCTCGAGATTCGCGAGCGCGATCCGGTAGCCCTCGCCTTCGCGTCCGAGCAGATTCGCCGCCGGCACGACGCAGTTCTCGAACACGATCTGCGCGGTATCGGAGGCGCGCTGGCCGAGCTTTTCCTCGACGCGGGCGACGACGTAGCCGGGCGTGGTCGTCTCGACCAGGAACGCCGAGATGCCCTTCTTGCCCGCAGCCTTGTCGGTCACCGCGAAGACGACGGCGACCTCCGCGTTCTTCCCAGTCGTGATGAACTGCTTGACGCCGTTCAGAACGAAGTCGTCGCCGCGTCGCTCCGCGCGCGTCGCGATCGCCGCAGCGTCGGAGCCGACCTGCGGCTCAGTCAGGCAAAAGCAGCCAAGCTTCTCGCCGCGGGCGAGCGGCGCGAGGAATCGCTCTTTCTGCGCGTCGCTGCCGAACGCGTTGATCGGACCGCAGACCACCGAGTTCTGGACGCTGACGATCGTCGAGACCGCGCCGTCGCCGGCAGCGATCTCCTCGAGCGCAACCGCGAGCGACACGTAGTCGAGCGCAGCGCCGCCCCAGCGCTCGGGAACGACGACGCCCATGACGCCCAGCTCACCGAGCGCCGTGAGCTCCGCGCGCGGAAAGTGATGCTCCCTGTCCCAGCGCGCGGCGTGCGGCGCGAGCCGCTCCGCCGCGAACGCGCGCAGCGTGTCGCGGATCGACGCCTGCTCGTCGGAGAGGAGCATCAGCGACTCGTTGGACCGGCCCCGACAGCGGCGGCCGCTCGCGCGGTGTTCGCCGTCATCGCCGGTCGTCGAACGCGAGCTTCGCCGCGATGCCCGCAAACACGCTCGCGAGGAGCCAGCGCTGCACCGCCGCCCAGAACGGGCGATCGGCGAACCAGCGCGCGACGCGCGCCGCGGCGAGGATGAACAGCGTGTCGCCGACCACGGCGATCACGAGCTGGACGAGCCCGAGCACCAGCGATTGCACCAGCACGCTGCCGCGTGCAGGCTCGACGAACTGCGGGAAGAGGGCGAGGTAGAAGAGCGCGACCTTCGGGTTGAGAATGCTCGTGATGAGGCCCATTCGGAACAGTTTGGACGGCGCGGCTCGCGGAAGCGCGCGCGGCGCGAAGATTCCGCCCGCGCCTCCGCCCGCGCCCGGGCGCACGGCGTCGAACGCGAGCCACAACAGGTATCCCGCGCCGGCCCAGCGCAGCGCGTCGTAGGCGACGGGGATGGCGACGAACACCGCCGACAGCCCGAACGACGCCGCGACGATGTGGACGACGAAGCCGCTCGTCGTGCCGGCGAGCGACACGAGGCCCGCGGAGCGGCCCTGCGCCAGCGTGCGCGAGAGCAGATAGAGCAGGTTGGGCCCGGGCGTCAGCACGAGCAGCACGGCGGCGGCAGTGAACAGCAGCAGATTGTGGAGGCTCGGCATCGGCGCATGCACCTCGCGTCAGGGCTACGGTATCCGCCTGCTCCGCGTCGTCGAACCCGGGTGCGCGAGGCGGGGTTTGTCAACAATCTCCGGCGGCGCGCCGCCTAGACCTGCTCGATCGCCATCGCGGTCGCCTCGCCGCCGCCGATGCAGAGCGACGCGACACCGCGCTTCTTGCCTTGCTTGCGCAGCGCGCCGAGCAGGGTGACGATGATCCGCGCGCCGGAAGCGCCGATCGGATGCCCGAGCGCGCACGCGCCGCCGTGCACGTTGACCTTCTCGTGCCCGATTCCATGCTCCTTCATCGCTGCCATCGTCACGACGGCGAACGCCTCGTTGATCTCGAACAGGTCGACGTCCTTCGTCGTCCAGCCGGTCTTGCGGTAGATCTTGTCGATCGCCCCCACCGGAGCCGTCGGGAAATCGCCGGGCGCCGCCGCGTAGGTCGTATGCGCGACGACCACGGCGAGCGGCGCGAGCCCGCGCTTCTCCGCCGTCGAGCGTCGCATGAGGACGAGCGCTGCGGCGCCGTCGGAGATCGAGCTCGAATTCGCCGCCGTCACCGTTCCGTCCTTGCGGAATGCGGGCTTCAGCGACGGGATCTTCTCTGGCAGCGCCTTCGCCGGCTGCTCGTCGTGGTCGACGACGACGACGCCCGTCTTTCCGGGGACCGTCACCGGCGCGACCTCCCACGCGAACGTACCGTCGTTGTTCGCTCCGAGCGCACGCGAGAGCGACGCGAGCGCGAAGGCGTCCTGCGCCTCGCGGGTGAATCCGAGCTTCGCCGCGCACTCCTCGGCGTACGTGCCCATCAGGCGCCCCTTCTCGTAGGCGTCTTCGAGCCCGTCGAGGAACATGTGGTCCTGGGCGACCTGGTGTCCCATCCGGTAGCCGGCGCGCGCCTTCGGCAGCAGGTACGGCGCGTTCGACATGCTTTCCATCCCGCCCGCGACGACGACCTCCGCCGACCCCGCGGCGATCAGATCGTGCGCGAGCATTGCCGCCTTCATCGCCGATCCGCACATCTTGTTGACGGTCGTGCAGCCGACCGACAGCGGCACGCCGGCCTTGAGCGACGCCTGGCGTGCCGGTGCCTGGCCCTGCCCAGCCGGGAGCACGCATCCCATGATCACTTCGTCGACATCGGGCGGCGCGACGCGCCCGCGCTCGAGTGCTCCCTTGATGGCGACCGCGCCGAGGTCGCTCGCGGAAAGCGCGGCGAAATCGCCGAGCAGGCCGCCCATCGGGGTGCGCGCCGCGCCGACGATGACGATGGGGTCGTTGAGCATGAAAGTCTCCCGGAAGGTTGCGCGACGGACGCAGCGCCCGTCACTTGGTCTCGTTGAAGAGCTCGCGACCGATCAGCATCCGGCGAATCTCGGAAGTTCCAGCGCCGATCTCGTAGAGCTTCGCATCGCGCCACAGCCGCCCGGTCGGATAGTCGTTGATGTAGCCGTTGCCGCCGAGGCACTGGATCGATTCGCCCGCCATCCACGTCGCGCGCTCGCTCGCGAAGAGGATCGCGCCGGCCGCGTCCTTGCGCGTCGTCTCGCCGCGGTCGCAGGCCTGCGCGACCGCGTAGACGTACGCGCGCGCGGCGTTCAACGTCGTGTACATGTCGGCGAGCTTGCCCTGCATCAGCTGGAACGCGCCGATCGGCTGGTCGAACTGGACGCGCTCGTGCACGTACGGCAACACGACGTCGAGGCAGGCGGCCATGATCCCGAGCGAGCCGCCGGCGAGCACGGCGCGCTCGTAGTCGAGGCCGCTCATCAGCACGTTGACGCCGCGGCCTTCCTGGCCGAGCACGTTCTCGGCGGGAACCTCGCAATCGGTGAAGACCAGCTCGCAGGTGTTCGATCCCCGCATCCCGAGCTTGTCGAGCTTCTGCGCGGTCGCGAATCCCTTCATCCCCTTTTCGACGAGGAACGCCGTGATGCCCCGCGGACCGCCGGACGCGTCGGTCTTCGCGTAGACGACGAGCGTGTCCGCGTCGGGGCCGTTGGTGATCCACATCTTGCTGCCGTTCAGAACGTAGCGGTCGCCGCTGCGCTCCGCCGCGAGCCGCATGGAGACCACGTCGGAACCTGCGCCGGGCTCGCTCATCGCGAGTGCGCCGACGTGCTCGCCGGACACGAGCTTCGGCAGGTACCTGCGCTTCTGCCCGGGCGTGCCGTTCCGGCGTATTTGATTGACGCATAGATTCGAATGAGCGCCGTACGAGAGGCCCACGGCGCCCGAGGCGCGGCTCACCTCCTCCATCGCCACCACGTGCGCGAGGTAGCCCATGTTCGTGCCCCCGAACTCCTCGTCGACGGTGATGCCGAGGAGGCCCAGATCGCCGAGCTTGCGCCACAGATCGGCCGGAAATTCGTTGGCCCGGTCGATGTCCGCGGCGCGCGGAGCGATCTCGCTCGCCGCGAACTGCTGCACGCTGTTGCGCAGCATGTCGATCGTCTCGCCGTGGTCGAACCTCAGGACCGGGAAGTCGAGCATGCGGAACCTCTTGTGATTGTCGTTCAGGCGTCGGGCCTGGCGCGCATGATCATCAGCGTCTGCTGCATCGGGGAAAAGGGGCCGATCGCGGCGGAGCGGGCCGCGGCACCGGACTGTATATTACGTTTACGTAAACGTCAACTTCACGATGGCCGCTCCGCTGGCGCCGCGTCGCTCGCTTCGTCGCCGGCCGCTCCGGCCCGCTGTTTGAGCCGCCGCCGGCAGTCGCGCTCGAGAACGCCGATCTCCGCGAGCACGGCGTCGATGTCCTCCCGCTGCTGGTCGAGGAGCGCACGCCGTTCGGCGAGCATCTGCAGGAACTTGACGAGCTGCGGCCGCTCGCTGCCGGTGGACGCATAGATGTCGAAGAGCTCGCGGATTTCGGAAAGCGCGAATCCCAGGCGCTTGCCGCGCAGAATCAGCTTGATTCGCGTCCGCTCGCGCTCGCCGTAGATCCGTGCCTGCCCCCGCCGGCGCGGAGCGATCAGTCCTTCGATCTCGTAGAATCGGATCGCCCGCGGGGTGAGCGCGAACTCGCGCGCGAGCTCGGAAATCGAATAGGTAGGGTCCGGACGCTCGCCGTCGGGCGGTTTGGTGCGTCGCGCGGAAGCGGGAACAGCGGACATCGGACGGGGACGCCGGCGGAAAAAGCGAGACAGGACGATCGCTTGCCACGATAGCATATCGCCTTGACATATACGGCCGCTTCGACGACGATGCTGCGTTGCACAAAACAACGTCCGCCCGCGGACCTCGCGCGCCGCAGCGCCAGCTTGCGCCCCGCGAACGCCATCCCCACGTACGATCGATGAACGCGGCTCTCCCCGCAGCGCTCGAGTACCCGGTCGCGACGCCACCCGCGCCCGGCGAAACGATCGAAATCGCACCACGGATCCATTGGCTGCGGATGTCGCTGCCGTTCGCGCTCGATCACATCAATCTTTGGCTGCTCGCCGACGGCGATGGGATGACGCTCGTCGATTGCGGCTTCGGCGACTCGCCCACGAGGGCGCTCTGGGATCGGCATTTCGCGACCACGCTCCGGTCGCGTCCGATTCGCCGCATCGTCGCGACGCACTGCCACCCCGACCATATCGGCAATGCAGCGTGGCTGTCGGAGCGCGCGAGCGCGCCGGTCGCGATGACCTCCTCCGAATTCCTGGCCGCGCACGCTCTCCTCGCGGATACGGCCGGCTACGCGACGCAAGCGGTCTTCGATCTCTTTCGCCGGCACGGGCTCGCCGCAGACAGGCTCGCCGCGCTCGAGCGCCGCGGCAACCGCTACCGGCGCGGGGTTCCGGAGCTGCCGTCGACCTTCCGGCGCCTCTCCGAAGGCAGCCTGTCGCGTGCAGCCGGCACGACGTGGCGCGTGATCGAGGGCTTCGGCCACTCGCCGCAGCACGCGTCGCTCTACTCCGCGGAGCGCGGCGTGCTGATCGCGGGCGACATGCTGCTGCCCAAGATCAGCACGAACGTGAGCGTCCAGTCGATCGAGCCCGACGGCGACCCCCTCGCGCTGTTCCTCGACTCGCTGGCGGGGTTCGAGGCGCTGCCGCCTGAGACGCTCGTGCTGCCGTCGCACGGACTGCCGTTCCGCGGCATTCACGCGCGCGTCGGCCAGCTTCGCGCACATCACGCAGCCCGCCTCTCCGAGCTCGAGGAGGCCGTGAGGTCCGCGGACGAGCCGCTGGCGGCGGCCGAGGCCGTCCCGCTGCTCTTTCGCCGCGAGCTCGACGTGCACCAGATCTTCTTCGCGATGGGCGAGGCGATCGCGCACCTGAACCATCTCTGGCATGCGAACCGCATCGAGCGCCGCATCGCCGCCGATCGCACGCTGCGCTTCGCGCCGGCCCATCGCTGACCCGCAGGCCCTCGCTCGCCCGCACAAACACCCATCCCGACTCCGCACGAAAGAGCCAAATCATGTCGTCACCCGCCAAGACCGCCGACAAGGAAGCCCCCTCGAAGCCCTCGTACGACCCGGTTGCGCTGGCCGAGTCCCTGCGCACCGCCGCGGAGAAAGGCGCGAAGGTCATCGGTGAATTCGCAGCCCGCCAGGCGGGGTCGGCGCCGGCGCTCGTCACCGACCAGCTCGGGATCGGCAAGGCCTTCATGGAGCTCGCCGCGAAGATGATGGCGAACCCTTACCGGATGGCCGAAGCGCAGATGAACCTGTGGTGGGAATACATGAGCCTGTGGCAGGCGTCGACGGCCAAGATCCTGGGTGGCGCCCCGGACCCGGTCGCCGAGCCCACGAAGGGCGACAAGCGCTTCCGCCACGAGGACTGGGAAGCGCATTTCCTGTTCGACTACATCAAGCAGAGCTATCTCATCACGGCGCGCTGGCTGCACGACGCAGTCGCCAACGTAGAAGGCCTCGACGACGGCACGAAGAAGAAGGTCGACTTCTTCACGCGCCAGTACATCGACGCGCTCGCGCCGTCGAACTTCGCGCTCACCAACCCGGAGGTGTTCCGCGAAACGATCGCCACCGGCGGGCAGAACCTCGTCAGGGGGCTGAACAACCTGCTCGACGACATCGAGCGGGGCCAGGGGCGGCTCAAGATCTCGATGACCGATCCCAAGGCGTTCGAGCTCGGAGTCAACATCGCGACCACGCCGGGGAAGGTCGTGTTCCAGAACGCCCTGCATCAGCTGATCCAGTACGAGCCGACGACCGCGAAGGTCGCGAAGCGGCCGCTGCTCGTGATCCCGCCGTGGATCAACAAGTACTACATCCTCGACCTGCGCGAGAAGAACTCCTTCGTCAAGTGGGCGACCGATCAGGGAATGACGGTGTTCGTCATCTCTTGGGTGAACCCCGACGAGAAGCTCGCCGACAAGGACTTCCAGGATTACCTCACCGAAGGCACGCTTGCCGCCCTGTCGGCGATCGAGAAGGCGACCGGCGAGAGGGAAGTCAACGCGCTGGGTTATTGCCTCGGCGGGACGCTGCTCGCGGCCACGCTCGGATACATGGCGGCGACGAAGGACCGCCGGATCGCGAGCGGCACGTTCATGACGTCCCTGGTCGACTTCACGAAGTCGGGCGAGCTCGAGGTGTTCATCGACGAGGACCAGGTCGCCTCGCTCGAGCGCAAGATGAACGAGCGCGGCTATCTCGAGGGCAGCGAGATGGCCAACACGTTCAACATGCTGCGCGCGAACGACCTGATCTGGTCCTTCGTCATCAACAACTACCTGCTCGGCCGCGACCCGTTCCCGTTCGATCTGCTGCACTGGAACTCGGACGCCACAAGGATGCCGGCGACGATGCACAGCTTCTACCTGCGCAACATGTACATGCGGAACCTGTTGCGCGTGCCCGGCGGCATCACGTTGAACGGCGTGCCGATCGACCTCTCGAAGGTCACGGTCCCCACGTATTTCGTCTCCGCGATCGAGGATCACATCGCGCCGTGGAAGACGACGTATGCGGGCCCGCAGGTCGTCGGCGGCAAGTCGCGCTTCGTGCTCTCGGGCTCCGGGCACATCGCCGGAATGATCAACCCGCCTGCGGCGAACAAGTACGGGTTCTGGACGAACGACAAGCTGCCGGAATCGCCGGATGAATGGCTGAAAGGAGCCAAGCCGCACGACGGGTCATGGTGGACGCATTGGGCGGCATGGCTCGCGCCCCAGCTCGGGCCGCAGGTCGCCGCGCGCGTTCCCGGAAAGGGTAAGCTCAAGGTGATCGAGCCGGCGCCGGGCAGCTACGCCCGAATCCGCGCGGACGGGAAGTGAACCCTGCGCCCTTGCTATAGTCGCAGCATGATCGGGATACGGAGGGCACGAGATATGACACGCTTGCTTTCGAGGCTCGCAGCGATCGCCGTCTCCGCGGTCGCACTCACGTCGGCGTCGATCGGGTTTGCGCAATCGACGTGCAAGGACTGCGGCCAGGTCCAGTCGATCCGCTACGTCGAGGAGAAGGGCAAGACGTCGGGCGTCGGCATGGTCGCGGGCGGCGTGCTCGGCGGCGTGCTCGGCCATCAGATCGGCGGCGGCACCGGAAAGACGGTGGCCACGGTCGCCGGCGCAGCGGGCGGAGCCTACGTCGGCAACAAGGTCGAGCAGAACAGGAACACGAAGGGCCACTGGGAAGTCTCGCTCAAGATGGACAGTGGCAACATGCGGACCTTCACCTATTCGAATCAACCGACGGTCAAGGAGGGCGAGCGCGTGAAGCTCGTCGACGGCGGGAAGCGCCTCGCGCTGCTCGCGAACTAACGCCTGTCGCGGGCGCCGGGTTCCCCTAGCGCGGGGAAGCCGGCGCCGTCGCGGGAGCGGCACCAGCCTGCGTGGTGCGTGCTCCGTCGGCAGCGCCTGCGCCCCTCGCCGCACCGTGATCGCCTTGCGGGACGACCGCCGGGGCTCCCGCCGGAACGACGACGACCACCGGCTGCTGACCCGGAACCGCTGGCACGGCAGGTCGCGTCGATGGGAACATCGCTGACGCCGGCGGTAGCACGATCCCCGTCGGCGGCAGGCTCATGCCCGGTGGTGGCAGCACGTTTCCCGTCGGCGGGACCGTGACCCCCGGCGGGGGCAGCGCTATCCCGGTCGCCGGGAGCGGGACCGAGGCCGCGTACGAGCCGCGACTGGAGTAAGGCGTGCTCGATGGCATGGGCGCAACTACGGTCCCTGGCGCAACGGCGGCGCCACTGTGCAGCGTCGGATCGCGCAGGGCCGGCCCGGATGCGGGTGGCAACGCCGGGGCCGGATGCCGACTCGCCTGCATCGCTTCGCCGGCCTGCGCCGGTCCGGCCGGGAGGGGCGCTGCCCGAACCTGCGTCGGTGTTTGAGAGAGTGGCGTACCCGGCGTCCCTCGCGCTCCTGCAGCGCCGGGAGCCGCCGGCTCTGCGTACGCCGTCCGTGGCCCGCGAGGGAGGAAGACCGTGCGCTGCGCTGTCGAGCTGACGGCCGATGCCGGAGTCGGCGTCCCGCGCTCGCCGGGTCGGAACACCTGGCCCGCGTACGAGCGCGGCGTCACGCTCGGCGGTGTCGCGAGTGCTGGTGCCGACGCGCGTTGGAATGCAGGCACGGGAACCCGCGTCGTACTGACAGGCGTGCGCCCGACGAGCGTCGCGCCGGGGACGGCCGTCATCGCGCCCGGGACGTCAATGTTCGAATAGCGCGGGCGCGGGTCCGCGCGAGCGCCAGGGTCGACACCGAAAGGCTTGTTGTAGCGGTTCCAGCAGCCTTGCGAGCAAGTGCGCCACCACGGTGTGTACGCGTCGCCCCAGCCGAGCGGTACCCAGGCGTAGACCGGCGCGCCGCCGCTCGCACGGATCCCCCAGCCTGCGCCGCCGTACCACGCGACGAGCGCGGGCGCCCAACGCGGCCGCGCGATATACCCGCCCGGGCACCAGCCCCAGCGGCCCCTGTCGCGCACCCAGCGGCCGTAATGCGACGGCGCATAGCCCCATGGCGCCGAGTCGACCCACGTGAGACCCCATCCGTCCACGTTCGTCCAATAGCCATCCTCGTACGGCGCCCAATCGGGTGCGACGACTGTCGGGTACCAGACCGCGCCGTACGCCGGGGTGTCCTCCCAGCTCCCGTACTGATCGAGGTCGACGAATCCGACCATCTGCCGCGACACGTAGGGCGCCGCGCGCGCTCTCTCATAGTAGCGGTCGCGATCGGCGCTCCAGCTGTCCAGGCCGTCTGCTCCGAAGCCGTTGCGCATGTCTGCCGCCAGAGGCTCCGTCCCGGAGACGATTGCGATCTGACCCGCAAGCACCTGCTGCGCGCCTGTTCGGAGAGCGACGAGGCCCTCGCCCTCGCGGACGCCTAGCCTGGTCGTCGAGATGTCCGGTGCGACCTCGATCCGGTAGAGGCCCGGTCGGGCCAGCTCGATCTGGGTATTCGGCGTGTCGATCCGCGCGATGTCCCCGGTGTCGAGAACCCGGACGCGAACGATCAGCCGCCCCCTCGCGACGAAAAGCGTCAGCTGGTGGTCGTCGAGGCGCGAGACATTGACGCTCGTGTCGCCGGCGAGTCGAAATTGGCCGCCGCCGTAATCGACCTCGGCGCGGCCGTCGCTCGACACCCAGAGATTGTCGCCGGAGGCGACCGGATAGTTGATGCCGACCGATGTCCACTCGTCCGCACGATCCAGCGCGGAAACATAGAGCTGCCCGCCGAAGTCGGCGATTCGCCCGACGCGTCCCGGCAGGTCGTCGTCGGCGTACGCGACCGATGCGCCCACCAGCACGAGCATCGCGACCAGCGCGGCGAAGATCGCAAGCCGAAGGGATCGCGCTGCGAGGCGCGCCTCGTCGCGGTTGCGCAATGCCGAAGCCGAACGCATCGCAGCTGCCCCCTGCCCGCGAACGACGACGCCACCTGACAGGCGCTCGTTCACCGGTGCGCGTCTTTCGCGCAACAGACTGTCAATGCCGGCTTGGCCTTCGGCGCGCATTTCAACCTGCGATCTCAGATATTTGGATTAGAATCCCTCGCTGCCGTTCCTGGTTTTCCTCACCCGCCCATCCCGAGGAGCCCTATATGCCGAAGTTCAAGCGCGCCCTGCTCGCCGGCGCCGTCGGTGTTGCATTGTCCACGTCCGCCGCTGCGGGGGGATTTCAATTCAGTTCCTCCTACTTTTTCGGCGACAGCCTGACTGACTCGGGCTATTACAAGCCGGTCGTGCCGCCGGGACAGGGTTTGTTTACGACGAATCCCGGCCCGGTGTGGTCGACCGTCATCGCAAACAAGCTGGGGACCACCGCCAATCCCTCGAACACGCCCAACGGTACCAACTACGCGCAGGGCGGTGCCCAGGTCGCGACACCTCCCGGGATTCCGCCGGTCCCGCCCACCGTATCCGCGACGCCGATCGCGACACAGGTGCAGACGTTCCTCGCGAAGGGTCCGCTCGATCCGAGAGGGATCTATTCGATTCAGGGCGGTGCCGACGACTTGTTCTACCAATTGGGACTTCTGCAGGCCGGCCAGGCGACTTCCGCCCAGGTCCAGGCGGCACTCGGACAGTCTGCGGTGACGCTCGGAACCCTGACCGCGACACTGGGCGTGGCCGGCGCGAAATACATCCTGGTGTGGAATCTCCCCGACGTAGGGAAAACGCCCTTCGGCGTCGGCTCCGGGGCAGCCGCGCAGATCTCCCAGCTCGTCGCACTCTACAACAGCACGCTGAACGCGACGCTCGACGCGTCCGGCGTGCAGGCGATTCGCCTCAACACGTTCGCACTTTTCAACGAGGCCCTGGCATCGCCGGCAGCGTTCGGGTTGACGAACGTGACCACCCCCGGATGCACGACGCAGTTCGTGTATCAGTGCACGCCCTCCACGCTCATCAACGCTACGGTGCCGCAGAACTACCTGTGGGCCAACGACGTGCATCCGACGACCGTCGGCCATCAGATCATGGCCGACTACGCCTATTCGTTCATCGTCGCTCCGCAGCAGATCGCTGCGCTGGGCCAGGCGCCGTTCGCTGTCGAGGAAGCGAACTTCCGCGCGCTCGACGGACGGATGTGGTCGAACCTCAACGGACCGCGCCCGCGCGGCAAGTTCGAAGCCTGGGCGGCGTACGACTACGGGAACATCGACATGAACGCGGGGCCCGACAACAGCTCCGGTCATCAGAACACGATCGTCGTCGGCGGCGACATGAAGCTCTCCGACAAGTTCCTCGTCGGCGTGATGTTCGGCTATGCCGATCAGAAGGGCGAGTTCGGCGGACCGGGAGGGGGGTACAAGCTGCAACAGCCGGTCGGCACCATCTATGCCGGCTACGGTGACGGTCCCTGGTATGTCGGCGCGACCGTCGGCGGCGGCTCCCTCGACTACTCCGACATCAACCGCGTCATTCCGCTCGGAGCGCTGATGCGCACCGAGACCGGCCAGACGCGCGGCAACGAATTCACGGCGCGGCTGCTCGGCGGCTACTGGTTCCAGTGGCAGGACATCCTCCACGGGCCGTGGGCGCGCGTCGCGTATCAGAAGACGACGGTCAAGCAATACGCGGAGACCGGGTCGGACAGCACGGCGCTCATCTTCGGCCAGCAGCAACCCGACCAGCTCCTGTGGAGCCTGGGCTGGCAGGCGACGGGCAACATCGGCAGCATCCGGCCGTTCGCGCGCGCGAGCTGGGAGTACGAGTCGCTCAACGGCGACCGCTCCGTCAGTGCGTCGTCGGTAACGCTCGGCGGCTGGTATTCGATCCCGGCGGCGAAGCCCGACAACAACTACGCGCTCTTCAACCTCGGCGCGAGCGCCGACTTCGGCGGCGTCACCGGCTTCGTCTACGGCTCGGCAACGGCCGGCAAGGGCGACGGCAACTACTACGCGATCACCGTCGGCGTCCGCGTGCCGCTGTAGGCTCGCGGCGCGAAACGACGTCGCGCTTCGGCAGTCGGAGGCCGCCTGCGGGCGGCCTCTTCGTTTCTGCCTTCGTGGCTGCCGGAGGGAAAGGGGCTCGTGTGCGCGCGCATGGGCCCCTTCACCTCCTGCAATCAGCCGCGCGCGAACCGGCGACTCAGCCTCCGTGCCGTAACCTGCGCGGAGCGCGGGCGAGCAACGCGTCATAGATCGGGCGCGGCAGGCGCCGCAGCAGGAAGCCAACGATCGCCATCTGCCACGGAAGCACGTAAAAGCGCTTGCGCCGCTCGATTGCGCGCGCGATCAGGCGGGCGGCCTTGTCGAGATCGAGCAGGAACGGCATCCGGTACGGATTGGTCGCCGTCATCGGCGTCGCGATGTAGCCGGGGCAAATGGTGACCACGGCGATACCCGTATCCCGCAGCTCGAGGCGCAGGCTTTCGAGGTATGTGATCGCCGCCGCTTTCGACGCCGAGTAGGCGCCCGATCCGGCAAGCCCGCGAAATCCGGCAACACTCGCGATGCCCGCGAGCGTCCCGCCGCCCGCAGCCCGCATCGCGGCGATGAACGGCGCAAACGTGTTGACCATCCCGATGACGTTGGTGTCGATCACCGTGCGGAATACCGGCAGGTCCTCGGGGTGATCGGTCAGGGCTCCGAGCGACACCCCGGCGTTGGCGACGACGATCGCGGGCGCGCCGAAGCGCGCGATGAAGTCTCGCGCGGCACGATCGAGCGCCGCCGGGTCGCGGACGTCGCCCGCGTAAGTCGCGCACTGCTGCGCGGGCAACTCGGCCGCGAGTGCCGCCAAAGCGTCGGGGCGCCGCGCGAACAAGCCGACGTTCGCCGCCCGCGCCGCGTAGTGGCGTGCGAGCGCCGCGCCGATGCCGCTGTTTGCCCCGGTGATGAAGACGTTTCGTGCCACGGTGCCGACCGGACCGGATGCGCTCGCCGTTCGTGCAGCGCCTCCGTGGCGATCGGTCGTCACCGGATCAGCTTCAGCCCTTCGGCCGTTCCGCCCGAGCCTTCGCTATCATTGCGTCGAGCGCGGCCGGCATCGCCTGATGCGAGGCGACCTTGTAAGTCGCGAACTTTCCATCGACGATGAAAGTCGGGACCGACTGCACTTGGTAGGTACCCGCCGCGGCGCGCGCGCGGTTCACCTTGCCGGCGATTGCGAACGAATTGTACATATCCTCGACCTTCTTCCGGTCGAGACCCTGGCTCGCAGCCCAGTCGAAGAACGTCTTGTCCTGCCACAGGCTCACGCCCTTGTTGTGCAGCGCGGTGAAGACATCGGGCGAAAGGCGCCTCTCCTCGCCGAGCGCCTCGAGCGTGTAGTAGATCTTCGCGAGCGGGACCCAGCGATCCTGATACATGACCGGTATGCGGCGAAACTGCACGTCCGCCGGCATTCCCGTCTTGAGCCAATTCTCGAGGATCGGCTCGAGATCGGCGCAGTGGGGGCAACCGTACGAGAAGAACTCGATCACCTCGATCTTCTTGCCCGTTTCCGTGGGCTGCGGGTTCTTCAGACGAAGGTATTCCCGGCCTTCCTCGACCGACTGGGCGGCCGCGGTCAGCGACATCGCCGCGATGAAGGCTGCCGCGAGAGGCAGCAGCCGGCGCGCTAGGGCTTGCAGCAGGTGCATGGTACGGGTCTCCACTCTACGATTGAGAACGCTTGGGCTGGTGGCCGCGGCACGAGTTCCCGTGCCGCGCGATTACGCGGCCGCGAGATGCCGCGCGCCGTTCTAGAATTTGATCACCGCGACGTCGAAGCCCCGGGCGGCGAGATCGCTCTTCATCCGCAGCAACGCGTCGGCGTTGTCATAAGGGCCAAGCCGCACGCGGTAGCGAACACTCTTGTCCGGCAATGTGGCGGACTGTACCGACGCTTCCCATCCGGCGAACGCGAGCCGGGCCTTTAGATCTTCGGCATCCGCTTCGCTCGAAAACGAACCCGCCTGCAACCAGAAGCGGTCGGCCGCGCCCTTGGCCTTCGCGTCCGCGGGTGGAGCGGCAGGCGCGGCAGCGGCCGTTGCCCCGGGCACTGCCGGCGCCGAGCCTGTCGCTCGCTCGTCCGCCTTGCTCACTGCGCGTGGGTCGGACTTCGCCGGCGACTTGGCGTCGGCCTTCTCGGGCGCAACCGCGCGCTCCGCAGTGGACTTGTCGGAACTCGCGCGCTCTCCGGTCTTTCCCTGGATCTTCGGCTCTTCCACGCCGGGGAGGATCTTGTAGAAATCGAAGCGCGGCTTTTCGGGGGCAATCGCATCGGGGCGTCCCGCCTTCGTCGTCTCCTTCCCCGGTTCGCGCGCGGAATCGCGAGTCACTGTCGAGGACTGAAACGGATTGAAGCCCTTCATCAGATAGAACGCGACTCCCGCCGCGAGAGCGAGTCCGAGCACGAGACCAACGAAGAGCCCGAGCAGCGTGCCGCCGAAGCCGGACTTGCGCGAGCGCGGCGCGCGCGGCTTCGAAGCCTGCGGCGCCGGACGGCGGTCGGAACGTGCGCTCATTTCGCGAGTTCGGGCGCGATCGGGTTCACATCTGCTCCGGCGCGCCTATTCCGAGCACGGCCAGACCGTTCCTTATCGTCTGCCCCGCGGCAGCCACGAGAGCGAGGCGCGCACGTTTAGTCACGGGATCGTCGACGAGGAAACGCTCGGCATTATAGTAACTGTGGAATTCGGCGGCCAATTCCCGCAGATACGCCGTCACGAGATGCGGCGCCGATTCGCGCGCCGCGACAGCGAGCTCCTCGGGGAATGCGCCGAGGCGGCGAAGGAGCGCTTCCTCGTACGCGCTCGTGAGCGGCGCGAGGTTCGCGCCGGCCAGCGCCGAGGAAGCGTCACCCGGCGCGATTCCCGCCTGCTTCATCACCGACGCGAAGCGCGCGTGCGCGTATTGCACGTAGAACACGGGATTCGCCTCGGTCTGCGATCGCGCGAGATCGATGTCGAAGACGAATTCGGCTTCGGGTTTGCGCGAGACGAGGAAGAAGCGCACCGCGTCGCGGCCGACTTCGTCGATCAGGTCGCGCAACGTCACGTAGCTTCCAGCGCGCTTGCTGATCTTCACCTCCTCGCCGCCCTTCATCACCGTGACCATCTTGTGGATCACGTATTCGGGATAGCCGGGCGGCGCCCCGATACCCGTCGCCTGCAGCCCGGCGCGAACACGCGTCACGGTGCTGTGGTGATCGGAGCCCTGGACGTTGATCACGGTCGTGAAGCCACGCTCCCATTTCGTGACGTGGTAGGCGACGTCGGGGACGAAATACGTGTAACCGCCATCCGACTTCCGCATCACGCGGTCCTTGTCGTCGCCGTAATCGGTCGTCCTGAGCCACAGCGCACCCTCGTGCTCGAAGGTCTTGCCGGATTCGACGAGTCGCGCGACGGTCGCATCGACGCGGCGATCCGTATAAAGCGAGCTTTCCAGATAGTAGTTGTCGAACTTCACGCCGAACGCCTGGAGGTCGCGATCCTGCTCCTTGCGCAGCTCCGCGACCGCGAAGCGACGGATCGACTCGACGTCCGAAAGATCGTGGCCGACCTCGTCGAGATATCGCTGTGCGAGCTCGCGGATGTACTCGCCGTGGTAGCCGTCGTCGGGGAACGCCGCATGCTCGCCGAGGACTTCCTTGGCGCGAGCGCGAACCGACAGCGCGAGATTCTGGATCTGCTGACCGGCGTCGTTGTAGTAGAACTCGCGCGTTACGTCCGCGCCCTGCCACTCGAGGAGACGGGCGATCGCGTCGCCGAGCGCCGCCTGGCGGCCGTGTCCGACATGCAGGGGACCCGTCGGATTCGCAGAGACGAACTCGACCATCACGCGCTCGCCGCGGCGCCCGTTCGCGCGGCCAAAATCCTCGCGCTCGGAGAGAATGGTCGCAACGATCGCCTGCCGAGCCGCCGCCGTGACGAAGACGTTGATGAAGCCGGCGCCGGCAATCTCGATTCGCTCGACCAGGTGATTGCGCGGCAGCGCCGCGACCAGCGCCTGGGCGACCTCGCGCGGATTTCGCTTGAGCGCCTTCGCGTGCTGGAGCGCGACGTTCGAGGCGAAATCGCCGTGCTGCGGCTGCTTCGGTGGCGAGAGCTCGACCGGGACGTGCACGCGTTCCGGCGCGATCGCGGCGACGCCGAGCGCGAGGAGCTCCCTGAGACTGGTGCGCAGATCGGTCATGAGGACGCCGCGACGACGTGGCGGCGAGCGGCGGGCTGACGAGAAGAGCGCGAATTATAGCCGGTCGCGTTCAGGCGCTCCTCCTCGCAGCGATCCTGCCAGCTGGCCGAGTGTCGTCGCGCGCGATGGCTCGGCGACGCGCCTTTCGGGCCTTGGCTCGCTCACGCGAACCCGAGGGGATCGACGTCGAGCGCGCAGCGCACGCGGCGCCCCGGCAACGAGTCGATCGCGCTGCGCCAGTGCGGAAGGAAGCGCTGCATCGCGCGGCGTTGCGAAGCTTGCGCCAGCACCTGTCCGCGCTCGAGCCCCGCGCGGCGCGCGAGCGCTGCGGGAACGGGTGCGAAGACTTCGACGTCGAGCGCGTGCTCGCGTGCTGCCGCGCGCCCCGCATCGCTCGCCGCAGCGAGGAACGCGTCGACTGCGCCGCGCCGCGGCGCCTCGGCGACGAGCAGAGCGATATGGCCGAACGGCGGCAGCTGCGCCGCGCGCCGTTCGGCGAGCAGCGCCTCGGCGAGGCTGTCGTAGTCGTGGCGTGCGAGCGCGCGGGCGAGCGGATGATTGGGAAAGTCGGTCTGCACGATGACTTCGCCGGGCCGGTCGTGCCGGCCCGCGCGCCCCGCCACTTGGAAGAGGAGCGCCGCGAGGCGCTCCGTCGCGCGAAAGTCGGCGCTGTAGAGCGCATTGTCGGCGCCCAGCACGCCCACCAGCGTGAGACGCGGGAAATCGTGTCCCTTCGCGAGCATCTGCGTGCCGACGAGAATGTCGATCGCTCCGGCGTGCACCTGCTCGCGGAGGTCCGCGAACGCACCCTTTCTGCGCGTGCTGTCGCGGTCGATGCGCGCGATTCGCGCGGCCGGGAATCTCTCGGCAAGGGCTCGCTCGAGGCGCTGGGTTCCGTGGCCGATCGGAAGCAGATCGATGTTGCCGCAGTCGGGACAGGCGTGCGGCAGCCGCTCTGCGTGGCCGCAGTGATGGCAGCGCAGCATCCGCGCGTCGCGGTGAACGACGAGGCGGGCGCTGCAACGCGGGCATCCGGCCTGCCAGCCGCACGCACCGCAGAGCAGCGAAGGCGCGAACCCGCGGCGGTTGATGAAGACCAGCGACTGCTCTTCACGTTCGAGCCGGAGCTCGATCGCCGCGACGAGCGCCGCGCTCATCCCCTCGAGCGCAAGGGCATCGCGGTTCGGGACGAACGTGACGCGAGGCAGCTCCGCGGATGCCGCCGCCCGGCGTGGAAGCCTGAGCCAGCCGTAGCGGCCGCGCTGCGCCTGCACGAGCGTCTCGAGCGACGGCGTCGCACTTCCGAGCACGACCGGAATCCCGCGCTGGCGCGCGCGCCAGACCGCGACGTCGCGGGCCTGGTAGCGGACGCCCTCCTGCTGCTTGAACGACGAATCGTGCTCTTCGTCGACGACGATTAGCGCGAGCCGCGGCAGCGGCGTGAACACCGCGAGCCGCGTTCCGAGCACGACGTCGATCTCGCCGGCAGCCGCGGCCTTCCAGTGCCGCAGACGCTCGCCTGCGGGAACGCGGCTGTGGAGCATCACCGCGTTGCGTCCAGGCAGCGCCTGCGCGATCCGCTGCAGCAGTTGGGGCGTCAGGTTGATTTCGGGGACAAGCAGGAGGACCTGCCCGCCCGCGGCGATTGCAGCGGCGGCGGCGGCGAGATACACCTCGGTCTTGCCGCTACCCGTGACCCCCTGCAGCAGAAATGGCGCGAATCGTCGCTCTCCGAGCGGGATCGCGGCGAGCGCTCGCTGCTGATCTTCGTTGAGCCGAAACGCGGCAGTCTCCACGACGCTCCCGTCGCGAGGCGGCGGCACGAACGATTCGTCGCGCTTCGCAATCGCTCGGCGTGCCGCGCGCAGCGGCGGAATCATCTGCGCGACGACGAGACCGAGCGGCTCCTGGTAATAGGACGCGACGAAGGATCCGGCCTCCAGCAAGTCGTTCGGCAACGGAGGGACATCCGGCAGCGTCACGTCGACCGGCTGCAGCCGCTCGCGCGGGACGTCCGAGCGCTCGAGCACTTCCACGACGACGCCGACGAGCGGCTGTCGCCCGAGCTTGACCCGTACGAGCGCGCCACGCGCGACCGGGATCCCTTCGGGCACCCAGTAGTCGAACGGGGCCGGCACGGCAACCGGAAGCGCCACGCGGACGACTGGCATCGCTTCAATTCGGCAGCGCCGTTCCGATTACGGAGGCCCTGACGGCGGAGGGTGAAGTTGTAGTCTTCGAAATGTTCACCGCGCGCCGCAGCAACGACAAGCAAGTCCTTGGTTTATAACGACGGCGAAAAACGGCTAACAAGCCTTGTGGATAATCCTGTGCGTAAATGCGGCCTGCCGATGCCCCGCAGGATTTGCGCGAACGCGCTCTCGTTAGCACCCAGTCGCGCCCGCTTGCAAAACGTTCGTCTTTTCAATCGATTGCCAAGCGGCTCGCCATGGGCCCGCGCGAGCCCGTCAAAACCCGCGTTTCGCCCATGATGTGTGCATAACTGGGCCCCAGGAACGGCTGTCGGGGCGGTTGTCAAGAGCCCGGAGAACGAAGCGTGGCGCGGGTTTGCGTCCATTTGCCCAGCAGCGGCAGCCGTGGCACCTGAAGATCAAGCACCGGCGCGGGCCGCGAGCGATTCGCGATGCACCGCCTCGACCAGCGCCGCGACGTTCTCGGGCGGAGTCGCCGGAAGGATTCCGTGCCCGAGGTTGAAGACATGGCCGGGACCGGGACCCGCCGCACGCACCACCGCTGCAGCCTCGCGCGCAACGACCGGCGGTTCGGTCAGAAGCACCAGCGGATCGAGGTTGCCCTGCAGCGCGACACGCGCGCCGACGCGCCGGCGCGCAGCCGCAAGGTCGGTCGTCCAGTCGACACCGACGCACGAAGCGCCGCAAGTCGCGATATCGTCGAGCCACTGGCCTCCGCCTTTCGTGAACACGATCGTCGGCACCGGTCTGCCATCGGGCAGAGGCGCGAGCGCCGCGAGCACGGAGCGCATCGGCGCCAGCGAAAACGTCCGATACGCCGCTGCCGACAGCACGCCACCCCACGTATCGAAGAGCATCAGCGCGTCGGCGCCTGCGGCGATCTGCTCGTCGAGGTACGCGGTCACGGCACGCGCGTTGATCGCCACCAGGCGATGCAGCAGGTCCGGCCGCTGATAAGCGATCCGTCTGACCGTGGCGAAGTCGGCGCTGCTGCCGCCCTCGATCATGTAGCAGGCGAGCGTGAACGGACTGCCGGCGAACCCGATCAGCGGCACCCGGCCTGCGAGCGCGCGCTTGGTCTCGGAAAGCGCGTCGAACACGTAGCGAAGCTTCGCCATGTCCGGAGCTTCGAGGCGTCCGATCGCGGCGGCGTCGGCCGTCGTGCGCTCGAAGCGAGGACCCTCGCCTTCGGCGAAGTGCAGCCCGAGCCCCATGGCATCGGGGACGGTCAGGATGTCGGAAAACAGGATCGCCGCGTCGAGCGGATAGCGCGCGAGCGGCTGCAGCGCGACCTCCGCCGCGAGCGCCGGCGTCTTCGCGAGCGCGAGAAAGCTGCCCGCCTTGGCCCGCGTCGCGTTGTATTCGGGCAGGTATCGCCCCGCCTGGCGCATCAGCCACACCGGCGTGTAGGGCGTAGGCTCGCGGCGCAGCGCGCGCAGGAATACGTCGTTGTCGGGCGCAGGCATCGGCGGAGCGTAACGGCGCGGAGCGCCGGCGACAAGGCCGGGCGGCGCGGGCGTCGGCTCGGATTCCTCGTGCACGCGAAGGAAACGCAGCGCGAGGCTAGTGCGCCGCGACGAGCGCGCGGCCGGTGAGGCGCTCGAGAATCGCGAGCGGCGAGCGCGCCGGATCGTAGAGCGCGGACACGGGCAGGTGGATCGTCTGCTCGAGCATGTACTGGCCCGAGACCGCCGCGTGCATCACCTGGTCGGAGAAGCAGATCCACGTCGTCCCGGGAGGGAAGCGAACGGTCTCCTGGCGGCAGTCGCGCTGGTAGTCGAGATCGGCCTTCGCGCGATCGTGGAGGTTGAGCATCAGATGGTCGTAGACGGAGCGCCGACCCTTCGTCACGTGCAGCGCCGCGAGCAGCGTCGCGCTGCCCGGAAGCGGAGCGGAAATCCGCGGCAGCAGCGTCTTCGCCATGGCTTCGAACGGCTCGCCGACGCGCCAGACCCGATCCTCGTCCGGATTCACGTTGGTGAACACACGGAGGATGCGCTCGCCCCGGTTCGGCCGCGAGGGGAAAGCGTCGATATGCAGGCGTGAATCGTCCTTGCGCCACGAGACGTCGCGCCCGACCGCGCCCTGCGGCCGGTAGCTCGTTCTCGCGCGCTTGACGTACGGCGCATAGCGCGGGAAGAGCGCGGTGACGAGGCCGGCGGCCGCCGCGGCGAAGCGCGCGACCATCGCGGCAAGTTCCGCGCGATCGGCGTCGCCGCCGGCTGCGCCCTTCAGGCTCCCACCTTCGAAACTGATGTTTTTCGCGCGGCCGTCCGACCACGACGGAGACAGGAAACGCCGCTCCGATTCGGCAAGCGCGAAGCCGACGCGCGGGAGGCGAATGACGTTGCCTTCCTCGAGCGCGCGCGAGATACGCTCGCGCTCCTCGTCCGTGAGCGCCGGAAGCCAGCCTTCGAGGTCGAGCGTGACGACCGCGGACATTCGGCCCTGCGCCTCCCTAGCGCGGCAGCTCCGTGCTGCCCATCAACGCGAGATCGACGGCACGCGCGCACTGGCGCCCCTCACGGATCGCCCATACGACGAGCGACTGCCCGCGACGCGCGTCTCCCGCGGCGAAGACCTTCGGCACCGACGTGCGGTAGTCGTCGACATTGGCGCGCACGTTGCTGCGCGCATCGTTCGCCACGCCGAGCTGCTCGAGCAGCCCCTGCTGCACCGGCCCGAGGAAGCCCATCGCGAGGAGCACGAGATCGGACTTGATCGTGAATTCCGTTCCCGGCACCTCGACCATCTTCATCTGTCCGTCGCCGCCCTTCTGCCACTCGAGCCGCACGGCGACCAGCTTCTCGACGACGCCGTCGCGTCCCTCGAAGCGCTTGGTCGCGACCGACCAGTCGCGATCGCAGCCCTCTTCCTGCGACGACGACGTGCGCAGTTTCACCGGCCAGTACGGCCACACGAGCGGTTTGTTCTCCTGCTCGGGAGGCTGCGGCAGAAGCTCGAATTGCGTGACCGATTTCGCCCCCTGCCGGATCGACGTGCCCACGCAGTCGGAGCCGGTGTCGCCACCGCCGATCACGACGACGTGCTTGCCCGTGGCCACGATCTGCCCCGCGACGGCGTCGCCCGCGACGACTTTGTTCTGCTGCGGCAGGAAGTTCATCGCGAAGTGAATCCCGCCGAGATCGCGTCCCGGCACCGGAAGGTCGCGTGGCTTCTCCGCGCCGGCGGCGATCACGACTGCGTCGTATTCGGCCGCGATCACCTTGGCGTCGACATCCCTGCCGATGTGCACGCCGGGGCGAAACTCGACGCCTTCGATCGACATCTGTGCCATTCGCCGGTCGATCAGTTGCTTCTCCATCTTGAAGTCGGGAATGCCGTAACGGAGCAGCCCGCCGATTCGGTCTTCCTTCTCGTACACGACGACGTCGTGCCCCGCGCGAGCGAGCTGCTGCGCGCAGGCGAGACCCGCGGGACCCGAGCCGATCACGGCCACGCGCCTGCCCGTCTTCCTCTCGGGCGGGCGCGGCTCGACCCAGCCTTCCTCCCAGCCCTTGTCGACGATGAAATGCTCGATCGACTTGATGCCAACCGGATCGTCGTTGATGTTGAGCGTGCACGCCGCTTCGCACGGCGCCGGACAGATCCGCCCGGTGAACTCCGGAAAGTTGTTCGTCGAGTGGAGCACGTCGAGCGCCGCGCGCCATTGGTGGCGATAGACGAGGTCGTTCCAGTCCGGAATGACGTTGTTGACCGGGCAGCCCGTCTGACAGAACGGGATTCCGCAGTCCATGCAGCGGGCGCCCTGCGTCGATGCCTCGTCGTTGGTCAACGCGAGGATGAACTCGCGCGAGTTGCGCACGCGCTCGGCGATCGGCAGCGTCGTCTCGGGGACGCGCCTGAGTTCCATGAAGCCGGTTATCTTGCCCATTTACGCTTCCGTCTCCATTGGGGCTCGCCGCTCACGCCGCCATTCGCGATCGCTCGCCGTTCGTCGAGCCTTGCCGCTCACGCCGCTGCCCTCTGCTTCGGTTGCGGCGCGGCGGCTTTGGTCGCCGCCTCCGCCGCGTACATCTCGGTGAGCGCACGGCGATACTCGTGCGGGAACACCTTGACGAACTTGGCGCGATGGGTTTCCCAGTCGTCGAGCACCGTGAGCGCATACGTGCTTCCGGTGAAGCGCAGGTGCCGCTCGATCAGCTCGCGTAAGCTCGCCTCGTCCGAGCGACCCGCGTGACGCACACGCCCCTTGCCCGCAGCAACGAGCTCCGCTTCGGCGCGGGTCTGCTCGGCTTCGCTCAGGACCGGCTCCAGCGCGACCATCGCCGCGTTGCAGTGCGTCGCGAACGTGCCGTCCTCGTCGTAGACAAACGCGATACCGCCGCTCATGCCCGCCGCGAAGTTGCGCCCGGTGCGACCGAGCACGACGACGGTGCCGCCGGTCATGTACTCGCAGCCGTGATCGCCGGTCCCCTCGACGACGGCGGTGGCGCCCGAATTGCGAACGCAGAAGCGCTCGCCGGCGACACCGCGGTAGTACGCCTCGCCGGCGATCGCCCCGTACATCACCGTGTTGCCGATCACGATGTTCTGCTCGGGCTTCGCCGGACAGGTCGGGTCGGGATAGACGACGATGCGACCGCCCGAAAGTCCCTTGCCGACGTAGTCGTTCGTCCCGCCCTGCAGCTCGAACGTTATGCCGTGCGCCAGGAACGCGCCGAAGCTCTGCCCGGCGGTGCCGTCGAAGCTCACGTGGATCGTGTCGTCGGGCAAGCCGGCATGGCCATAACGGCGCGCCACGGTACCGGAGAGCATCGCGCCCACCGATCGATTCTGATTCCTGATCTTCAACGCGAGGCGCACCGGCTCCCGCCGCTCGACTGCCGGCGCCGCATCGGCGATCAGCTTGTGGTCGAGCGCACGCTCAAGCCCGTGGTCCTGCCTCTCGCAATGATGGCGCGCAACCTCGGCGGGCATTTTCGGCTGATGGAAGATCCGCGAGAAATCGAGCCCCTTCGCCTTCCAGTGCTCGATGCCGCGGCGCTTGTCGAGGAGATCGGAGCGGCCGATCAGATCGTCGAACTGGCGGATTCCGAGCTTGGCCATCAGCTCGCGCACTTCCTCGGCGACGAAGAAGAAATAGTTCACGACGTGCTCGGGCGCGCCGGTGAATTTCTTTCGGAGCTCCGGATTCTGCGTCGCGATGCCGACCGGGCACGTGTTCAGGTGACACTTGCGCATCATGATGCAGCCCGCGGCAACGAGCGGCGCCGTCGCGAAGCCGAACTCGTCGGCGCCGAGCAGCGCGCCGACGACGACGTCGCGCCCGGTCTTCATCTGCCCGTCAACCTGGACAGCGATCCGGCCGCGCAACCGGTTGAGCACGAGCGTCTGCTGCGTCTCCGCGAGGCCGAGCTCCCAGGGCGTGCCCGCGTGCTTGATCGAAGATTCCGGAGACGCGCCGGTGCCGCCGTCGTGGCCGGCGATCGTCACGTGATCGGCTTTCGCTTTCGCGACGCCCGCAGCGACCGTGCCGACACCCACTTCGGAGACGAGCTTCACCGAGATCGACGCCTGCGGATTCCCGTTCTTGAGGTCGTGGATGAGTTGCGCGAGGTCTTCGATCGAATAGATGTCGTGATGCGGCGGCGGCGAGATGAGTCCGACGCCCGGCACCGAGTAGCGCAATTGTGCGATGTATTCCGACACCTTGTGGCCGGGAAGCTGGCCGCCTTCGCCGGGCTTCGCGCCCTGCGCCATCTTGATCTGCAGCTGATCGGCGTTCACCAGATACTCGGCGGTGACGCCAAAACGGGCGGATGCGACCTGCTTGATCTTCGAGCGCAGCGAGTCGCCCTCCTTGAGCGCGATGTCGGCCATCACTCCGGGAATCCGCGAGCGCAGCGTCTCGCCCTTCTTCACCGGTGGATAGCGCCGCGCATCCTCGCCGCCTTCGCCGGTGTTCGACTTGCCGCCGATCCGGTTCATCGCGACGGCGAGCGTCGAGTGCGCTTCCGTCGAGATCGAGCCCAGGCTCATCGCGCCCGTTGCGAACCGCTTGACGATCTCCTCGGCCGGCTCGACGTCCTCGAGCGGGATCGGCACGTGCGCGAACCTGAGTTCGAACAGCCCGCGCAGCGTCAGCATCCGCTCCGACTGGTCGTTGATGAACGCCGCGTACTCGCGGTAGGTCGCGAAGCTTCCCGAGCGCGCAGCGTGCTGGAGCTTCGCGATGGAGTCGGGCGTCCACGCGTGGTCCTCGCCGCGGATCCGGTACTGGTATTCGCCGCCGGCATCGAGCGCGTTGGCGAGCAGCGGATTGTCGCCGAAGGCGAGCCGGTGCAGCCGCGCCGCCTCCTCGGCGATCTCGAACAGCCCCACGCCTTCGACGGTGCTCGGCGTGTTGGTGAAATACTTGTCGACGAACTCGCCCTGCAAGCCGACCGCCTCGAAGATCTGAGCGCCGCAATAGGACTGGTAGGTGGAGATGCCCATCTTCGACATCACCTTGTAGAGCCCCTTGTTGATCGCCTTGAGGAAGCGCTTCGCCGCGTCGTGCGGCGCCGGGTCGGCCGACGCTTCCGCCATCGTGACCAGCGTCTCCAGGGCGAGATACGGGTGGATCGCCTCGGCACCGTACCCCGCGAGCAGCGCGAAATGATGGACCTCGCGCGCCGATCCCGTCTCGACGACGAGTCCCGTGCTCGTCCGCAGTCCCTTGCGCACCAGGTGCTGGTGCACCGCTGCCGTTGCGAGCAGCGCCGGGATCGCCATCAGATCCGCGGAGATCTTGCGGTCGGAGACGATCAGGATGTTGTAGCCGAGATGGATCGCGTCCTCGGCGCCTGCGCAGAGCGACGCGATCGCGGCTTCCATTCCGTCCGCGCCCCAAGCGGCCGGATAGCAGATATCGAGCTCGTGCGACTTGAACGCGCCGTCGGTGAACAGCGCGATGTGGCGAATCTTCTCCATCGCGTCGTTCGTGAGGATCGGCTGCTGCGCTTCGAGCCGCATCGCCGGGTCGGTGACGTCGATTCCGAGCAGATTCGGCCGGGGCCCGATGAACGTGACCAGCGACATCACGAGCTCCTCGCGGATCGGGTCGATCGGCGGGTTCGTCACCTGCGCGAAGAGCTGCTTGAAATAGCTGTAGAGCGTCTTCGGCCGCCTCGAGAGGACGGGAAGCGTCGCGTCGTTGCCCATCGATCCGATCGCCTCCTCGCCGGTCTCGGCCATCGGCGCGAGGATGATGCGGAGATCCTCCTGCGTGTACCCGAACGCCTGCTGCCGGTCGAGGAGCGGCACGTCCGACACCTGCGGCGGCGCGGGCGCGGGCAGCTCGTCGAGCGCAACGCGCGAGCGCGCGATCCATTCGCGATAGGGTTTCTGCGTCGCGAGCGTGCGCTTCAGCTCGTCGTCGTCGATGATCCTGCCCTGCTGCATGTCGACGAGCAGCATCTTGCCCGGCTGCAGGCGCCACTTCTTGACGATCTTGCGCTCGGGAATGTCGAGCACGCCGACTTCCGAAGCCATCACGATGTAGTCGTCGTCGGTGACGACGAAGCGCGCGGGCCGCAGGCCGTTCCGGTCGAGCGTCGCGCCGATCTGGCGGCCGTCGGTGAACGCCATCGCCGCGGGACCGTCCCACGGCTCCATCAGCGCGGCGTGGTACTCGTAGAACGCACGCCGGTCCTCGTCCATCAGCGGATTGCCGGCCCAGGCCTCGGGGATCATCAGCATCATCGCGTGCGCGAGCGGATAGCCGCCCATCAGCAGCAGTTCGAGCGCGTTGTCGAACGACGCCGAATCGGACTGGCCGTCGTAGATCAGCGGCCAGATCTTGTCGAGGTCGTCGCCGAGCACGCTGCTCGCGATCGCCTGCTGGCGCGCGCGGATCCAATTGACGTTGCCGCGCAGCGTGTTGATCTCGCCGTTGTGGCAGACGAGGCGGAACGGATGCGCGAGATCCCACGTCGGGAACGTGTTGGTCGAGAAGCGCTGGTGCACCATCGCGAGCGCCGTGACCATCGTTTCGTCGGTGAGATCCGTGTAGTACTCGCCGACCTGATGCGCGAGCAGCATCCCCTTGTAGACGAGCGTCCGCGTCGACATCGACGGAACGTAGAACTCCTTGCCGTGGCGGAGCCTGAGCGCCTGGATCGCGTGGCCCGCCTTTTTGCGGATGATGTAGAGCTTGCGCTCGAGCGCGTCCTGGTCCATCGCCGATCCGCGGGCGATGAAGAGCTGGCGAATCACGGGCTCGACTTCCTTCGTGCGCAGCGACAGCCCGGCGCTGTTCGTCGGGACGTCGCGCCAGCCGAGCAGCACCTGACCTTCGGCAGCGATCGCGCGCTCGATCTCCTGTTCGCACGCCATCCTCGACGCGGGCTCCTTCGGCAGGAACACCATGCCGACGCCGTACTGCCCGATCGCGGGAAGCGTCATCCCCTGCGCGCCGCAGACGCGGCGCAGGAAACGATCCGGGAGCTGGATGAGAATCCCGGCGCCGTCGCCCTGAAGCGGGTCGGCGCCGGTGGCGCCGCGGTGTGACAGATTCTTGAGTATCGCAAGCGCCTGCGTGACGATCGCATGGCGCTTCTGGCCCTTGATGTGCGCGATGAAGCCCAGGCCGCAGGCATCGTGCTCGTTGGCCGGGTCGTAGAGTCCCTGCCGCTTGGGAGGCTGATGTTCGCCGGGTGGCTGGTTCACGATGACCTCACTCCCGGGACACGGGGCCTTGTGGAAAAGCGCGCCTTCCGGTCCCTGATCGGATTTCTCGAGCCAAAGTTATGCACACTAGCAGCGATGCTGCATTGCGGCAAGGCGGTGCCGTCGAGGATGAGGCCCGTAGGCCGGCGTACAACAGCGCCCTGCGCCCGCCATGAGCTGGCAGCGAAAGAACTTGCGCCGATCGTATTCTTAGGCTTTAATCTCAACAAAGTGGGCTAGAGGCTTGTTACAGCATCCAAAACAGCTCGCCGCCCCGGCCATCTTTAGGACACCATCATCGGGAAATCCATTATGACGGAAAACCGCCCCTTCGCCTTCCAGGCGCGCATTGTCGCGGGTTTATTCGCCTTGGCGGGGCTCATTGGCCTCGCCGGCTGCGGAGGGGGAAGCGGGGCGCCGAACAACCCGTTCAACACGCCCGGCGACCTGGCGGTCACCCCGGCCGCCTTGACCACCTACGCCGGAACGCCGGCAACGGTGACAATCGCCGGCGGCCAGCCGCCGTACACGATCGTTTCGTCCGACCAGACGACGCTGCCGGTTCCCTTCAACGTCTCGGGCAGCACGCTGACGGTCGTTCCAAATAACGTCGGCGCCGTCACGGCTGTTACGTTGACGGCGCGCGACGCGTTCGGCGACAGTGCGCAGTCGGCCGTCACCGTGAATCCGGCGCCGCTACTGAACTCGCTCACCCTCAAACCCGACGCCTACTCTGATACCTGTCCGAACCCCGGGGGCAGTGCGAACCCGACCGATACGGAGGGCTCGTCGTTCATCTGCTCGGGCCAGACGGCATCCATTGCCGCCAAGGTCGCCAACCCGGTCGGTGGCGGGCTGGCGGGGCGGCTGGTTCGCTTCGACATCGTCCAAGGCGCCTTCCAGATCAATACCGAACTGCCCGGGCAAACTCCC
>DATKMY010000167.1:0-5570 GCA_035541655.1 Casimicrobiaceae bacterium | reverse complement strand
ACCCGGCGCCGCCTCCCAGACCATAGCCACCGAGATTGCCCGCCTGGAACCATCCGGCCGCACGCCCCTGCTGCTCGGGCGGCGTCCCGTAGGCCATGATGCTCTCGACCGACATCGCGAGAAACGTGACGGCGAAGTTCGAGATCAGCACGACCACGTAGAGGAGCGGAAGATAGCTCGCGGACGCCGGCACGGCGCCCGTCGCCCACACCCCCACCGCGCTCACGGCGCCCGCGAGCAGATACCACGTCTTGCGCCGGAGCGTCGTGTCGGCCGCGGGCGCCCACAGAAACTTCCACGTGTGCGGCAGGTAGCTCGCGGCGACGAGCCCCGCGATCTCCTCGACACTGAGCCCCGCGTGCGAAAGCTCCCAGGCGACCGCGACCGAGAGGTATCCGCTCATCACCCCGAAAGGAGCGATCAGTACCAGCAGGGCGACCGGTGAGGCGCGGGCGGTCATCGCTACGCACTATACAATCGGACCATCCCTGGTTGGACGACCGCGATGACGATCAGAATCTCCGACCTCCACATCGCGCACGAGGAGGCGCTGCCGCCGCCTTCCGAGCTGCGCGCGGCGCTGCCGGTCGCCGGGAGCGAGGCGCTCCACATCGCTCGCTCGCGCGCCACGGTCCAGCAGATCCTCGGCGGCGACGACGATCGGCTGCTCGTCGTCACCGGCCCCTGCTCGATACACGAGCCCGAATCGGCGCTAGAGTACGCGCGGCGTCTGCGCGCAATTGCCGCGCAGGTCGTCGACGTGCTCTTCCTCGTCATGCGCGTCTACTTCGAGAAGCCGCGGACGCGACTCGGCTGGAAGGGGTTGATCTACGACCCCGATCTCGACGGCCGCGGCAATATCCGCCAGGGCCTCCACGACGCGCGGCGGCTGCTTCTCGAATGCGCGCGCCTCGGCGTCCCGGCGGGTTCCGAAATCCTCGATCTGGTCACGCCGCAGTACTACGCGGAGCTCCTCGCCTGGGGCGCCATCGGCGCGCGGACGACCGAGAGCCCGCTGCACCGGCAGATGGCTTCGGCGCTATCCGCGCCCGTCGGCTTCAAGAACCCGACGAGCGGAAACGTGCAGACGGCGATCGACGCGATCTTCGCCGCCGCGCAGCCGCACAAGTTCCCGTCCGTTTCGCTCGACGGCCGCGCGATCGTCGTCACGACGACCGGAAACCCGCATTGCCATCTCGTGCTGCGCGGCGGCGGCGGCGAGCCCAACTTCGACGAGCGGAGCGTAGGCACAGCCGTCGCAGCGCTGCAAAGAGCAGGGCTGCCGGCGCGATTGATGGTCGATTGCAGTCACGGCAACAGCGGCGGCGACCACCGCCGCCAGCCGGATGTCGCGGCCGATGTCGCCGCGCAGATCGCGTCGGGCGCGCGCGGCATCTGTGGCGTCATGCTCGAGAGCCATCTCGTCGAGGGCCGGCAGGACATCCGCGACGGCCGCAGCGGACTGCGCTACGGCCAGAGCGTGACCGACGCCTGCATCGGCTGGGAGACGACGACGGAAGTCCTCGCCAGCCTCGCCGCCGCAGTGCGGCGGCGTCGCGGTCGCGCTTGAGGCGTCAGATCACTTGAACGTGGCCGTCAGCGTGACGCCTGCGAACGTGCTCGCGCCGCGCACCAGCACGTAGTACGTGCCCGTCCGGGGGAGCGCGATCGCGCACTGCTCGGCGGTGCCCGCCGCGTTGGAACGACAGTCGTAGGACGTTGTCGTCGGCTGCGAGCCGAACTTCACGTAGAGGTCCGCGTTGCCGCTGCCGCCGGCGGTCTTGACGGTGAGCGTCCTCTTGCCGAAGGGCACGTTCATCGTGTAGCGCAATTCCGTGTTGGTCGTGCCGGAAAGTCCGCCGACCGGAACACCGTTCGTGAGCACGTTCGTCTGCGCCGGGGCTGCATTGACGACCTGCGAGAGCGCCGCGCTCGACGACGAGGCGTTCGTCGCGTCCCCGCCGTACGCGGCGACGATGCTGTGCACGCCCGCCGAGAGCGCGCTCGTGCTGCACGCCGCCGTGCCGCTCCCCGTCAGCGAGACGGCCGCGCACCCTGCGATCGCCGTTCCCGAATCGTTGAAGCTGACCGTGCCGGTGGGCGACGAGCCGGCGACCGTCGCCGTGAATGTGACGGCCGCGCCGACGGTGGACGGATTCGCGGAGCTCGCGAGCGACGTGGTCGTCGCCGCCGGCGCCTGCGGCGTCGATCCGCAGTTGCCGCTGACGCTTCCCGCGCCGTTCAACTGGAAGGTGGCCGTCGCGACGCAGCCCGCCGTGATCGTGATCTGCTGCGGCAACGCACCACCGAGCGCGACGGGCGTGATCGGGTGCGGCGGCTGAAACGAGACATCGCTCGAAGAGCTCGCGTACGGACCCACGCCCGATCCGCCGGTGAAGCCGGGATCGATCGATTCCGCGTGCAGCGTATACGTGCCTGCAGGGAGCCACAGCCTGAAGAATCCATTCCCCTGCGTCAGAAAATCGGAGACGACGCTGTAGACCTTTCCGGTCGAGCTCTCCTTCGCCCAGATGTTCGCGCCGAGGATCGGCGTCCCCGTCGTCATCGTGAACGTCCCGTTGAGCTGGCCGTAGACGCTGGACGCCGTCGCCGAGGGGTACAGCGACGTTACCGCGGCCACGTCGTCCTCGTGCAGCGACACGAGCGTGCGGTACGCGATCGGATACATGAGCACGTAGTTGCTCTGTGCCATGCCCTGCGTGCTGTCGATCTGCGAATGATCGAGTCCGAAGAAGTGACCGAACTCGTGCGCGAGCACGATCGTCCACAGTCCGTCGGAGACGTTGATGGAGCCGTTCAGCACGGCCCGCCCCTCGGCGAACTTTCCCGCCGACGTCCCGGATGTGTAGTACGCGGAGCCGGCGAAGCCGAGCACGCTCGATTTCGCGCCGACGCCGAAGATCGCATCGGTGATCGAGCCGTCGGTGTCGAAGATGACCGGATTGATCCCGTCGGAGAAGTTGTTGAAGATGCCCGAATAGTTCGAGTTGTTGTAATCGGTGGACAGCGCCGCCCCGAGCGAGAGGCGCATCGTCGACGTCTGGACTCCGTTCCAGAGGCTGATCGCGTTCTGCACGAGCCCGACGGCCTGCGCGTTCGTGCGCGTTCCGAGCGGACCTTGGTCGACGTTGAGCTTGAGATTGGTGCCGCCGTTCGCGTAGACGACGGGCTGATGGTTCACGAGGTCGAGCGGGCCGCCCGCGCGGGCGTGCGTCGTCGAGAGGCACGTCGCGATTGCGAGCCCCAGCGCGCCGATCGGCGCAACGGTGGACATCCGGGCCTCTGTGCGAGCGTTCATTGCGTCCCCGCCTTCGCGCGGCTGAACGCCATGAATTCGTCGAGGTCCATCCTGGAGCGCGCCTGACCCCCGCGCGCCAATCGCGCCGCTATCCCCGGCGGAACGCTCGCCGCGTCAGTGCCCGCGAGCAAGTCGCCGAAGTCACGCCCGTTGCTGACCTCCTTGCCGGCCGCTCCGGGCAAGACGCTGAATGCTCCCTGTGAAAGGCCGACCGGCGAAGCGAGCCCGAGACGCGACGAAGCCGGCATGAAGAGCACGTACTCGCCCCCGACGCTGAACTTCGGGACGTGGTAATCGACCGCGAGTCCGTTGAGCTCGCCACCCACCTGACGGACGGTGAAGGTCGACCCGCCGTTGCCTTTCGCGCTGTCGAGCACGAGGAAGCTCGTGACAGTGACGACGCCGACGTCGGGATCGGCCTGTACGACGTTGCCGGTGCACCGGACGTGCACGATTTGCTTCGCCCCGGCGACGATCTGATCGAAGGTGAGCGGCGCGACGCTCGCCGCGAGCGCCGCACCCGTGGCAAGCAGCGAAATCTGAAAGGCCGCGAGCGCAACCAGGGCCTTAAGTCCACGATACATGGGGGAGCCTCCGGATTCGCAAAAGCAGGGAGAGTGGCCTCTCGGCGGCCAGCAGCCCCCGCCGCCGGTCGACCGGGCATCACCCCGCGTCGATGACGCAAGCATTATGTGTGCCTTTATAAGCTATATTCATCGAAGCGATGATTACAGTGTCATGTCGCATACAATGAGCAGCACGAGCCGGCGCGCGGATGCCAAAATCGCCGCATCGTGCGGCGCTTTCGCGTCACTCGTGGCCTACAGTCGCGGCTCGCGAATTCCGGGGCGGGGACTTCGGCTCGCGTGAAACGTCAGCTTGCGCCGAGTTTTGCCCAAAGGCGGCTCGAGCCCCCTTCGGGGGCTTTTCGGCGCCCGTCGAGAATCCTTGTGCCAACCACCCACATCGCGGGGCGCGCGGGTTCGAGACTCCTCCGCGCCGGGGACCGCGCGCCCGGATTCCACGCCCGGTCTTGGCGCTAAAATGATCGACTCGCCCCTCGCTGACGGACTCCCGCCATGAACCTCTCCGACGCACCCCTACTTCGTGAGCAATGCCTGATCGACGGGCACTGGGTCGGCGCTGCCGACGGCGCCACGACTCCCGTCGACAACCCCGCAACCGGCGCGACGATCGCGCACGTGCCGAAAATGGGCGCGAAGGAGGCACGGCAGGCGGTCGAAGCCGCCGAGCGCGCGCTTCCGGCTTGGCGCGCGCACACCGCGAAGGAGCGGAGCGCGCTGCTGCGGAAATGGCACGACCTGATGCTCGCGAACGCCGACGATCTCGCGCTCATCATGACTTCCGAGCAGGGAAAACCGCTCGCGGAGGCGCGCGGCGAAATCGCGTACGCGGCAAGCTTCGTCGAATGGTTCGCCGAGGAGGCGAAGCGTCTGTACGGCGACACGATCCCCTCCCCCGCGTCGGACAAGCGGATCTTCGTCATCAAGCAGGCGATCGGAGTGTGCGCGATGATCACACCCTGGAACTTCCCAGCGGCGATGATCACCCGCAAGGCGGCGCCCGCGCTTGCCGCAGGCTGCACGGTCGTGATCAAGCCGGCGTCGCAGACGCCCCTCTCCGCACTGGCGCTCGCCGAACTCGCGCAGCGCGCGGGCATTCCGCCGGGTGTCGTCAACTTCGTCACCGGCTCCGCTTCTGCGATCGGCGGCGAGCTCACGTCGAACCCGATCGTGCGCAAGCTCTCGTTTACCGGGTCGACCGAAATCGGCCGCCAGCTGATGGCGCAATGTGCGACGACAGTCAAGAAGGTCTCGCTCGAGCTCGGTGGCAACGCACCGTTCCTCGTGTTCGACGACGCCGACCTCGACGCGGCGGTCGTAGGCGCGATCGCGTCGAAGTACCGCAACACCGGCCAGACGTGCGTCTGCAGCAATCGCTTCCTCGTCCAGGATGGGGTCTTCGACGCCTTCGCATCCAAGCTCGCAGCGAAGGTCGCGGAGATGAAGGTCGGCAACGGCGTCGAGGAGGGGGTCGTCCAGGGACCCCTGATCGACGGCAACGCCCTGGCCAAGGTCGAGGAGCACATCGCCGACGCGAAGAGCAAAGGGGGGCGTGTGCTCACGGGGGGCGTACGCCACGCTCTCGGCGGAACGTTCTTCCAACCCACCGTGATCGTCGATGCGACGCCGAGCATGCTGGTCGCAACCGAGGAGACATTCGGTCCCGT
>DATKMY010000166.1:0-15641 GCA_035541655.1 Casimicrobiaceae bacterium | reverse complement strand
CTGGTCGGGGTGAGAGGATTTGAACCTCCGGCCTCTACGTCCCGAACGTAGCGCTCTACCAGGCTAAGCTACACCCCGATGGCCGTTGCCGGCGCTAACCTCTATGCGGTGCCCGCGGCGGGAAAGTGAGTCAATCGCGGGCTCGCGGCCGGCCTGCCACGGCGATGTCGCGTCAATGGTCGCGCCGGGCCGCGAAGGACGCTAATTCTAGCAGACTTTCCCGGTACGGCGACGGCGGCAGATCGCCGACGCACGCGGCTGCGGCCCCGCTCTCGCGCTCCGCGCACTGCAGCGTGTAATCGAGCGAGCGGGTGCGCGTCAGCACGTCCATCACGTGCCCGAATTCGGTGAGGCGGCCGCCGGTGATCGCGGCGCGCACGAGCGACGCATCGTCGCGGCTCCCTACCGCGATCGCCCGGATCAACGGCAGCGTCATCTTCCCCTCGGCAAGGTCGTCGCCGGGATTCTTGCCGATCGCGCTCTGCTCGCCGCGATAATCGAGAACATCGTCGACCAGCTGAAACGACGTGCCGAGATGCATGCCGTAGCGTGCGAGCGCAGCTTCGCGCGCCTGCGGCGCCCCGCCCAGCACCGCGCCGAGCTGTGCCGCGGCTTCGAAGAGCTTCGCCGTCTTGCGCTGTATCACCGTCAGGTATGCGCTCTCGTCGAGATTCGGGTTCCCTGAGTTCATCAGCTGCATCACTTCGCCTTCGGCAATGACGTTGGTCGCCTCCGAAAGGATCTCGAGAACACGCACCGAGCCGACGCCGACCATCAGCTGGAAGGCGCGCGAGTAGAGGAAGTCGCCGACGAGCACCGACGCCGCGTTGCCGAAGGTCGCGTTCGCCGTGGCGTGGCCGCGCCGCAGCTTCGACTCGTCGACGACGTCGTCGTGCAGCAGCGTGGCCGTGTGAATCATCTCGATCACCGCTGCAAGCGTGTAGTGCTTGTCGCCCTCGTATCCGCAGGCGCGTGCGGCAAGGAGGACGAGCGCCGGGCGCAGGCGCTTGCCGCCGCCGCCGACGATGTACTCGGCGATCTGACGGATCAGAACGACCTCCGAGCTCAGGCTCTCGCGCAACACGCGGTCGACCTTCGCCATTTCCGGCGCAAGAAACGATTTCAGGGACTCTGAGGTCACGGGGGAATGCGGTCGGGGCGCCGGTTGATCGACGATCGGCTCGCTGCGTCTGGAAGGTCTGGGGCGAGCGCACGGCCGCGCGAAGATTGTAACCGAGCAGCGTGATCTCCCGATGCGTGCAACCGCGCGCACCTGTCTTCCTCCTCGCTACAGGGCGGGGAAGGGGGCGCGCGGTAACCAGGCTTTGACAGATGCCGCACTAACCGCTTAAAATGTAAGGCTTTCCGCGGTCGAGCGGTCACTTCGGGTCACTTCGGGTGCCCGGCGCACTTCGGGGCCCGAGCTTGCGGCAAACGAAACGAATCAGCAGTCATCGGAGCGGAGCAACGCCATGTATGCGGTCATAAGATCCGGCGGCAAGCAGTACAAGGTCTCGCCCGGAGAGAAGCTGAAGGTGGAAACGATTCCCGCCGAGGTTGGCGCGGAGGTAGTGCTCGATCAGGTGTTGATGGTCGGCGAAGGCGAAAGCATCCGGGTCGGCCAGCCGATCGTCACGGGCGCGACGGTGAAGGCGACCGTCGTCGGCCACGGCCGGCACGACAAGGTCGAGATCTTCAAGATGCGCCGGCGCAAGAACTACCGGAGGCACCAGGGGCATCGACAGAACTACACCGAGCTCAAGATCGAAAGCATCGTCGGCTGACGGAGAGCACTCGAAATGGCACACAAAAAGGCGGGCGGCAGCTCACGCAATGGCCGCGACTCGGAATCGAAGCGCCTCGGCGTCAAGTCGTACGGCGGTGAGTTGATCGACGCCGGCAGCATCATCGTTCGCCAGCGCGGCACGCTGATTCACGCAGGCGTGAACGTCGGCACGGGCAAGGACCACACGCTCTTTGCACTGGTTCGCGGCACGGTGACGTTCGCAACGAAGGGCAAGGACAAGAAGAAGGTCGTCAGCATCACACCCGAGACGGCCTGACGCGCTCGTCCTGAGCGCAGGCGAATTCTCGCCAGACTCAAAAGATCCCGGCGCCCGTGCCGGGATTTTTTTCGCCATCGCTCCGCGCTCTGCCACCGCGGACGCGAATCGTCGTGCTGAGCCCTCGCGCGAGCCTTCCGAGGCGCTGGAATACCTCGCCCATTCAGGCGCTCACCGCCGCTCGAGCCACCAGAGCAGCGCCATCGTGAGCATCACAAAGACGACCAGAGGGAAGGCCGCGGAGAAGAGCGGCGGCCAGTCGTTGAGCACGCCCAGGTTCGAGAAGAGGCGCCCGATCAGGAAGAACGTGAGGCCCAGGATCGTGCCTGCGAACATCCGGAACCCCACGCCGCCCTGCCTCCGCTGGAAATACGAGAATGGCAGCGCGACGATCATCATGACCAGCACCGAGACCGGATAGAACACCTTGTTCCAGAACGCGATCTCGAATCGGGCCGTCTTCTGGGCACCGGTGCCGAGCACGCGCATGTTCTCCCACAGCGTATTCAGCTCGAGTTTCTCGGGCGCCACCTGGTACACGGTGAGCAGCGACGGCCGCAGCACGGTGTCCCACGCGTAGTCGTCGACCTGCGAGACGTGGGTCCCGGTCGGCGAGATCTCGGTCGTTTTCACGCCCTTCAATCGCCATTGGCCGTTGCCGATGAACGTCCCCGATTCAGCGTTGCGGACGAGCTTTAGGTGCAGCGAATTGTCGAACTCGTAGATGCGCACCCCGACCAGAGTGAGATCGGCGAGCACGTTGCGGATGTTGACGAACGTGTAGTCCTGCTTGAACCAGAATCCGGACTGGAACTGCTGGGCGACGATGCGGGTCGCCTCGCCGCGTGCCTGCGCTCGCACCTTTTGCGAAAGAAACGCGGCCTGCGGCGCGACGAACTCGCCGGCGAGAAAAGTCACCAGTGCGAGCGGAACGCCGATGCGCATCAAAGCCCATCCGACCTGGAGCAGCGATGCGCCGGACGCCCGCATCACCGTATATTCGGACGTCGACACGAGCTGCGCGAGGCCGAACAGCGTGCCGATCAGCGTCGCGACCGGGAAGAGCTCGTACATGCGCGCGGGAAGCTGCAGCGCGACGAACAGCAGCGCTGCGGTGAGCGTGTAACCTCCGCGCCCGACGTCGCCCAGCTCGTGGATCAGGTCGAAGAACGCGAACAGCATGACGAGCGCGCTGAAGATCAGCATGATCGACGCGAATACCTCGCGTCCGATGTAGCGGGTCAGCGTCTTCATGCCGGCGTCGCCTTCGCTGCCCTCGTGCGCTGGAACATGCCGAACGGCGAGAGCTGACGGCCGAAGAGGAGCAGCACGACGACGATCGCGATCGCGTGCGGCAGGATGAGACCGGGGATGAAGCCCAACTTTCCTTGCGCGATGAAACTCTGCACGATGTTGAGGCAGTTGCTGTAGAGCATGTACATGAACGCGGCCGCCATCAGGTTGAACGAGCGTCCGATCCGCGGATTGACGTAGGCGAGCGGCACCGCAACCAGCGTCAGCACGAGCGCGGAGATCGGCACCGACAGCCGCCAGAAGAGCTCGGCCCGCTCGATCGGGGTGTCGAGCGCGATCAGCGTCGCCGTCGGAATCGCCTTCGTCGACGCGGGCAGCGCCCGCAGCTCTGCGGGGTCGATACGGCGGCCGAGCGAGGCGAATTCGACGACCTGGTAGTCGGCGGTGCCGGGCTTGCCCTCGTACCGGCGTCCATCGGAGAGGACGATAAATCGATCGCCGTTCGGGGCCTCCTGCAGCATTCCCGACCGGGCGACGGTCGTCGAGTCCTTGCCCTCGTCGACCGAATGGAGGAAGACGTTGCGGATCGTCCCGTCGAAGCTGTTGATGGCCTCGACGAAGACGACGAGCTTCGCGCGGCCGAATTCGCGGAAGAGCCCCGGGGCGAGGAGGGTGATCTCGTCGCGGGACTCGAGCTGGCGCTCGTATTCGAGCCTGCGCTGCTCGGCCCACGGCGAGAGGTAGAGCGAGAGGACGAGGATCGCGGCGAAGAAGGGAAGGGCGAACCAGGCGATCGGCCGCAGCCAGGCGGTGAGCGCCTGGCCCGAGCTGAACCACACGATCATCTCGCTGTCGCGGTACCAACGCGTGAGCGTCAGCAGAACCGTCACGAACACGGTGACCGAGAGCAGGATATTGAAATAGAACAGGGCGTTGAAGCCGAGCAGCGCGAGGATGCCCTCGGGCGCGACGGTCCCGCCTGCCGCCCGGGCGAGCAGCCGCAGCACGAGATTGGTGAAAAGGATGGCCATCAGGACGAGGAACAGCCCGATGGCGGTCGCCGTCATCTCACGGACGAGGCTGCGTCGGAAAATCATGACGCGTGGAGAATTTTGACTTTTTTGGCCGGTTTTGCCGATAATGCGATCCGTTGCGCGTTACGGCAAAAAAACTAATCGTCGGAGGGTAGGGCAGCGATGGAATTTACCATAAAAAGCGGCAGCCCCGAGAAGCAGAGGAGCGCGTGCGTCGTCGTCGGCGTTTTCGACAATCGCAAGCTTTCGCTTTCCGCAGAACTGATCGATCGCGCTTCGAACGGCTATATCAGCGAAATCATCCGCCGCGGCGACATGGAGGGCAAGCTTGGCGCGACGCTGCTCTTGCACAACGTGCGCGGCACGCTCGCCGATCGCGTCCTGCTGATCGGTCTCGGCAAGGAGCGGGATTTCCGCGACAAGGAGTTCCGCTCGGCCATGCGCTCGGCCGTGAAGCTCCTGAACGAGACCGGGTCGTACGAGGCCGTCATCTACGTCACCGAGGAAAAGGTGAAGCGCCGCGAGGTCGCCTGGCGGATCGAGCACGCCGTCATCGTCGCGATGGAGGCCGTTTACCGCTTCGATCAGATGAAGAGCGAAAAGTCGGAAGTGCGCCGGCCGCTCCGCAAGCTGACGCTCTCGGTGCCGCAGCGCTCGGATTTGCTCGCCGGCGAGGCCGCGGCGGCGCGCGGGCTCGCCATCTCGCACGGAATGGACCTCACCCGTGATCTGGGCAACCTGCCGGGGAACGTCTGCACGCCCACTCACCTCGGCGAGCGCGCACTCGAGCTCGGACGAGAGTTTCCCGATCTCAAAGTGACGGTGCTCGAGCGCAAGGAGATCGAGGAGCTGAAGATGGGCTCGTTCCTGTCGGTGACCAACGGCAGCGAACAGCCGCCGCGATTCATCGTCTTCGAGTATCGCGGCAGCCCGCGCAAGCAGCGGCCGCTGGTGCTGGTCGGCAAGGGCATCACGTTCGACACAGGCGGCATCTCGCTCAAGCCCGCGCACGACATGGATCATATGAAGTTCGACATGTGCGGCGCGGCGAGCGTCTTCGGCACGCTGCGGGCGATCGCCGAGCTCAAGGCCAAGGTCCACGTGATCGGCCTGGTCGCGGCCTGCGAGAACATGCCGTCGGGACGCGCGACGAAGCCGGGCGACGTCGTCACCAGCATGTCGGGCCAGACGATCGAGGTGCTCAACACCGACGCCGAGGGGCGGCTGATCCTCGCCGACGCATTGACCTACGCCGAACGCTACGAACCGGAAGCGGTCGTAGACATTGCGACGCTGACCGGCGCGATCGTGATCGCGCTCGGGCATGTCTGCTGCGGCGTTTTCAGCAACAGCGACACGCTCGCGCGGGCGCTGATCGGCGCCGGCGACGACGCCTACGACCGCGGCTGGCAGCTGCCGCTGTGGGACGACTATCAGGAAGGCCTGAACAGCAATTTCGCGGATTTCGCCAACGTCGCGGGTCGCGCCGGCGGCAGCATCACGGCAGCGTGCTTCCTGTCGCGGTTCGCGAAGAAGTTCGACTGGGCGCACCTCGATATCGCCGGTGTCGCGTGGAAAGAGGGCAAGGCGAAGGGCGCAACGGGACGCCCGGTGCCGCTGCTGACGACTTGGGTGCTTTCGCAGGAACAGGCATAGCGGAGACGCCACGCGTCCGTCGCCCCGAATCGCCCATTGATCTGAAGGTTCCCCCAAGCGCGCGCGCCTGAGCGAGGCTTATCAAACGCGGCAATGACGGTCATCGACTTCTACACGCGTTGCGCCGATCGTTTCGAGATCGCCTCGAGACTCGTGACGAAGGCGTGGGCGGAGTACGGCAGCGTGCGCGTGCTGACGGAGGGCGAGGAAGGGACCGCCGCGTTCGGACGGTTCCTGTGGTTGTGGCCGGCAACGGGATTTCTCCCGCACTGCCGGCTCGGCAGTCCGCTCGCCGCCGAGACGCCGATACTCGTCGATCACGGTCTCCAGCACGAAGGTCCCGCAGCGGTGCTGATCAACCTGCATCCGGCGCCGCCGCCGTTCTTCGGCCGGTTCGAACGGATGGCAGAGGTCGTCGGGGCAGACGACGACAGCGCGTCCGCGGGCCGCGAGCGCTGGAAGTACTACAAGGCGCGTGGCTACGAAGTCCGCGCGCACGATCTCTCGGCAAGGACTTGACGATGGCCACCGCACGCGAGCTGCTCGAGCAGGCCGACGCGCTGATGCGACGCAATCGCACGCGCCAGATCGACACCGATATCCCGGAGCTCACCGACGCGATCGCAACGCCCGTGATCGACCCCGTGCCAGCCGCGCCGCTCGCCCTCGACGACATACCCGAGCTCACAGATGCGGTCGAGGAGATCGAAATCGCGTCGATCGTCGAGATTCCCGACGACGAGTCCGAGTCGAACACCTGGCTGCGAGTGGACGACGAAGCGCTCGCCGCCGAAATCGTCGCGCCGCGCTCGTCCGCCGCGCACCCGGCTTCTCGCGGGCCCGAGCCCATCGGCGGGCGCGTGCTGCCCCTTTTCGCGATCGCGGGGAAGCCGCACGAGGGCTCCGCGGCCGCGGAAGCGGATCCGATCGTCGCAGCGATGACAGGCGCTGCGCTTGCCAAGGCCCCGGTCGTCGAGCTGCCGCAGCGCGACCTCCCGCCTGCGCGGGACGGCGAAGCCGAGGCCGCATCAGACAATGGAGTCGAGCCCGCCCATGATGGCGAAGCCGGCCCCGGACCGGAGCCTTCGTCCGCGCAGAGCCCGGAGAAACCCGAGGCGGACTGGCTCGTCACGGAAGCGGCTGCGCCAAGCACCGAAGCGGCGACCCGCGACCAAGCGGAGCGATTCGAGCCCGCGGAGTCGAAGGACTGGGCGCTATGGCAAGCTTTGGCGGAGGAAATCCGCATGCAGGTTCTGCAGCGGATCGACATCTTCACCGACACGGGGCTGCGCGAGCAGCTCGCCCTGCAGATGCGGCCGATCGTCGAGCGCGCCAGCGCGGAGATGGTCGAGACCATCAACGCGCAAGTCGGCGAATTGCTGCGCGCGTACATCGCGGAAGCGATCGAGCGCGAAATCGACAAGTGGCGGGAGGGCAACCCCTGAAGCCCCGGGCGCGCCGCGGATCAAGCGCTGACGCCCGCCGAGTTCGGAGCGCTGATGAAGGGTCTCGCGGGCCTCGCGAAGGCGCTGGGGCGCGAGCTCTGAGGTCGGTGTAAGGATCCGGCGGCGCCCCCCGACGAACCCGAGGCTCCTGGAGCACGCGATGAACCGACGCCGTTTTCTCTATTCGACCCTTGCGGGTTTGGCCGGGGCCGGCGGACTGAGTGCCTCATTCGCGGGCGCGCAAGCTCCGAAGGTCGAAAAGGTGGACAAGATCGAAAAGATCACCAAAACGCCCGCCGAGTGGCGAAAGATCCTGACGCCGGTCCAGTTCGATGTGCTGCGCGAGGAAGGCACCGAACGGGCGTTCACGAGCCCGCTCAACAACGAGAAGCGCAAGGGCACATTCGTCTGCGCGGGCTGCGATCTGCCGCTCTTCGATTCGAAGACCAAGTACGACAGCGGCACCGGCTGGCCGAGCTTCTACGACGTCATCCCCGGTCGCGTCGAGACGATGACCGACGTAAAGCTGATCGTGCCTCGTACCGAGTACCACTGTGCGCGCTGCGGCGGGCACCAGGGCCATGTGTTCGACGACGGCCCGAAGCCCACGGGCCTGCGCTACTGCAACAACGGCGTAGCGCTGAAGTTCATTCCTGCGTAACTTCGCAGTGCGTGCGGGGGCGGCATGAGCCTCCGCGCTACGCGGAACCGGGCGCGTTCCCAGTCGAGGCCCAGACACGGATGGCGTGAGCCTCCGGGCTTCACGAGCGCCGGGCGCCCTTCGGCGCACGCGACTCCGCGCCCGGCTCCGCCAGTGGTGGGCGCACCGGGGTTTGAAGTGCGTCCGCTATAATCCATTGGTTTTTCAACGCTTCTCTCGCCGTGTCACGCGGCGCTCCCATGGAACTCGCGAAGACCTTCGAGCCCCACGCCATCGAGGCGAAGTGGTATCCGATCTGGGAGTCACGCGGCTATTTCAAGCCCTCGTACGCGTCGGGCGCGCCTGCGTTCTGCATCCAGGTGCCCCCGCCCAACGTGACGGGCACACTGCACATGGGGCATGCGTTCCAGCTGACGCTGATGGATATCCTCGTCCGCTGGCATCGGATGCGCGGCGACAACACGCTCTGGCAGCTCGGCACCGATCACGCGGGCATCGCCACGCAGATCGTCGTCGAGAATCAGCTCAGGGCGGAAGGGCGCACCCGCCACGATCTCGGGCGACCGCAATTCGTCGAGCGCGTCTGGCGCTGGAAGCAGGAGTCGGGCTCGACGATCACCAACCAGATGCGCCGGCTCGGCGTCTCCGGCGACTGGTCGCGCGAGCGCTTCACGATGGACGAGGGTCTTTCCCGCGCCGTGCTCGAGACCTTCGTGCGCCTCTACGAGGACGGCCTCATCTATCGCGGCAAGCGCCTGGTCAACTGGGACCCGAAGCTCGGCACAGCGGTCTCCGATCTCGAAGTCGACAACGAAGAAGAACAGGGAACGATCTGGGAGATCCGCTACCCGTTCGCCGACCCGGGAAACGACGGACTGCGCGACGTCGTCGTCGCGACGACGCGGCCGGAGACCATGCTGGGCGACGTCGCCGTGGCGGTCAATCCCGACGACGAGCGCTACAAGGCCCATGTCGGCAAGCGCGTGACGCTTCCGCTCACCGGCCGGACGATTCCCGTGATCGCGGACGCGTACGTCGACCGGGAGTTCGGCACCGGATGCGTGAAGATCACTCCTGCGCACGACTTCAACGACTGGCAGGTCGCGCAGCGACACGGCCTCCAACCGCTCGGGATCCTGAATCTCGACGCGACGGTCAACGACAACGCGCCGGCGAAATATCGCGGCCTCGACCGCTACGCAGCGCGCAAGGCGGTGCTCGGCGACCTGCGCGCGCAGGGCCTCCTCGTGAGCGAAAAGCCGCACAAGATGGTCGTGCCGCGCTGCGGTCGCACAGGCGAGATCGTCGAGCCGATGCTGACCGACCAGTGGTTCGTCGCGATGAAGACGCCGGCGCCAGCCACGCATCCGTTCTGGCCCGGGAAGACGATCCAGGATCTGTGCCTCGCTGCCGTCGGTGACGGGCTGAAGAGCCGGCGCCACGGCGCGATCGGCACCGTCGAATTCGTCCCCGACTCGTGGCTTGCAACTTACCTGCACTGGATCAACAACATCCAGGACTGGTGCATCTCGAGGCAGCTCTGGTGGGGCCATCGGATACCGGCGTGGTACGACGAGGCGGGCAACATCTACGTCGCGCGCGACGAGGCCGCTGCGCGTGCGCAGGCCGGAGCGAAGCTCGGCCGCGAGCCGTCGAGCCTCGAGCAGGATCCGGATGTCCTCGACACCTGGTTCTCCTCGGCGCTGTGGTGCCACTCGACGCTCGGGTGGCCCGATCACACGCGGGAGCTCGAGACGTTCCTCCCGTCGTCGGTGCTCGTCACCGGCTTCGACATCATCTTCTTCTGGGTCGCCCGGATGGTGATGATGACGACCTACTTTACAGGCGAAGTGCCGTTCCGCCACGTCTACATCAATGCGATCGTCCGCGACGAGCACGGCCAGAAGATGTCGAAGTCGAAGGACAACATCCTCGACCCGCTCGACCTCATCGACGGCATCGAAGCCGACGCGCTCGCCGCGAAGCGCGCGAGCAATCTGATCGACGTCAGGCAGGCAGAAACGATCGTCAAGCGGACGAAGAAGCAGTTCCCGAACGGGATCCCGTCGTTCGGAGCCGATGCGCTGCGCTTCACCTTCGCGAGCCTCGCCACGTACGGCCGTACGCTCAACTTCGACCTCGCGCGCTGCGACGGCTACCGCAATTTCTGCAACAAGCTGTGGAATGCGACCCGCTTCGTACTGATGAACGTGGAGGGCAAGGACTGCGGTCTCGAGCCTTCGGCGCAGCGCGCGCTGTCGTTCGTCGATCGGTGGCTCCTCGGGCGGCTCCAGCACGCGAAGCACGAGATCACCGAGAGCCTCGCGATCTACCGCTTCGACCTTGCCGCGAAGGCGCTCTACGAGTTCGTCTGGGACGAATACTGCGACTGGTATCTCGAATGCGCGAAGGTGCAGCTGCAGCGCGCGGAGGCGGGCGACGATCCCGCCGCGGCGCGCGGAACACGCTCGGTGCTCGTGCGCGAGCTCGAAGCGACGCTTCGGCTCGCGCACCCGTTCATCCCCTTCATAACCGAGGAGCTGTGGCAGAGCGTCGCGAAGCTCGCGGGCAAGTCCGGGGAGACGATCTCGCGGCAGCCTTTTCCCGAGGCGGACTTCGACATCGTCGACGCTGCCGCCGAGCGCGAGATGGGCGCGCTGAAGGAAGTGGTCGGCGCATGCCGTGCGCTGCGCAGCGAGATGGGGCTCGGTCCGGGCGAGCGGGTGCCGCTGCTCGTGGCGGGAGAAACCGAGCTGCTCGAGCGCTTCACGCCCTACCTCGCGGCACTCGCCAAGGTATCGAACGTCGATATCGTCGACGAGCTGCCGCGCTCGGAGGCGCCGGTGAAGGTCGTCGGCGAGACGAGCCTGATGCTGCACATCGAGGTGGACCTCGCCGCGGAGCGCGAGCGCATCGCGAAGGAGGTCGCGCGGCTCGAGGCCGAGATCGCGAAGGCGAAGGCGACGCTCGACAACGACAAGTTCGTCTCCCGGGCGCCCGCGCGCGTCGTCGACGAGCACCGCGCGCGCCTCGGCACGTTCGTCGCGCAGCTCGAGCAGCTGAAAGCGCAGCTCTCGCGCCTGTCGGGCTAGACCGGGTCGGCGGGTCCGTCACGCCGATGCGAGTCGCCTTCAGGCAGACGTTTCGCGCGCTCAAGCACCGAAATTTCCGGCTCTTCTTCGTTGGCCAGGGGCTCTCGCTCATCGGGACCTGGCTGCAGCAGGTCGCTATGGGCTGGCTTATGTATCGCCTCTCCGGCTCGGTGTGGCTGCTCGGCGTCGTTGCGTTCTGCGCCAACCTCGGGATCGTGCTCTTCGGGACGTTCGCCGGGGTCGTCGCCGATCACGTTCGGCGGCGGCCCGCGCTGCGCATCACCCAGTCGCTCGCGCTCGCGCAAGCCGTCGTGCTCGCGCTGCTCACGTGGACCGGCCACATCGCCGTCTGGCACCTGATCGTGCTCGCGCTGTTCCTCGGATTCGTCCAGGCGCTCGACATTCCGCTGCGCCAGTCGCTCTGGGTTCACCTGGTCGAGGACCGCGCGGATCTGCCGAACGCGATCGCGCTCAACTCGTTCCTCGTCAACACCGCGCGGGTCGTCGGCCCGGCGCTCGCCGGCGTGCTGCTCGGACTGGTAAGCGAGGGCCTGTGCTTTGCGTTGAACGCGCTGTCGTTCGTCGCCGTGATTGTCGCGATCGGACGGATGCACTGGGCGCAGGAGCCGCCGCCCGCGCCCTGGCAGGGAGGGTTCTGGACGAGCTGGGTCGAAGGCTATCGCTTCGTCGCCGGTTTCGCGCCCGCGCGTGCGATGCTGCAGCTGGTCGGCGTCCTCGCGTGGACGGTCAGCCCTTATTCTTCGCTGATGCCCGCCTACGCGAAGGACACGCTCGGCGGCGGCCCGCGGACGCTCGGCCTGCTGCTGTCCGCGGCCGGCGCGGGCGCGCTCGTCTCGACGCTCTATCTGGCCAGGCGGCCGACGGTGCGCGGCCTCTTTCGCGTGATCGCGATCGCGGGACTCACGTGCGGTCTCGCGCTCTCTGCGTTCGCGTACCTCACCTATCTGCCGATTGCCGCTCTGCTGATGGTTGCGGTCGGCGGCGGGGTGATCCTCGCAGCGGCGTCGGTGAGCACGATCCTGCAGACGATCGTCGTCGATCGATTGCGCGGACGCGTCGCCGGCTTCTATTCGCTGGCCTTCATCGGCATGGCGCCGCTCGGCAGCATTACCGCCGGCGCGCTGGCCGATCGCATCGGCGTGCAGGCGACCTTCGCCGCGAACGGTCTCGCCGCCGCGGCGGCGGCGCTCGTTTTCTGGCGTGCGTTGCCCAAGCTGCGCCATCTGATGCGGCCGACGTACGTGCGCCTGGGTATCATCGTCGGCGATACCTGAGCGAAGGCCGGGCGACGGGCGGACCGGGTACACTGTGCGCGCGACGAATTTGCATACGGCACATGGCGAGACTCTGGGCGATCACCTGCTATTTCAATCCGATCGGCGACCAGCGCCGCCTCGAGAACTATCGCACGTTCCGGCAGAGGCTCGTCGTTCCGCTCGTGACAGTCGAGCTCGGCTACCACGACGAGTTCGAGCTGCCCGACGATGCCGCCGATATCCTCATCCGTACGCGGGGCCGCGACATCCTCTGGCAGAAGGAACGGCTGCTGAATCTAGCGCTTCGAGCGCTGCCCGCGGAGTGCGACGCAGTGGCGTGGCTCGACTGCGACGTCGTGTTCGAAGACGACGATTGGGCCGATCGGGCAGCGCGCGCACTGGCCCGCCATCAAATGCTGCAGCCGTTCGAGCGACTTTACGAGCCGTCGGGATTGGCTCGCGACGGAGCCTCGCGCGATATGCTCGAGATGGCGCCCGCGAACTCCATCGCGCATCTTCTCACCCGCGGCGAAGTCACGCCGGGTGTCCTGCGGGGCGCGATGCGCGCCAGGAAAACCGGCACTTCGGGGCTCGCCTGGGTGGCTCGGCGCGAACTGCTCGATCGCGACGGGTTCTACGACGCGTGCGTCATGGGCAGCGGAAACCGCGCGATGATCAGCGCCGCGCTGGGTCGCCCGGGCGACGCCATTCATTATCTGCGGATGACGCCGCGCTGGGCGGAGCACTACCTGGCGTGGGCCGAACGGCACGCCCCGCGCGTGCAGGGGAACATCGGCTGCCTCGAGGGTTCGCTCGTCCATCTGTGGCATGGCGACCTCGAGCACCGTCGCTACGGGGATCGACATTCCGGCTTCGCCGCCTTCGATTACGACCCGTTGCGCGACATCGCGCTCGACGACGAAGGATGCTGGCGGTGGAATAGCGACAAACCCGACATGCACGAGTTCGCTGCTCGCTACTTCCGCGAGCGGCGCGAGGATGGATTCAGCGAGCCTCGCCGCGAAAGGATGGGCGCGACCGATGCGTAGCCCCACCGCTTCGGCGCCCGATGGCGAGCCGCAGAGCTCTTTCCCCGCCGATCAGCGCGCCATTCGGTCGTCCTGCTTTCATCCGCATGGGAGCTGGGTGTACCGCGATCCCGACGTCGTCGATCGGACGATACACGGGTTCGTCGAAGGGCAAGCCGAGGCAAACCCCGCCGGCATCGCCGTCGTCACGCCGCAGCGCGCGCTCAGCTATCGCGCGCTCAACCAGGCTGCCAATCGCTTTGCGCGTCGGATCGTCGGTCGAGGCGGGGCCCCCGACGCGCCGATAGGCGTCTGCTGCGCACTCGGCGCTTCGCAGGTGATCGCGTTGCTCGCCGTGTCCAAGGCCGCGCGCTTCTACTTGTCGCTTCCTCCGGCGGATCCGCCCGAGAGAAACCGAAGACTCCTCGAGGAAGCGGGCATCGAAACGGTGATCTGCGACCATGCCAATCTGCATGTCGCAACGGCGCTCTCCGGTGATGGGCCTGCGATTCTGAACGTCGATTCGGTCGACGACGACGGCACCGGCGACAATCTCCGCCTCGACGTCTCCGTAGATTCGTTGGTCCGCCTCTCGATGACGTCGGGCTCGACGGGCGAGCCGAAGGCTGTGATGCAAACGCACCGGACGGTGCTTTACGGCGCGATCGCTCGCAACAACGCGGTGCACCTCTGTGCCGAAGATCGGATGCTGATCGCCACGGCCGCGTTCACGGACCTCTGGCGACCTCTGCTCGTCGGCGCGACGCTGTATCTGTTCGACTTGAAGGCAGACGACATGGCCTGTCTGCGCCGCTGGTTTGCGGAAGGGAGCGTGACGGCATTTCGCCTGACCCCGAGCGTTCTGCGCCACCTCGTGCGCGTTCTCGCGGACGACGAGCCCGGCGACGCTCGAGGCGCTACCGCGCTCTTTCCATCGCTGCGCGTCGTCGAACTGCTCGGCGAGCCCGTCCCTGCCGAGTGCGTTGCGCTCTTCCAGGAGTCCTTCCCACAGCATTGCGTGCTCATCAATTTTCTGGGCGCGAAGGAAGTCCTCGACTATCGCCTTTTCTACATGGACCACGAGACACGAGTCGCTGGCGAATGGGTGCCTTCCGGCTATGCGCTCGCCGGAACGAGGGCGCTCGTTCTCGACGACGCGGGAAATCCTGTCCGGGACGGCAACGTCGGGGAAATCTTCGTGCAAAGCCGATCGATGTCGCCGGGGTACTGGCGCGACGCCGCGTTGACGAGCGAGCGCTTCGCGGTCGCGACGGAGGGCGGCCGCACGTATCGAACGGGGGATCTCGGACGGCTTCTTGCCGACGGCTGCCTCCTCTACGTCGGCCGCCGCGATTCGATGGTCAAGATCCGCGGACATCGCGTCGACCTCGATCCCCTCGAGCGGTCGCTGCGGGCGCTGCACGGGGTAAGGGACGCCGCGGTCGTCGTGGCGGAAGCCGCAGCGCGCGAGGCGAAGCTCGTCGCCTTCGTTGTCGCGGAGGAAGGAGACGAGCTCGACGAGCGCGTGCTGCGGCGCGCATTGGGGGCGCGACTTCCGGACTTCAATATCCCGTCGGCGTTCGCGTTCCTCGAGTCGATGCCGGCTACGCCGCTGGGGAAGACCGACCGGGCTGCGCTCCGAGCTCTTGCCGCGCAGACGCGCCCTCCATCGGCGGAACTCCCCTTGCAGGCGACGCGGATCGAAAGCGAGATCGCCGCGATCTGGGCTCATGTCCTCGAGCGCAGCGAGATCGACGCCAACGAGAATTTTTTCGAGATCGGCGGGGACTCGCTGACGGTGATGCGGGTGGCGCGCGCGATCCAGCGACGCTTCGAGATCGAGCTGCCGCTCGCCGTTCTGTTCGAGCGGCCGACGGTCACGGCGATCGCGGCGTATGTGCGCCAGGCGCTGCCGCCTTCGCACCCACGGGTCGAATCGCCGTAGGACCCGTCCAGAGACGGCCGCGACGCCCGGGGCAGCGCGCACCAGGACCGGACCCGCGTTGCTCGTTCAGCTCGACAAGCGGATCACGCAGCCGGTGACCTCTTCGCGATCGTGATAGAGCTGGCGGAGCGCGAAGCTGTGCCGCATCCCCGAGCGTTCGAGCCCCGCATCGACGATCGCGGCGCA
>DATKMY010000165.1:0-4540 GCA_035541655.1 Casimicrobiaceae bacterium | reverse complement strand
GCGCAGCGTCGCGCTCCGGCTGCGACGTATAGAGGACGAGCTTGCCGCTCGGAGCCTGCGCGACGGCGTGGCCGGCAAGGGTAGCAGCGGCAAGCGCCGCAATGACGACGAAACGGCGATGCCATGCGGCTGTCATGCTGCGCTCCCCCCTGAAAGTGCGAACCCTTTGGCGCGAGTGCCGTTCGCGGATGGTGATCGATGATAGCGCACGACCGTGCAGCGCCTTCTGATAAGCTACGCTTGCGCTTCGCCTTCCAGAAACTCTTCCCGCCGGTAACGCCCCAAATGCTGGACCGTTCGGCGCCGCAGCCGTGACGCGGACCTTCCGCTATCACGCGCTGATCGTCGCCGCGGGAACGGGATGGCGATTCGCGTCGGGGATTCCGAAGCAATATGCACTGCTCGACGGCAAGCCGGTGCTGCAGCACGCGATCGACCGCTTGGCGGCCGGATTCCCGGTCAACGAGATCGGCGTCGCCATCGCGCCCGGCGATCGATGGTACGAACAGGCGATCGGCGAGCAGAACGGCGTCAGACTGCTGCGCTGCGGCGGGAAGACGCGCGCAGAGACGGTCCGCAACGCTCTCGCCGCACTCGCCGCGGCGGCGAGCGATGATTGGATCGTCGTCCACGACGCAGCGCGGCCACTCGTCGACGCCGCGTCGCTCGTGCGCTTGCAATGCGAGCTCGCCGATGACGACGTCGGCGGGCTGCTCGCAGTGCCGGTCGTATCCGCACTGAAGCGCGCCGACGATTCGGGGCGCGTCGCGAGCACACAGCCGCGCGAGCAGTTGTGGCAGGCGCAAACGCCGCAGATGTTTCGCTGCGGCGTGCTGCGCAGGGCGCTGGCGCAGCCCGGTGCGGATCTCGCCGTGGACTGTGCGCAGGCGGTCGAGCATCTCGGCCTGCGGCCCCGGCTGGTTGCAGGCAGCGCGAACAATCTGAAGATAAGCTATCCCGAGGACCTGATGCTCGCCGCGGCCATACTCGCGGCCGAGCGTGGAGAGAAAAAGTGACGAATCTCGCCGAGACGATTGCGCGCAACTGGGACGATTCCATCGTTCCCCAGCTCGTCGAATACATCCGGGTTCCCGCCAAGTCGCCGCATTTCGATCCGCAATGGGAGGCGCACGGCCACATCGAACGCGTGATCCGCCTCGCCGAAGGCTGGGTGCGCCGCCAGCCGGTGCGTGGGCTGCAGGTCGAGATCGCGCGCCTGCCGGGTCGCACGCCGGTGCTCTTCTTCGACGTGCCCGGTGCCGGCGCTCGAACGGTCCTCTTGTACGGACACCTCGACAAGCAGCCCGAGATGATCGGCTGGCACAAGGATTCCGGGCCCTGGGAGCCGCGAATCGCCGAGGGGAAGCTCTACGGGCGCGGGGGCGCCGACGACGGTTACGCGGTGTTCGCGTCGCTCGCGGCGATCGGCGGTTTGCAGGCCGACGGCGTTGCGCACGCCCGCTGCGTCGGCATCATCGAAACGTGCGAGGAGAGCGGCAGCTACGATCTGCCGGCGTATCTCGAGCTCCTCGCGCCGCGGATGGGGCACGTGGATTTCGTGATCGGCCTCGATTCGGGCTGCGGCGACTACGAAAGGCTGTGGACGACGACTTCGCTGCGTGGGCTGACCGGCGGGACGCTGAGCGTCGACGTGCTGACCGAGGGCGTGCACTCGGGCGATGCAAGCGGTGTCGTTCCGTCGTCGTTCCGCATCGCACGGAAGCTTCTCGACCGCCTCGAGGATTCCGCGACCGGGCGCGTGCTGCCTGCGGCGTTCCACGCGGCGATACCCGAGGAGCGCGCGCGCCAGGCGCGAGAGGCGGCGGCGATCATGGGCGAGTCGACGGTCGGCAAATATCCGTTCGCAGATCGGACTCTGCCGATGGTGTCCGATCACGCCGAGGCGCTGCTCAATCGCACGTGGCGTCCGGCGCTCTCGGTGATCGGCGCCGATGGATTCCCGGCGATCGCTGACGCCGGCAACGTGCTCCGACCGCGCACGGCGTTCAAGCTCTCGCTGCGGCTTCCCCCGACGGTCGATGGTGCAGCCGCCAAGGATGCGCTCACGAAGGTTCTCGAAGCCGATCCGCCGCACGGAGCGACAGTGCGGTTTTCGGCCGACGAAGCTGCGACGGGCTGGAGTGCGCCGCCGACGGCATCGTGGCTCGCGGCCGCTGTCGACCAGGCCTCGCGCAAGTATTACGACAAGCCGGCTGCCGCGGTGGGCGAGGGCGGTACGATCCCGTTCATGGCGATGCTGGGCAAGCACTTCCCCGACGCGCAATTTCTGATCACGGGCGTGCTCGGCCCGCATTCGAATGCGCATGGTCCGAACGAGTTCCTGCACATCCCCTACGCGAAAAAGCTCACGGCGTGCGTGGCGAGCGTGATCGCCGCGCACGCGACACGCTGACCGCCGGCTTGCCTCGCCGCCGGATTGTCGGGGTTCGCGATCGTCGGTCAGCCGAGTACGTCCGGCGCGCCCGCTAGCCGGCGCACGTCGTGTCGTCCGCGTGCGAGCGTGCGGATCAGGAGCTTCGCGATGTCGGCGTCGAACTCGGCGCGCGGCGGCGCCTCGATGAGGCGCGAGAGCTCGCCTTCGTCGCGGGCGGTGCCGAGCCAGCACCAATCGCGCAGCACGTGGACGTCGATGCGATCGCCGAGCAGCGATCGCTCGCGGAGCGCGGCGAGGCCGGGGTAGGGCCAGTGCGGAATGGCGTAGCGTCTGAGCGCGGCGGCGAGTCGGAGATGATGCGCTTCGGCGCTCTCGGCGCCAACGCATGCACCCGCGCAGCGCCTCACCTGGCGCGCGAAGCAAGGGCCGACGCGCGTCTCCAATCCCAGCGCTTTCCAGCATAGCGCGTGTTCTGCGGCCAGCGCGCGCAGCACCTCGCGCGCCTGTCGCTTCGACGAGAATGGCCCATGGCGCCCCGCGAGCTCGCTCGGCTCGATGCCGCACGCAGGCACATAGCGCGGCGGTCCGGGGACGTCGGGCAACTCCAGCACGCCCGACTCCGACTTGCATCGCAGGGCATGGTTGTGTGCGGGAAGCATCGATTTGACGAGAGACGCTTCGCGCAGCAACGCACCGACCTCGCCCGCGGTTTCCTCGAACTCGATCCGCTGAATCTCCGCGGAAAGGCGCAGGTCGGTCGCCGATCGATAGTCGGACGAGAAGTGCGCGCCGACGCGCTCGCGCAGGTTCCTGCCCTTCCCGATATAGAGCGGCAGGGCGTTGAGCCCGTAGAACAGGTAGACACCGGGAGCCTCCGGCAAGGCGTCGATCGCATCCGGTGCGAGCTGCGCCGGCAGGCTCGGCGTGCGCAACACGCAGCGCGCAGCCTGCTCGACGGTCTCTGGAGCGAGATCGCGGTAGAGCGCGCGAACGAATGCCCAGAGCGCGCGCGCATCTCCAAGCGCGCGATGCCGCCCGTCGATCGGCAGGCGGTGACGGGCGATCACGCTGTCGAGGCTATGACTCCGCTCCTCGGGGAAGAGTCGACGCGACAGCCGCACCGTGCAGAGCACTCGCGCGCTGAACCGGCGCTCGAGGCGAGCGAACGCGTGCTTCAGGAATCCGTAGTCGAAGCGCGCGTTGTGCGCGACGAACACCGCGCCCGCGGTGCGTGCGGAAATTTCGTCGGCGATAGATCCGAAGCGTGGCGCGTCGCGGATCATCTCGTTCGTGATGCCGGTGAGCGCCTGGATCTCCGCCGGGATCGCGACGCCGGGATCGACCAGCGTGCTCCATTCGCTGACGACGGGCTCGCGCGAACGCTCGGGGTCGATGTCGACGCGCACGATCCCGACCTCGGTGATCGCGTCACGGGCGGCGAGTGTTCCCGTGGTCTCGAGGTCGACGAACGCGAGCGAAGGAGCGAAGAGCTGCATCGGTTGCGCGCCGTTGTGAAGTCACCGTCGAAGTTTCGGGCACGGGAACACAATGCCGACGGGGGGTTGACAAAAAGAACGTTCGTTCGCTATTGTAGCCGCATGTCGAACGATCGTTCGTACCTGTCGTCGCTGCAGGATTATTACGCCAGGCATCGCGCACTCCCGTCGTATGCGTCGATCGGGCACCTGCTGGGCCTCAAGTCGAAGTCCTCGGTTGCCGCGATGGTCGCGCGCCTCAAGCTCGCAGGCTTCATTGATTCGACCCCGGACAAGCGCCTCGCTCCCACCGCGCGGTTCTTCGCACGACCGATCGCTGAATCGCCCGTGCAGGCCGGCATGCCCAACGCCGTCGACGATGCGCACGGCGACGCGCTCACGATCGACGACTACCTGATCGCGCATCCGTCGCAAACGGTGCTGATCCGCGTCAAGGGCGATTCGATGATCGACGCCGGTATCCTCGAAGGCGATCTCGTCGTCGTCGAAAAGACGCCGTCCGCCAAGCGCGGCGACATCGTCGTCGCGATTGTCGACGGTCAGTTCACGCTGAAGCGCCTCGACACGGATCGCGGCCAGTTCGTCCTGAAGCCGGAGAACAAGGCGTATCCGGTGATTCGAGCCGATGGCGCGCTCGAGATCTTCGGCG
>DATKMY010000164.1:0-13429 GCA_035541655.1 Casimicrobiaceae bacterium | reverse complement strand
ACACGGCGTAGGTGGTCGCGAACGGGACGAAGCCCTCGTGCGCCATGCCCGCGGCTGCCGCCAGCAGCAGCTGCTCGGCCATTCCCATCTGGTAGAAGCGGTCCGGGTACTGGCGCGCGAAGATGTGCAGATCCGTGTACTTCGCGAGGTCGGCGGTCATGCCGACGATATCCGGGCGCTTCTCGGCGAGCTCGGCGAGCGCGTTCCCGAACGGCGCCGGCTTCGTGCGCTGGCCTTCGCCGGCGATCGAGGCGATCATCGCCGAAGTCTTCAACCGCGGCTTGCCCTCCTCGCCTTCCCCTTGCTCGGCAAGCCGCTTCGGACGGGTGTACTTCGAACGTTTCATCGGGTCGCTCCTAGCGTGTTGTCGAGCGGAATCCTTCGTCGAGCACGTCCATCGCCTTCTGCCACTCGTCGGGCTCGACGCGGATGAAGTGCGCCTTTTCGCGCGTCTCGAGGAACGGCACGCCCTTCGCCATCTGCGTGTCGCAGATGATGACGTGCGGCTTCTGCTCGCGGCCGGAGCGCGCGTTGTCGAACGCCTTGACGAGCGCGTCGACGTCGTTGCCGTTGACGCGCTGCACGTGCCAGCCGAACGCCTCGAACTTCGGGCCGAGCGGCTCGAAGTTCAGCACCTCCATCGACACGCCGTCGGCCTGCATCCGGTTGACGTCGATCAGCGCGACGAAGTTGTCGAGCTTGAAGTGGGCCGCCGACATCGCGGCTTCCCACGTCAAGCCCTCGTCGAGCTCGCCGTCGGAGTACATCACGTAGACGAACGACTTGGAGTGCTTGCGCTTCAGCCCGAGGCAATAGCCGACCGCGATGCCGAGACCGTGGCCGAGCGAGCCGCCGCTGATCTCCATCCCCGGCGTGTACGACGCCATGCCGGACATCGGCAGGCGACTGTCGTCGCCGCCGTAGGTCTCGAGCTCGTCTTCCGGAATGATCCCGGCCTCGATCAGCGCAGCGTAGAGCGCGATCGCGAAGTGGCCGTTGGACAGCAGGAAGCGATCGCGTCCCTCCCACTCGGGATCCTCGGGCTTGTAGTGCATCGCATGGAAGTACGCGACCGCCAGCATGTCGGCGACGCCCAGCGCCTGCGCGATGTAGCCCTGCCCCTGCACCGCGCCCATGGCGAGCGCGTGGCGGCGGATGCGGTACGCCCGTTCGGCCAGCGAAAGTTTGCCCTGCTCGCCTTTCGCTGCTTTCGTCGTGCGAGCTGCAGATTGTGCGGACATGGGGTGGTCCTTCAATGGATCAGCATCCCGCCGTTCACGTCGAGCGTGACGCCGGTCAGGTAGCTCGAAAGGTCGCTCGCGAGGAAGAGGCAGCAATTCGCGACGTCGACGGCGTCGCCGAGACGGCCGAGCGGAATGCCCTTGATGATGTCGACCTTCATCGCATCGGTCAGCTTGCCACCCGTGATGTCGGTCTGGATCAGGCCTGGCGTCACCGAATTGACGCGGATGTTGTCGGCGCCGAGCTCGCGTGCCATCGCCTTGCCGAGCCCGAGGACGCCGGCCTTGGCCGCGGAATAATGCGGACCGCCGAAAATGCCGCCGCCGCGCTGCGCCGACACCGAAGAGAGCATCACGATCGAGCCGCTTTTGCGGCTGCGCATGTGCGGAACCACCGCCTGGCTCATGTAGAGGCTGCCGCGCAGGGAGACATCGGTGACAGCCTCGTAGTTGCCGGGCTGTATCTCCATGAACTTCAGCGGCTGCGTGATGCCCGCATTGTTGACGAGCACGTCGATCTGGCCGAAGCGATCGACGACCTTCTTCGCTGCGGCGTCGCAATCGGGCTTCTTGGTGACGTCGCAAGCGAGACCGAGGTGTTCAGGACCGATGTCGCGCGCGGCCGCTGCGGCGGCCTCGGCGTTGAGGTCGAGGATGACCACCTTGGCGCCGTGCTTCGCGAATAAGCCTGCCATCGACTTGCCGATACCGCGGGCGGATGCAGCGCCCGTAACGATTGCAACCTTGTTCTGAAGTAACACCGTACCCTCCGTGCTGGCTTCGCTGGGATGAGAGGATGCATACTTTCGGTACCGACCCGATGCGCCGCAAGGCCGCCTTGCTCAAAGAGGACTGAAAGTTTTTCATGCTGCGCCGCACAAACCAGAGAGGATAGGAAGCAAAGATGCAAATTCCGCCGCTCAAGGCAGTTATGACGTTCGATGTCGTGGCACGCCTGGGCAGCATCAGCAAGGCCGCAGAGGAGTTGAATCTGACGCCGTCGGCGGTCAGTCACCAGATATCGAACGTCGAAGCCCAGATCGGCCTCAAGCTCTTCGACCGCACCGCGCGCGGCGTGGAGCTCACGCCCGCCGGCGAGCGCTACCGGAAGAGCATCACGGGGGCGCTGACGGTCATCGCTGCCGCCGCGGAGAATGCGCGGGCCGATCGGATCGAGGTCCTGCGCATCCAGGCATCGCCCAGCTTCGCAGCATTGTGGCTAATGCCACGGCTGTCGCGCTTCCGGAGCGCGCACCCCGACATCAAGGTGCGCCTGTCGGCCTCCCACGTCCATTCCGATTTCGCGCGGGCGGAGGTCGACATCGACATCCGTTACGGGCTGAAGACGTGGAGCGATCTTCACGTCGAAGCGATCTTCACCGAGGAAATCATCCCGCTGATCAGTCCCGCGCTCAAGGAACAGCTGCAGCTCAGTCAGCCGGAGGATCTGCTGGTGGAGAACCTCATCCTCTCGAACATCAACATCGTGCAATGGCCGCAGTGGTTTGCGGCGCAGGGCGTTCCGATCAGCCCGAGTGAATACAACCTGAGCTTCGATCGCGCGTACCTCTCCATCCAGGCGGCCATACAAGGCCTCGGCATCGCGCTGGAGAGCAATCGGCTGGCAGAGGATGCGCTGGGTCGCGGGCTGCTCGTGCCCGTGTTTCCCTACCGCAAGCGCGTCCAGATCCACGGCCACCACCTCGTGTACCCGCCGTCGCACACCGAGCGCGGCAAGGTCGCCAGGTTCGTCGAGTGGATTCGCAAGGAGGTGTGAGCGCCGATACGGTTGCCGAGCGGGACGATCAATCCCCGCGCGACTTCGCAGCGAGGCGCTCGGCGAATTTCGCGAGCTCGATCACGGCTCTTCCATGCGTGCCGCGGCCGATCTCCTCGGTTCCGTCCATCGCATGCACGCGGAATTCGATGTGCCGGCCGCTCGTGCTGGTCACTTCGGCGTGGGCGACGATCCGGCGGCCGACGGGTGTTGCCGCGAGATGGCTCACGTCGACGCGTGTGCCGACCGCGCTTTCGCCGGCGTCGAAGTAGGGCTTGATCGCCTCCAGCGCCGCGTTTTCCATGGCCATGATCATGACCGGAGTCGCCAGAACGGGCGGGAGCGTCGCATCCTTGAATCGGTTGGCGAGGTGCTCGGGGGATACGACCATCGTGAACGAGCCTCGGGCACCGGCAGGTATCGTGCGCATGGGAATCGCCTCGGAGAAGGATTGGCGCAACGAGTATAGGCTCGATCCGGCCGCGGCTCGAAACCCCTGCCTGGATTCGGTGCCGGGCCTTGATCCGGCCGGCAGGCGGCGGTTCGCTGCTGTCTCCGAGACACTTCCGGCGCCTCGGGCTGCGTGACCGCGGGCACCGGGATCGTTTACGATGTTGGCCGCGCTCGCCCGCGCAGCCGATCGGCAGCGGGCTCGACGAAAGGCCTGGCAAGGGGGGAACGATGAATCGCTGCAGTCTGTTCGGAAGTCTGATCCTGTTGGCGCTGAGCAGCACCAGCGCGTTCGCACAGAATTCGCTCGGCGACCTGCTCGACGGCGGGGCGAAGAAGCTTTCGAAGGACGCCGTCAAGAGCACACTCGGCGGTGCGCACGTCAGCGGCAAGTCCTCCGCGAGCAGCGCAGATACGGAGTACGACTACAAGCCGGATGGCTACTTTTCCGGAAACCTGAAGGCCGCGGACGGATCGTGGACCGGTGTCGTCGGCACGTGGACGGTGGACGAAAGCGGCAAGTGGTGCAGCGAATGGACGTTGACCATGAACGGCAGGCGATTCAACGGCTGCGGCTTCCTCTACGCCAAGGGCGACGATCTCTATTACGTCGAATCCGACTCCGACAAAAGCGCGAAGATCTACAAGCGGGTGGTCAAGAAGTAGGTCGGCGGCGCTCGGATCGCACGGGCGCCGAGCCCTGGATGCCCCCGCACCGCGAGCGGGCCATCCAGGAGGCCGGTAGCGCCCCGGGAATCGTCCGCGTGGTTACGACAGCCCGAGCACCCAGCCGGGAAACACCGCGAGCAGGATCGACGCGACCAGGCAGATGAAGCCCGCACCCAGCGCGAGACGTTCCGGGGGCTGCTGCGGCGCGCCTTCCTCGGTGCTCATGAAGAGATACTGGATCACGCGCAGATAGAAGTAGATTCCGAGGTAGCTCCCGACGAGGCCGAGGACTGCGTAGAGCGTGTAGCCCGCCGCAAACACGTTCTTGAAGATCAGGAACTTCGCGACGAAGCCCGGGAACGGCGGAATCCCGGCGAGCGAAAGCATCGCGATCGCGATCATCAGCGCGGCGAATCGATCGCGCCGGAAGAGCCCCTTCAGGTTGTCGAGGCGATCGCGCGCCGCGTCGTCGGCGTTTTGCGGAAGCACCGCGAAGGCGAGGATGTTCATCAGCCCGTAGACGAGCACGTAGAACGCCACCGCCTGGAACCGCCCGGCGCCGTCGCCCAGGAACGCGTAGAACAGATATCCCGCATGGGCGATCGACGAGTACGCGATCATCCGGCGGAAGCTCTGCTGGCGCATCGCCGCGAGGTTGCCCCAGACGATCGACAGGAGCGGCAGCAGCGCGACGAGCTCCGTGGTCGGGCTCGACAGGGGCACGCCGCCGAACACGCGCACCGCGGCAAGCAGCACGCCCGCCTTGACGATCGTCGACATGTACGCCGTGACCGGCACGGTCGCGGCCTCGTAGGCGTCCGGCGCCCACGCGTGGAACGGGACGATCGCCGCCTTGAGGAAGAAGGAGACGACCACGAGCGCGACCGCGACACCCGCCATCGTTCCCGGCGATTCGATCGCTTCGGCGAAGACGTCGAGCGAGAGCGAACCGCTCGCCCCGTAGAGGAGCGACACGCCCATCAGCAGCGTCGCCGACGCCGTGCCGCCCAGAACGAGGTACTTGAGCGCCGCCTCCGCGCTTTCGGGGCGGCGGAACGCGAGCAGCACCAGAACGTAAACCGGCAGCGACATCAGCTCGAGGCCGAGGAAAAGCGTCAGGAACGTGTCCGACGACAGCAGCAGACAGACTCCGTACAGCGAGGAGAGCAGCAACACTGGGAATGCGCGCTGCGTCAACTCGCCGCGCGAGATCAGCAGCACCAGAACGGCGAGCGCGAGCACGATCGCCTTGCCGAGCGAGGCGACGGGATCGACCGAGTACTGCCCGGCGAAAGGTTCCGCGGCGTAGCCGATCGCGAAGAGCCAGATCGCCGCGACCGTCGCCGACGCCACTGCGAGCAGCGAAATCGCGAACGCCCCGCGCGCCCGCCCCGGTGCGATCTCGAGGCAGAGCAGCAACACGATCCCGGCGAGCAGCAGATGCTCGGGAAGCATCGCGATGAGGATTTCCTGCGCGTTCATCGCGTCCCCTCGTCAGCGCCCGGCGCTCGCGCCGGGGAATTCGGGTCGCGCGAAGGCGCGGAGACCGGACCCGAGGGATTCCCGGCAGCCGATAGCATAGGCGAACTTGGGGCGACGGCGACCTTGCCGCCGCCGCGCTCCGTGCGGACGAGCCGCTGATACTGGCGCGCCGCGAGCTCGGTCTTGCGCATCGGCTCGTTCGGAAACAGGCCGAACGCGAACACCGCGACGACGATCGCGGCAAGTATCGACTTCTCGCGGAAATTGAGGTCCCTGAGCGGCTGGTGCGGCGCCTTCGCCTCGCCGAACAGGAATCGCTGCGCGAACCACAGCATGTACAGCGCACCCAGGACAACGCCGGCAACTGCGCTCGACGCCACGATCAGCGGATAGTCGGTCCCCTGGACATGCAGCGGCCACGCAGCGCGGAATGCCCCCAGCAGCGCGAGGAACTCGCCGGTAAAGCCGCTCGTCGTCGGCAGTCCGATCGCCGCCAGCGTCAGGATCAAGAGGAACACCGAGTAGATCGGCAGCAGCTTCGCGATCCCGCCGTAGGCGGCGAGCTCCCGCGTGTGGCAGCGCTCGTAGATCATCCCCACCATCAGGAACAGGCCGCCGGCGACGAGGCCGTGGCTCACCATCTGCACGACAGCACCCTGGATCCCGAGGAGATCGAGGCTCACGAGGCCGAGCATCACGTAGCCCAGGTGGCTGATCGATGAATAGGCGATGATCTTCTTGATGTCGGTCTGGACGAGCGCGAGGCAGGCGCCATAGATGATGCTCACCACCGCGAGCGTCCCGAACAGCGGCGCGTAGAGGCGAGCGGCGTCGGGGAACAGTGGAAACGCGAGCTTCATGAAGCCGTACGTCCCCATCTTCAGCAGCACGCCGGCGAGGATCACCGACCCGGCCGTCGGCGCCTCGACGTGCGCGTCCGGAAGCCACGTGTGCAGGGGCACCATCGGCACCTTGATCGCGAACGACAGCGCGAATGCCGCAAGCAGGATCGTTTGGACGTCGAGCGGCAGTTCGGCCTTGTAGAGATCGGCGAACGCGAACGTCGTCACGCCGCTCGTCGTGTTGAGCGAATGAACGAGGTAGATCACCGCGGCGAGCATCAGGATGCTGCCGAACGCCGTATACAGCACGAATTTGAGCGTCGCGTAGATGCGCCGCTCCCCGCCCCAGATGCCGATGATGAAGAAGAGCGGGATCAGCATCGCTTCCCAGAACAGGTAGAACAGGAAGAGATCCTGCGCCACGAACGTCCCGACCATCGCGAACTGCAGCGCGAGCACCATCGCGTAGAAGAGCTTCACTTCACGCTGGATCGCCGAGAATGCGCCAGCGACCACCAGCGGCCCGAGGAACGCGGTCAGCAGTACGAGCAGCACGTTGTAGCCGTCGAGGCCGATCTGGTAGTAGACGCCCCACGCGGCGATCCACGGCAAGCGCGTCTCGAACTGCAGACCTTCCGCCGCCGGATCGAACCGCAAATAGAGCAACGCGGCGACGACGAATTGCAGAAGCATCACCGCGAGCGAGAGCGCGCGCACCTGACCGTCGCGGCGCTGCGGCAGCGCGACGATGCCCGCTATGCCGGCGAGCGGCAGATAAAGGACGATGTTGAGCAGCGCAGCGTCAGACATGACGCCACCCCCAGGCGATCGAAACGATGATGCCGAAGAGCGCGAGCAGCGCGTAGAGATGCAGGTTGCCGTTCTGCACGCGCGCGAGCCCCGCCGCGGTCCGCCTCCCCAGGGCGGCGAGGCCGTGCAGCGTGCCGTCGAAGAGCGTGCGGTCGCCGAAGGCCAGGAATACGCGCTCCGAAATCCAGACGAGCGGCCGTCCGATGAGCGCATCGTAGGCTTCGTCGACGTAGTACTTGCCGGAGAGAATGCGGTGCAGCGTCGCGAAGCGCAGGCGCGCGCGTTCGGCTCGCTCGGCGCCTCCGCCATACATGTACGCGGTCGCGCCGAGACCCGCGAAGGCGAGCACGATCGATGCGACGACGAGCGGCGTCTCGTAGCGCTCCAATGCTGGAACGATCTCGGGCAACGGCAGCAGCGACTCGAGGAAGTGCGGGATCGACAGGAAACCGCCGATCGCCGACAGGATCGCGAGCACGACGAGAACGGAAGTCATCGACAACGGAGACTCGTGGACGTGGTGCTCGACCTCGGGCGTCAGCCGCGAGCGCCCGAAGAACGTGAGCCAAACCAGCCGGAACATGTAGAACGACGTGAGGAGCGCGGTCGTCGCGATCGTCCCGTAGAGAAGACCCGACCCGCCACGGCTGCTCGCGAACGCGAACCACAGGATCTCGTCCTTCGAGAAGAATCCCGCCAGCGGCGGGATGCCTGCGATCGCGGCCGTTGCGATCGTGAAGGTGGCGAAGGTGACCGGGATCTTGCGCGCAAGGCCGCCCATCTTTCGGATGTCCTGCTCACCGCTCATCGCGTGGATCACGCTGCCGGCACCCAGGAACAGGCACGCCTTGAAGAAGGCGTGCGTATAGAGGTGGAAGATGGCGACGCTGTACGCGCCGACGCCCGCGGCGACGAACATGAAGCCGAGCTGCGAGATCGTCGAATACGCGAGCACTTTCTTGATGTCGGTCTGCACGACGGCGATCGTGGCGGCGAAGAACGCGGTCGCGGCGCCGATCGCGGCGATCAGCGCGCTCGCTTCCGGCGCGTTCACGTAGATCCCCGACATCCGGGCGACGAGATAGACGCCGGCCGTCACCATGGTCGCCGCGTGGATCAGCGCGGAGACGGGCGTGGGGCCCGCCATCGCATCGGGCAGCCATACGTGCAGCGGTATCTGCGCCGACTTCCCGGTGGCCCCGATGAAAAGGAGGATGCCCACGAGGCTCGCCGACACCGCCGGGACCCCCGACCCGAACGCCGCGTTGACGCGGTCCATGTCGAGCGTGCCGAGCGCCTGGTAGATCACGAACATCCCGAGCAGGAATCCCGCGTCGCCGATCCGGTTGGTGATGAACGCCTTCTTGCCGGCGCGCGCCTTGTCCGGATCCTCGAACCAGAAGCCGATCAGCAGGTACGAGGCGAGACCCACCCCCTCCCACCCGACGAAGAGCACGAGCAGCGAGCGACCGAGGACGAGCAGCAGCATGAAGAACAAGAAAAGATTGAGGTACGCGAAATAGCGGGCGTAGCTCTTGTCGCCCTTCATGTATCCGGTCGAATAGAGATGAATCAGCGAGCCCACGCCGGTCACGATCAATACCATCACCGCGGCGAGGCGGTCGAAGTAGAAAGCGATCTCGAACGCGTTGTCGCCGGTGACGAGCCACGAGTACGCGAGGTCGATGCGCGGTGTGGCGCCCGCCGCCTGCAGGTCGAGAAGGCACTTGACCGCGACGGCGAACGCCGCGATCGGCAGACCGCAGCCGACCGTCGAAACAAACCGCGGACCGAGCCGGTTGCCGAGGAGCCCGTTCAGCAGAAATCCCGCCAGCGGCAGCAGGACGATCGCAGTCAGCGGCTGGCTCACGTCTTATCCCTTCAAATCGGTGTAGGCGTCGAGGTCGAGCACCGCCTTGCGCCGGACGAGCAGCAGGACGATCGGGATCGCGATCGCGATCTCTGCGGTGGCGACGACGAAGACGAGAAATACCAGCACCGCTCCGGCCGCCGACGCGGTCTGCTGCGCGAAGGTCACGAGGCTCAGGTTCACGCCGTTCAGCATCAGCTCCATGCACATCAGCATCACGAGGACGTTGCGCCGGGCGATGACGCCGAGCAGCCCGAGCGCGAACAGCGCGACCGACACCACAATCAGCATTTGGACGTTATCCACGACGCCGTCGTCCCACTTCGAGCACCGCGAGCGCCGCCACGACCGCCGCGACCAGCAGCACCGAGACAAGCTCGAAGTGCAGCCAGTACTCGTTCAGGAATTCGATCGAGAACTCCTGGATCCCGAAGAGCACGCTGCCCGCGGCCGTGGGCTGGTCCGGCACGCCCTGCCAGAACGCATGCGCCAGGATGAGTACGAACGCAATCGCCGCCAGGGTTCCGGGGAGCAACAGCCACGAGAAACGGCGCGCGAAGGAGTAATCGCGGACATCAAGCAACATGATCGCGTAGACCATGAACACCATGACGGCGCCGACGTAGATCAGCACCTGGAAGATCGCGATCACGTGCACGCCGAGGAGCGCATAGACACCCGCGAGCGAAAGCATCGTCGCCGAAAGCGCGAGCGCAACGCGCATCGGATGGCGCAGCACGAGCATCAGCGCCGCAGCGGCGAGCGCGGTGCCGGCGAAGAGCCACAGCAGCACCGTCTCGATCATCGTTGCGGCCCCTTGCTCGCGCCGGACGCGCCCTTCGCGGGATACGGCTTCGCGACGTCGCTCCGCGGGCTCCAGGAGAGGAGCTCCGGCAGCTTCAGCCACATGTCCCGGCGGTCGAAGCCCGGCAGCTCCGGAACTTCCTTCAGCATGCGGATCGCGTCCTCCGGACAGGCCTCGACGCAGAGCCCGCAGAAGATGCAGCGCGAGTAGTCGATCTCGAAGCGCGCCGGGTATTTCGGATGCGCCGGGTCGTCCGGGTCGAGCGCCGCCTCGATCTCGATGACCTTCGCCGGACACACCGTCGCGCAGAGGTTGCAGGCGATGCACTGCGGACGTCCGTCGGGGCGCTGCGTCAGGATGTGCTTGCCGCGATTTCCCGCCGCATAGTCGTCGCGGGTCTGCTCGGGGTAGTAGGTGGTGAGCGCGCCCTTGCGGAACGTCATCCAGTGCCACATGTTCACGAGGAAGACGCCGCCGGTGATCGAGAGCCCGCGCACGATCTCCGGCAGGTACGCGCGCTCCCACCACGACATCGTGGGCTCATTCCAATATCTCTTGCGGGCGTAGGGTTTCATCTGCAGGGTCGGGCTACGCTTCCAGCGCCCAGACGACGACGGCGGTGACCAGCAGGTTCACGAGCGCGAGCGGAAGCATGAACTTCCACGCGAACTTCAGCAGCTGGTCGTAGCGAAACCGCGGGAGCGACCAGCGGATGAGGATCTGGAAGCTCGCCATGAACATGACCTTCGCGAGAAACACGACGAGCTGGATCAGCACGACCGCGCCGTGCGGGAGCGGGAACTCGCGGCCGCCCGGCAGGACGAATCCCGCGTCGGTCATGAACGGGAGGTTGTAGCCGCCGAGAAACAGCGTCGTGAACAGCGCGGCGACGATCGCGATCTCGATGAACTCGGCGAACATGAAGAGCCCCATCTTCATCGCGCTGTATTCGGTGAAATAGCCGGCGATCAGCTCGGACTCGGCCTCGGGAAGATCGAACGGGATCCGCTTGTTCTCCGCGATCGCGGCGGTCAGGAAGAGCGTCGCGGCGAACGGCTGGACGACGATCCCCCACGCGGGTAGCACGCCGAGCACCACGCCCGATTGCTCGCGCGCGATCGCGTCGAGGTCGACCGATCCGTAGATGAGGATGAGTCCGAGGACGGTCAGGCCCATGATCAGCTCGTAGGAGATCATCTGCGAGCCCGCGCGCAGCGCGCCCAGCATCGAGAACTTGTTCGACGACGACCATCCGGCGAGCATCGTCCCGATGATCGTCACGCCCCCGAAGGCGAAGACGACGAGCAGGCCCGCGTCGACGCGCGCGATCTGCATCGGGTAGACGCGGTCGCCGAACCAGGCAGCGACCGAAGGCAGGCCCGAGAACAGCTCCGAGGGCACGAGCGTCCCGCCGAACGGAATGACGGCGAACACGAGCAGCACCGGTGTGAACACGATCCACGGCGCGAGCGCGAACGCGAAACGGTCGTACGCATCCGGCGTGAAGTCCTCTTTGAGCATCATCTTGATGCCGTCGGCGAGACCGTGGAACAACCCGAGCCACACCAGCTTGATCTGGGTGAACGGAATGCGGACGTACGCGCGGTTGGCGCCGATCCGGTCCGACATGATCGCCGCCTGCTTGCGCTCGACCCACGTCAGCACGGTGCCGAAGAGCAGCAGCACGGCGACCGCGTAGCCGATGAAGACGGCGGTGACGACGAGATCCTGGATCATGCGGGCGCGCCCTCCTTCACCGCGATCGCAGCGAACACGGTCTCGGCATCGGCAACCGTCGGCGGCCTGGGGAAGCAGGCGGAGAACGCGCTTACCACGCCCTGGAAGTTCGTGTAGTGACCGCTGCGCTCGGTCTGGATGCTCACCGGGATGAACACGTCGACGCGCGCGGTCTCGGGCTGCTGGTACGCGTTGAGAAAGATCGTCTTCGCGCCCGCCGGAACGCGCGCGAAGTCGAAGCCTTCGCCCCAGACGAGAACAAGGTCGGCATCGGCGGCAAGCGGCCGTGCCCCGTTGTCCTCGTGCGGGAACAGCGCGCGGGCCGCCGCGCGATTCGGATTCTTGTCGGCGCGGATCAGCAGATCGTCGTCGCCCCGCTCGCCGGGCTGCGGCAGGGAGTCCGACTTGACCAGCGTCGTGAATCGTTCGGGGAGCGCCCGCTCGAGCGCGGCGAGCTCCTCGTTCGAACCCCATGTCGACACGAGCGCGACCGGGCGCCTGGCGTCCGCGATCAGCCGGCGAGCGGCCGCCACCGCAGCGTCGAGATCGACCGTCTGTCCTCGCTCCATCGCCTGCAGCGCGCGCGGGCGCTCGAAAACGCGCGACAGGTCGCGCCCCTTGTTGCAGATCCACGGGCCGTTGACCTCCGCGTTCTCGAGCGGGGTCACGCGTTCGATCCGCACGTTCTTGCACGGGTCGAGCGAATTCAGCTTCCATTCGGCCTTGCGGTGCCAGATCTCGACCGTGCAGCCGCGCGCGCAGCCCGGGCAGACCGAAGGTGTCGGCTTCAGGTACCAGACACGCGCCTGGTAGAGGAACGAGCGCGAGAGCAGCGCGCCGACCGGGCAGAGGTCGACGACGTTGTCCGAGTACGGATCGGCATCGAGCGCGCGATCCTCCGAGGCGCGGACCAGCGATGCGTCGCCGCGCTGCGTGATCCCGAGCGCGTTCGACTTCGATATCTCGCGCGTGAAGCGCACGCAGCGCGAGCACAGGATGCAGCGCTCGTTGTCGAGGATGATCCGCTCGGACAGCGGGTGAAACTTGGTCGAGCGCACCTTCGGGTCGCGCGAGAGCGACGGCTCGCCGTTGTAGAGATAGTGATAGTCCTGCAGCGTGCACTCGCCCGCCTTGTCGCAGATCCCGCAGTCGACCGGGTGGTTGAGCGTCAGCAACTGCATGATCGACTTGCGGTACGCGCGCACCGCGTCGGAGTCGGTCAGGACGCGCAAGCCCTCGGACACGGGCATGTTGCAGGCGATCTCGACCCAGCTCCTGCCCTCGACCTGGACGGCGCAGATCCGGCAGTTGCCGGCGATCGAGAGCTTCGGATGCCAGCAGAAGTACGGGATGTCGATGCCGTTCGCGACCGCCGCCTCGATGACGGTCTGGCTGCGCTCGGCGCGGATCGCCCTGCCGTCTATGAAAATCTCGGGCATTCCAGCGCTCCGTCGTTGCGCGACCGCTTGTGCTCGATCCAATACTCGAACTCGTCGCGGAACTTGTTGAGAATGCCGACCGTCGCGTATCCCGCGGCGTCGCCCATCCCGCAGATCGTCGTGCCGTCGTTCCATGCCGAGATCTGGTAGAGACGCTCGATATCCTCGGACCGCCCCTCGCCGGCGACGATGCGGTCGATGATCCGGTGCAGCCAGCCCATGCCCTCGCGGCAGGGCGTGCACTGCCCGCAGGATTCGTGATGATAGAAGCGCAGCAGCACCTGCAGCAGCCGCACCATGCACGTCC
>DATKMY010000163.1:0-8966 GCA_035541655.1 Casimicrobiaceae bacterium | reverse complement strand
CCGCGATCAAGATATCGTTTACCTCGGATCAATAATTAATAGCTTTTTCTTTCGGGTCGCCGCCTCCGATAATACGGGGCCGCGGCCGCGCTCGGGCCGAGGCCGTCGAAGCGAGGAGAACCGAAGGTTCCATGGTGGGCGAGAGCGACGAGACGCGCGCATCGATCAAGGCGCTGCTGCAACCCTCGTCGATCGCGATCGCCGGTGCGTCGTCGGACCCGGGAAAGCTCGGTTCGCTGCCGCTCGCCTTCCTGCTGAAGCACGGCTACGCCGGCGCGATCTATCCGGTCCACCCGAAGCTCGACGAGATCACCGGGCTCGAGTGCTACCGCTCGATGGCCGCCATCGGAGGCGACGTCGATCTCCTCGTGATCGCCGTGCCCGCCGCGCGCATCGTCGAGCTGCTGGACGCCTGCCGGCCGGGGCAAGTCAAGTCGGCGCTCGTCCTCTCGTCGGGGTTTGCCGAGATCGGCTCCGAGGGCGTTGCTCTGCAACGCGAGCTGCAAAGGAAAGCTCGCGAGAAGGGCATCCGCTTCATCGGACCGAACTCGGTCGGCGTGGCCAACCTGCACGAAAAGGTCATTCCATCGATCAGCCAGGTGTTCGACCAGGCGGGACTCGTGCCGGGCGGCATCGGATTCGTTACTCAGAGCGGCGCCGTCGGCACCGCGATTACGGCGCTCGCGCACGCCGAGGACGTCGGCATCGGTTACTTCCTCAGCACCGGCAACGAGGGCGACCTGGAGTTCAGCGACTTCTGCGACTACTTCGCCGACGATCCGAGGATCGGCATCATCGCGGGTTACGTCGAGAGCATCCGCGACGGCGACAAGTTCCGGGCCGCCGCACGGAAGGCGGCTCGCGCGGGGAAGCCGATCGTGCTGATCAAGGTCGGTGCAAGCGAGGTCGGGGGCAGGGCCGTGCAGTCGCACACCGGCGCGCTCGCCGGGTCGGAAGCGGTGTATCGGGCGGCCTTCGACGAGCTCGACATCGTTCGCGCGCAGAGCATCGAGGAGTTGATCGACGTGCTGAAGATGATGTCGGCGTTTCCGCGCACGCGCCGTGTCGGCGCCACCGGGAAGGTCGCTATCCTCAGCCACTCGGGAGGAGCGGGTGTCCTGATGGCGGACACCTGCATCGCCGAAGGCCTCGACGTCGCGGCTCCTTCCGCAGCGCTCGTCGAGAGGCTGGGGAAGCGGCTCCCGCCGTATGCGTCGTTCGCCAACCCGATCGACATGACGGCCAACGTGATCTTCGATCCTGCGCTGATGGCGGCCACCGTTCGCGGCGTCGTTCAGAGCGGCGAATACGATGCGGTGATGCTCGCCGTCAACCTGATCTGGCGACAGGGCGCCGCGCTCGCGGACGAGCTCGCGTCGCTTGCGGATTCCTCCGAGGCGCTCGTCGGCGTCGCGTGGATCGCCGGCAAGCCCGAGCCGCTCGCACGCCTCAAGCGGGCGGGCGTTCCCGTCTTTTCCGATCCGGTCCGCTGCGCGAGAGCGATCGCGGCGCGTCTGCGCTGGGAATCCAGGCGCCGCGCGGTCGGGGTCGAGAAACCTGCTGTCGCGGCTCCGGCCGGCGCGCGCGCCGACCTGACGCGCTTCGCCGCGCAGGAGGCGCTGCTGCGCAACTACGGGATCGACCTCGTGCCTTGCGGCGTTGCCCCCGACCTCGATCGAGCGAAGAGCATCGCGCGCACGCTCGGCTATCCGGTCGCGGCGAAGCTCGTCGCGCGCAATCTCGCGCACAAGAGCGAGATTGGCGGCGTGCATCTGGGAATCGACTCCGATGCTGCGCTGGAGCGCGCGTTCGCCGCGCTCGACGCGATACCGATCGCCGGCAAGGAAGGGATCCTGGTCCAGCGGATGGCCGGGGGTGGCCAAGAGATCTTCGTCGGCATGAAGCGCGACGACGTCTTCGGCCCGGTGATCGTCGTGGGCCTGGGCGGAATCTACGTCGAGATCCTGCGCGATACCGTGATGCGCCTCGCCCCGTTCGACGCGGTCGCTGCCGAGCGCCTGATCCGCGGGTCCAGGTTCGTCGCCATCCTGGACGGCGCGCGCGGGCAGCCGAAGCGCGACGTCCCGGCGCTCGCGAAGATCGTCGCCCGCGTATCGACGCTCGCGGTTGCGCAGCCCACGGTGCTCTCGCTCGACCTGAACCCGATCGTCGTCGGAGAGTCCGGCGCGCAGGTCGTGGATTTCAAGTTCGAGCTTAACGGCTGACGGCGGGACGAGCGTGGCGAGGCCGATCCGACGCGTGCTGATCGCGAACCGCGGCGAAATCGCGGTGCGCGTGAATCGCACGTGCCGCGACCTGGGTATCGAGACCGTTCAGGTGTACTCGGAAGCCGACCGCGACTCTCTCGCGGTGAAGCTCGCCGATCGCGCCGTATGCATCGGTGCGCCGCGCTCGTCGGAGAGCTATCTCAACAAGGCGTTGCTCGTCCAAGCGGCCGTGGCGTTCAAGGCCGACGCCGTCCATCCCGGCTACGGCTTCCTGTCGGAGAATCCCGAGTTCGCGGCGCTTTGCGTCGCGAACGGGCTCATCTGGATCGGCCCGGGCGTCGACGCGATCCGGCTGATGGGCAACAAGGCGGCGGCGCGCGCGGCTGCCGCGAAGGCCGGACTGCGCACGACCCCCGGTTCAAAGGGCGTGGTCCACGACTGGAACGAGGCGGCGAGCGTCGCGGAGGCCGTCGGCTTCCCGCTGATCCTGAAGGCGTCGGCGGGCGGCGGAGGTCGCGGCATGCGTCTCGTGAGCGACGGATCGGGGATGAAGGACGCGTTCGCGCAAGCGCAGGCGGAAGCGCAGGCGGCGTTCGGCGACAGCGCGCTGTACGTCGAGAAGTTCCTGACCCGCGTCCGGCACGTCGAGGTGCAGGTGCTGGGCGACGAGACGACGGTCCTGCACCTGGGCGAGCGCGACTGCTCGACGCAGCGCCGCAACCAGAAGCTCGTCGAGGAGACGCCGGCGCCGGGTCTCGACGACGGAATGCGCCGCGAGATGTGCGAAGCGGCGGCACGGCTTGCGCAAAGCGTCGGCTATACGAGCGCGGGGACGGTCGAGTTCATCGTCGACGAGGCGGCGCCCGCGTTCTACTTCATGGAGATGAACACGCGGATCCAGGTCGAGCACCCTGTGACGGAAATGGTCACGGGCCTCGATCTCGTCGCTGCCCAGATCCGGATCGCCGCAGGAGACGGCGTCGGCATCGCGCAGCGCGACATCGCGAGCCGGGGACACTCGATCGAATGCCGGATCAATGCCGAGGACCCGTCCGACAACTTCCGTCCTTCACCGGGAACCGTCACCGCTTATCGCTGCCCAGGAGGGCCCGGCGTGCGCGTCGACAGCCAGCTCTTTCAGGGCTACGCGATTCCGCCGTATTACGATTCGCTGATCGGCAAGGTTATCGCGTGGGGCGCGACGCGTGACGAGGCGCTACGCCGGATGCAGCGGGCGCTCGGGGAAATGTGCATCGAAGGGGTGACGACGACGATTCCGTTCCACAGGAAGCTGCTGCGCGATCGCGCTTTCACCGGGCCAAGCATGTATACGCGCTACATCGAGCAGGAGTTTCTCGCGGCGGCTGCACCGTAGCGGTTCCTTGGGGCGCGCTGCGGCTCACGGGACGAGAGAAGGCGCAGAGGAGGATCGAAATGCGGGCGCTGGACAGAGTCGTCGTGCATCGGCTGCGTGTTCCGCTGACGGTTCCGTACAAGCTTGCCTTCGGTCCCGTCGAGCACTTCGACACGATCATCGCCGAGGCGATCGACAGCGACGGCCGGTCGGGCTTCGGCGAGGCGACAATCCTGACCGGCTATACCGAGGAGACGATCGACGACGCCTGGCGCGTCGCGCAGGAGCTCGCGGCGGAGCTTGCGGCGGCGGCCGAAGGCGCGGAGCAGCGGATCGCCGCGCGCGGCGTCGGGTTTCCGTTCACCGCGACGGCGTTCGGCACCGCGCTCGAGATGTTGTCGCGAAGCCCGCTGCTCGACCTCGCTTCGGACGCCGCGGTGCCTCTGGTCGGGCTGCTCAATGCGAAGGATGAGCCCGCGATGGAGGCCGAAGTCCCGAAGCTGCTCGCGGCCGGTTACCGGACGATCAAGGTCAAGGTCGGGTTCGAGGTCGGGGAGGACATCGCGCTCGTCGCGGCCGCGCAGAAGGTTGTCCGCGGCCGCGCGGCACTGCGCCTCGACGCGAATCAGGCGTATACGGCCGACGAAGGGGTACGCTTCGTGAAGGCGCTCGATCCCGAAGGCATCGAGCTCTTCGAGCAGCCCTGCGCGGCCGCCGACTGGGACGCGCACCTCGCCGTGGTCCGCGCCGCCGGCGTGCCGATGATGCTCGACGAGTCGATCTACGGTCTCGCCGACATCGACAGGGCGGCGAGACTCGGGGCCGCGACATACCTTAAACTGAAGCTGATGAAGCTCGTGACGCTCAGCGCGCTGTCGAAGGCGATCGACCGCATCCGCGAGCTCGGGATGAAGCCCGTGCTCGGCAACGGGGTCGCTTGCGACCCGGGGTGCTGGATGGAGGGCTGCATCGCGGCCCGCCAGATTGACAACGCAGGCGAGATGAACGGCTTCCTCAAGGCCCGCTCGCCGCTGATCGAGAACGGCCTTTCGTTCCGCGACGGAGCAATGCAGCTCGGGCGCAGCTACGCGCCGCGACTCGACCACGGGGCGCTGGCCGCCTACTCGGTTCATTCGCGTTCGTTCACGAGCGCAAGGCGCACATAACGGAGCGGACGACACGCTCCCCGGATCGAAGATCGACGCAAAAGGAGGTCCCCCGATGCCCCACGCCCAGTCGTTCAAGCGGTTCGCGCAGACGCTCGCGACGCTCGTTCTGGCCGCACTCGCCGCGCTCGCCGCCGCGCAGGACAAGTATCCGTCGCGGCCGATCGAGTTCATCGTTCCCTGGGGGCCGGGAGGCGGCGCCGATCAGCTCGCGCGCAAGGCCGGCAAGCTGATGGAGGAAGACCTCAAGGTGTCTTTCCCGGTCGTCAACGTGCCGGGGGCAACCGGCAATACCGGCATGGCGAAGCTGCTCGCCGGACAGCCCGACGGCTACTCGCTCTCGGTCCTGACCTGGGACACGTATGCGCTGCTCGCGACCACCAACACCCGCTGGGGACTGAAGGACATCATCCCGGTCGCGCTGATGATCAAGCAGCCGTCGTCGTTCCTCACCGCGACCAACGGGCCTCTCAAGACGTGGGCCGACGTCGAGCGCGAAGCGAAGCTGCGTCCGCTCAAAGTTGCGATCACAGGCTTCGGCAGTCCGGACGAAATCACGGTCAACTTCTTCATTGCGCGCGGATTGAAGTTCGTGCCGGTCCCGTTCGCCAACCCGAGCGAGCGCTATACGGCGGTGCTCGGCGGTCACGCTGACGTGCTCTACGAGCAAATGGGCGACGTGCGCAGCTTTATCGACAGCAAGCAGATACATCCGGTGATCATCTTCGCCGAGCAGCGCTACGGCCCGTTTGCCGACATTCCGGCGTCGAAGGAGCTGGGCTACGACATTACGCTGCCGCAGCGCCGCGCCGTCATCATGAAGGCGGGCACCGATCCGCAGAGGGTCAAGACGATAGCGAATGCGCTCGCGAAGGTCGCGGCAAGCCCGGAGTACAAGGCGTACCTCAAGGACCAGTACGCGACCGACGACAGCTATTTCAACTCGGAGGACTCGCTGAAGATCATGGAGGAGGAGCTCGCGTCGATGAAGAAGATGGTCGCGGCGCCGAAGTGACGAGCGCGGCCAGCGACAGCTTCCCCCGTGGCTCCGATCCTCGCCGGCTTCCCGGAAGAGATCGCCTCTGACCCCGCGAGGAGATCCTGAACCGTGTTCAGCGGCAACAAATCCCTGCCGTACGTGATCGTGCTCGTGATCGCGGCCTTCCTGTATTACCGAGCGACCCAAATCGACTTCGTCGCACCGGGCGGGCGCATCGGTCCGGACGTGTGGCCCAAGGCGATCCTCGTACTGGCGATGGTCGCCTGCGTCTACGAGATCGCGAAGAACCTGCTGTTCGGCAAGTGGGTCCGCGACATGACGGGCGTTCTCGGAAGCGTGCTGAAGGATGTGCCGATGGACGGGGTGCCCGACGAACCCGATGCCGCATCGTACCCGTACCTGCTGTGGACCGGCATCGTGCTGACCGTGCTGTACGTCGTCGTGATCGAAACTCTCGGATTCTTCCTGTGCACGGCGATCTATCTCGCCGCGTTCATGTGGATCGGGCGCTATCGCCGGTTCGGCGTGATCGCCGCGACCAGCGTGCTCGGCAGCCTCGCGTTCATGTTCATGTTCATGAAAGTCGTCTACGTGTCGCTGCCGCTGGGCGTCGACCCCTTCGCGCAGGTCTCCTTCCTCCTGATGCGCGTGATGGGCATCAGATAGGGCGGCTCCCGGTGCTCGCAACGCTCTCCCAGCTCCTCGGCGGCTTCGTGGTCGTCTTCCAGCCGGTCAACCTGATCGCTCTCGTCGTCGGTCTCGTCGTCGGCATGCTGGTCGCCGTGCTGCCCGGGCTCACGCTCGTGATGGGCGTCGTTCTCGCACTGCCGTTCACGTACGGGATGTCGATCACGCCGGCGATCATCCTGCTCACCGCGATGTACATCTCGGGCACGTACGGCGGCGCGTTCACGTCGATCCTGTTCCGCATACCGGGAGAGCCGCTCGATGTTCCGCTGCTGTGGGACGGCTACGCGATGGCGCACAAGGGCAGTCCTGCGAAGGCGCTGGGCTGGACGCTTTTCGCGGCGCTCACCGGCGGGCTCGTGTCCACCGCCGTCGCCGTGGCGATGGTGCATCCGTTCGCGTCGTTCGCGCTCAAGTTCGACTCCCCCGAGTACTTCGCGATCATCATGTTCGGGCTCACCAGCATCGTCGCGCTGGGGGGCGGATCGATCGTCAATGCATTCATCAGTCTGTTCCTCGGACTGCTGATCGCGGCGGTCGGCGTCGACGGCATCTACGGCGTTGAGCGCTTCACGTTCGGCGTCCCCATGCTCGCCGACGGCATCGAATACCTGACCGTGATGGTCGGCGCCTATGGCCTGGGCGAAGTGCTGGTGCGCCTCGAGCAGGGCTTCCAGACACCGCCGCTCGAGACCGGAGGCAAGGTCGCGACGGAGTTTCCTACGCTGGCCGAAGTCTCTAAGATCAAGCCCACGCTCGCGCGGAGCTCGATACTGGGGATCATCATGGGCGTCATCCCCGGCGCCGGTGCGACGATCGCGTCGTTCGTCTCCTACGGCGTCGAGGCGCAGTACTGCAAGCGGCGGAGCGAGCTCGGCAGCGGGATCGCCGAGGGGATCGTCGCCCCGCAGACGGCGTCGACGGCGACGGTCGCCGGCCACATGGTGCCGCTGCTCACGCTCGGGATTCCGGGAAGCGGCGCCACCGCGGTGATCCTCGGCGCCTTCCTGCTGCACGGCGTGCAGCCGGGACCGCAGATGTTCACCAAGGATCCGGCGTTGATCTACGCGATCTTCGCGTCGCTGTTCGCCGGCGTGATCGGGATGTGCCTGATGGGTTACTTCACGATCAAGGCGCTGATCAAGGTGCTCTACCTGCCCGAGGCGGTCACCTCCGCGTTCGTCGTGCTGTTCTGCTTCATCGGTGCGTTCTCGGCGCGCAACAACATCACGGACCTCTGGATGATCGTGATCTTCGGCATTGTCGGTTACCTCTTCGAGAAGTACCGATTTCCGATCGCGCCGATGGTGCTGGGGTGCATCCTCGGCGACCAGGCCGAGAGCTCGTTCATGACGAGCATGATCAGCTACCAGAACGACTGGACCGTGTTTTTCACGCGCCCGATCAGCGGCGCCGTGATGGTGTTCGTCGCGATTGCGCTCGGCTATCCGCTCGTGCGGCACATCCAGCAGGAGCGGAGGCGGCGGCGAGCCTTGGAGGAGGTCAGTGTCTAGACCGAGGACCCTCGTCACCGGCGTGATCGGCTCGGACACGCACATCGTCGGCAATCGCATCCTGTCGATGGCGCTCGAGAAAGCGGGGTACAAGGTGGTCTCGCTCGGCGCGCTCACCCCGGCGGCGGATTTCATCAAGGCAGCCGTGGAGACCGCCGCGGACGCGATCATGGTCTCCTCGCTCTACGGTCAGGGCGAGCTCGACTGCCGCGGGTTTCGCGATCTGTGCATCGAAGCGGGGCTCGACAGGATTCTGCTGTACGTCGGCGGCAATCTCGTCGTCGGCAAGACGCCGTGGCCGGAGGTCGAGGCGCGCTTCCTCGCGATGGGGTTCGACCGCGTCGCTCCGCCCGGCACGCGGATCGAAACGGTGATCGAGTGGCTCGACCGCGACTTCGCGGCGCGCGAGCGCGGGCTGCAGCGCGCGGAAGCCTGAGACGATGACGGCGGCTCTTCTGATCGATTTCGGCAGCACGTACACGAAGCTGCGCGCGATCGATCTCGACCGACGGCGCGTGCTCGGCTCGGGACAGGGGCCTTCCACGGTCACATCCGACATCATGGTAGGCATGAAAGCGGCACTCGCGGACCTCGAGCGGCGTTTGGGCGGACTCCCGCGCTTCAAGTATCGGCTCGCTTCGAGCAGTGCCGCCGGGGGCCTGCGGATGGTGACGGTGGGCCTCGTGCGCGAGCTCACCGCGGAGGCGGCGCGCCGTGCGGCGCTCGGCGCCGGAGCGAGGCTCGTCGGCGCGTTCGCTTATCGGCTCACGCACGCGGACGTCGACGACATCGTCGCGCTCGCACCCGACATCCTTCTGCTCGCCGGCGGCACCGACGGCGGCAACAGCGAGGTGCTGCTCGCGAACGCCGCTGCGCTCGGGCTCAGCAAGCTCGCGTGTCCCGTGGTCGTTGCCGGCAATCGCAACGCCGCCGACGAAGCCGTCGCGCTGCTCGCGAAATCCGCGGTCACCGTCTGCGCGAATGTCATGCCGGAGTTCAACGTGCTCGACGTCGAGC
>DATKMY010000162.1:0-5169 GCA_035541655.1 Casimicrobiaceae bacterium | reverse complement strand
GCTCGACGTCGATCACCACGGTGAACGGCGCCGTAAGCAGCTTGATCCGCACGCTCGCGGTCGAGCTCGCGCCGGTGCGTTTCAACGCAATCCATCCCGGCATCATCTCGGACAGCCCGGCGTGGTCGGACAAGAAGGAGGCGATCGCGAACATCGAGAAGCGCACGCCCGGCGGTCGTCTCGCGACGACGGACGACGTCGTCGGCGCGGTCGATTTTCTGTTCGCCAACCGCGGCGTGAACGGCATCAATCTCGTGATCGACGGCGGCTGGCTGCTGACCTGAGCGCGGGCTGCGCGCCGCTTCACCGTACAGAGTGCCTCGACGACGCCGCGACCGGTCAGGGCGTCGCCACAAACACTGACGCGTCTCAGATCGGTTGCTCCCGCCGCGTGAGCTGGGAGCCGTGACGCGTTGACCGCCGATCGCCCGCGGCACACGCGCAAGCGCTTTTCCTCGTCAATTCCTCAGGTGCCGACCCTCGTAGGGGGCGCCCAATCCGCCACGGTCCTATTCACCCACCAGCAAACGAGGGAGAGACGCCATGTCCGCAAGGCATTTTCTGTACACGATCGCTACCGCGAGCACGTTGCTCGCATTTCTGGGATCGTCTGCCGTCTTGGCGGAGTCTCCAGACGGCCCGTCGAAACCGCCGTTCGAAAAGATCGTCGTGTTCGGCGATAGTCTCTCGGACCCCGGCAACTTGTTCGTTCTGACCGGGCAATACTCCGTCCGACCGTTTGCGCCTATTCCCAGCGCGCCGTATGCGATCGGCGGTTTCCACTTCACGGATGGCCAGACGTGGGTCGAAGATCTGTCGCGCGAGCTCCGTTCGCCGAGCGGCGCCGGACCCGCGCTGCGCGTTCCGCATCTCTACACGAACTACGCGTTCGGTGGAGCGCGTGCTCGCTCGGGAGCGGGGAGCGCAGCGCCGGATCTCTCCGCGCAGGTGGGCCGATATTTCACGGACTGGGCCGGTGCGGCCGATGCACGCTCGCTCTACGTGATCTGGTGTGGCGCGAACGACTTGCGCGACGCGGTCGAAGAGCTCGCGGCGGATCCGAGCGGCGCGACGAGCGTGGGCACGCTGCAAGCCGCGGTCGGCAACGTCGCGCAGAACATCGTGGCTCTCTGGAGCGCGGGCGCGCGGACGTTTCTGATCCCGAACGAGCCGAATCTCGCGGCCACGCCGGCGCTCGCGGCGCAACCCCCGCAGGTCCAGGCCGCGGCCGCGCAGCTTTCTGCCGCATACAACGCGGGGCTCGCGCAGGCTCTGGCGGGGCTCGGGGCACAGCTGCCGCAAACGACGTTCGTGCGGCTCGACGTGTTCACGCTGCTGAACAGCATGCTCGCCGCGCCGAAGCTGTACGGCTTCACGAACACGACTCAGCCGTGCCTCACGTTCGGGGTCGTCGTCGGCGCGATCTGCCCGACGCCGCGCGACTATTTGTTTTGGGATGCGATCCATCCCACCGCGGCCGTGCATCGCGTTCTTGCGAGCATGGCCGCCGGCGTCTTGGGCGAGTGAGTGACCGCCTCATCGGGGCAGGGTCTCGAATCGACCTGCCCCGGTGAGCCCGCGAGCCGCTCGCGCTCGCGGCCGCAACCTCTGTAGTCGGACGGCCGGCTGTATTCGATCTGTAAGCGATCGGTAAGGGGTGCGTAGGCAGCTGCCGGCGAAGCTGCTTGCACCCAAACCCGAGGTTGCTATGCAGACGAAGCCGTTACCCGCGACTCCCCATGCCCGCCCGAGCCCGAATAGGACCGCCGCCGTCGTCGCACGCCGGCACGAGATCGGCGCCTCAAGCGTCGTGCAAGGCTCGCCGTTCGACGGCGTCGCGAGCTGCGACACGGGGGGCGCAGGCTCGCAGCTCAAGCACGGCTTTCGGCTCGGCGCTTGGGAAGTCCGTCCTCTCACGGGGGAGATCCTGGGCGCCGACAAGGCGCTGCACGTCGAGCCGAAGGTCATGGAAGTGCTTCTCGTGCTCGCGCGGCGGTCGGGGGAGGTGGTCGAGCGCGACGACCTTCTGCGCCAAGTTTGGGCCTCTCGCGGCCCGGTCTCGGACGAACCCCTGACCCGCTGCATCGCGGAGTTGCGGCGCGCGCTCGGCGATTCGCGGCAGTCGCCCACTTACATCCAGACGATTCCCAAGCGCGGCTATCGACTGCTTGCGTGCGCGAGAACGCTCGCAACGGGCGAGCCGCTGCGCGCGCACGTTCAGGGCTCCGTGCCGAGCGACACATCGCCTGTCCCTGAGCGAACGATCCCCATCAATTCGATCGCTGTGCTGCCCTTTGCAGGCGCGAGCACCTCGGCGGACATCCGCGACTTCTGCGACGACGTGGCCGGAGAGATACGCAGCCGGTTGATGTCCGGGAAAGACATGCTGGTCGTGGCGCGTACGTGGTCGGACGCGGTTGGCGGATCGAAGGATTTTCGCTCGATCCAGGCCCAACTGCGCGTCGCCCGAGTGCTCGAAGGTCGCGTCCAGCGAAACGGCGATCAGGTCCGGATTCGTATCGATCTCTGCGATGCGCAGAGCGGCTATCTCATCTGGTCCGAAAGCTTCGAAGGCAGGTTGACCGCCGCCTCCTATTTCGCGATCCAAGATCGGATTGCGAGCGCGATCGTGACAAAGCTCGGCGAATCCCTGGAGCCGCCATCGAGCTCAATGGTTGCGCACAGCGAGTCGACAAGACCTATCGAGCGTCGCGTCAAGGATCGTCGTGAAGGTTCGCGAGCTCGCAACTCGCGACTCGAGCCTGCGGATAGCGACGCACGCGCTGGTGCGGCGTCAACTGGGCCGCTTCACGCCCTCGCACCATCTCCGGAAGGTCCTCGCCACAACCTCGGCTTTCCAACAGGACCGCCGGCCGCGGCGAGCGGAGCATCGCGATCACCCGGAACACCCTAACGCGAGGATCGAACCATGAAAGCTCTGCTTCGACGTTCAACGCGTCTCGTGCGTCACGGCGTCGCTGCCACACTCCTACTTGGCACTGCTGCCGCCGCATCGGCGGAGGGCCGCGGTTGGTATCTGGGAGCCATGCTCGACAACACGGCAGTAACGGTGATTCGTGGCGATTGCACGCCCTACTACTACTACTGCGACTCGGAGACGGGCCCCAGCAAAACCGGCTACGAGCTCCGCGGAGGGCTGCGGCTGAACTCCTATCTGGCCGTCGATTTCGCGTTGCGGCGCAACTCGGCACTGCAATGGACGGAGTCCCTCGCAACCGTCCCGGACGTTCCGGGCATTCATGACAGCCGGGTGGTGTTCGACGCGAGCGTTGCAGAGGCCACGGCGGTCGGCATCTTGCCGTTCGGCCCAATCTTCGAGGTCTACGGCAAGGGAGGCCTTGGGTTCTACGGACTCAGCGGCGAGCAGTCGCTGACGGACCTCACCGGCGGCTCACCGCTGTCCCGATCGGTGAGTAGCCACGGCACAGGCCTTGTGCTCGGCATCGGCATCGGCGCGACGGTTGGGAAGACCTGGCATCTGAAGCTGGAGTACCAGTCGCTCTCGATCGGCAAGTCGTTCCTCGGCGTCGGTAGCGGCAGCGATGCGTCGCTCGATACGACCGCACTAGGCATCGAGCGCCGCTTCGGGAGAAGTCGAAACGGCGACGGCGACCGCGACGGACGATGAGCGACTGTGCAGCGCCGTTCAGGCCAGCGCGAGTGCGCGGACTCAACTCCCCGGCGTGGGGAAGGGATCGTCGGGCGCGGGCTCGTCCGGCGCTCGCGCGGGTTTCAAGGGCGGCGGCGTCAGCAACGACTGATAAATGTCCGTCGTGGCCGGCGAAGGCGGCGTGTTGAGGTGCGCAAGGAGACTGTTCTTGCAAGCGTGGTAGACCTCGATGGCCTCGCTCCTTCGTCCCGCCTCCTTGAGGGCGAGCATGAGCCGACGGTATAGGGCCTCGGCGTGCGGTTCGGATTCCAGTGCCTGCCGGTACAGGTCGATGACGCTCTCGATCTGCCCCGTTTTCTCGAGCGCCTGGCAGGTGGTCGTGATGAGGCGCAGCAGCTGCTTGCGGCGGTGCTCGCGCGGCGTAACGGTCCATCCCTCACCCGCATCGCTCGCAAGCAGCGGCCCGCGATAGACGCTCAGAGCTTGCTGCGCGGCCGCGATCAACACGTCCGGCGGCGCATTCGCCGCGATCACGGCCGTCGCGTGCGCGCAGATCTGGTCGAATGCCCAAGTGTCGACGTAGAAGAGCCGCCGATTCAGGCTGAGCTGGCCGTCCTCGACGAGCAGCGCGGCATCATCGCCGAGCATTCTGCGTAACCGATGCAGCGTAGTGGTCAGCGACTGGTGCGCGTAGTCGCTGTCGACGCGCGGCCATAGCGCGTCGGCGAGATAGTCGAGCTTGACGTGCTCGCCGCCGGCTGCGACCAGTGCCTTGAGTAGCTCCAACGGGCGGCCTGAGCGCTTGCTTCGGCTACTCGCGCTTTCGGACGCAACCTCGAGCTGAAACGGGCCGAATGCCCGAATGCGATACCGCCACGGCCAGGTCGCAAGGTGGTACGGGGGCGCGGCAGGGAGTAGTACGCGCCGCTCGATCAGCCGCCGGACGAAATCCGCCTCGATGTCGTGCTCCAGGGCGTGCTGCATGAGCTCGGCCATCATTTGCGGCTGCCACCAGAGGTGGTGAATGAGCCCACGTTCACGGGCAATGGCGAGGCCCGCGCGCAGCGCATCGACCGACTCTTTAGTGTCTTTGCGCTTCAACGCGAAGCGTGCGCGACAAATGCATTTCATGAACTCGAAGAACCGATTGTTCAGCGACGCAGTAAGCTCGCTCGCGTTCTGCAAGGCGCGCTCGGCGCCCCCCATATCGGCCGCATCCATCAGCACATGCGCGAGAGCTAGGCCGGCGAGTGCCTGCAACGCCGGCAAACCCACTTCCGTCGCGGCGCGCGCCGCGGTCGTGAGATGTTGATGCGCGAGAAAGGTGTCGCCGCGCAGCATTGCGTACCAGCCAGCGCCATACGCTCGCTGAAAGACGTCATAGCGTCGCCCGGCGGCGGGTTTGGCGTCGATCATCGCCAGGTAAGAGGCCGCGCCATCCAAATCGCCGTCGGCGAGCGTGGCCCACAGCGCGTTCGCGAGAAACGTGTCATTCCACAGCCGCACGCCGCTGTTTTCAGCCAATCCGAGCCCGACGT
>DATKMY010000161.1:0-7833 GCA_035541655.1 Casimicrobiaceae bacterium | reverse complement strand
CAGGAAATACGGCAGCTATACGCTTCCCGGGACCAAGGAGGAGCAATCCGCCGTCTACGTCCCGCTGGTCGTCGGCGATCAGGCGCGCGGCCTCATCAGCCTCACCGACATGCAGGAGCACGCGTTCGGCGATTCGGACGTGCGGCTGCTGCAGACGCTCGCCAACAGCATGAGCGTCGCGCTCGAGAACGCTCGCCTGTTCGACGAGACGCAGCGGCTGTTCAAGGAAAGCGAGCAGCGTGCCGCCGAGCTGGCGATCATCAACAGCGTTCAACAGGCGCTCGCCGCCGAGCTCAACATGCAGGGGATCTACGACGCGGTGGGCGACAAGATCCGCGAGATCTTCAACCAGGCGGACGTCGGAATCCGGATCTACGATCCGCAGACGGATCTGATCCACTACCCGTATGTATTCGAGGCCGGGAAGCGCCTCGACATCCCCTCCGAGCCCCTCGGCGGCAGGGGTATCGGCTACCACGTGCTGCGCACGCGCGAGACGGTCGTCATCAACGAGAGCATGGCGCAGGCGGTCGAGAAGTACGGCAGCGAGATCGTCGCCGGGACGCAGATGGAGAAGTCTGCGGTTTACGTTCCCCTGATCGCCGGCGATCAGGCGCGCGGGCTCATCAACCTCATCGACCTCGAACGCGAGCACGCCTATGGCGCATCGGACGTTCGGCTGCTGCAGACGCTCGGCAACGCGATGAGCGTCGCGCTCGAGAACGCTCGGCTGTTCGACGAGACGCAACGGCTGTTCAAGGAGAGCGAGCAGCGCGCCGCCGAGCTCGCGATCATCAACAGCGTCCAGCAGGCGCTCGCTGCCGAGCTCGACATGCAGCAGATCTACGACGCGGTCGGCGACAAGATTCGCGAGCTCTTCAATCGCGCGGACATGAGCATCCGCGTTCACGATCCGCAGACGAACCTGCTCCATTTTCCCTATGCGTACGAGAACGGGGTGCGGATCAGGATCGCGGCGACGCCGCTCACCGACAAGGGTTTCGCCGCGCATGTCCTGCGCACGCGCGAGACTCTCGTCCTCAAGGACATGGCGGCCGAGATCGCCAGGTACGGAAGCCGCGTCCTGCCGGGTACGCGGATGGAGAAGTCGGCGATCTTCGTTCCGCTGGTCGCAAGCGACCAGGCGCGCGGCGTAATCGAGCTCGGCGATTTCGAACGCGAGGACGCGTTCAGCCCGTCGGACGTGCGCCTGCTGCAGACGCTCGCCAACAGCATGAGCGTTGCGCTCGAAAACGCGCGGCTGTTCGACGAGACGCAGCGGCGCACGCGCGAGGCGGCAGCCCTCGCGGAGGTGGGCCGCGACATCTCGTCGACGCTCGACCTGCCGACGGTGATGGACAGGATCGCGCGTCACGCGAAGGACCTGCTGGCAGTCGACAACAGCGCGATCTTCCTGCCGGCGCCGGGGGGGCGTACGTATCGCGCGATCGTGTCGGTCGGCGACATCTCGCAGGCGCTGCAGGACACGGAGATCGAGGTCGGCAACGGGATTATCGGCGGAGTCCTGGAGAGCGGCCATGCCGAGCTCATCAACGACACCAATACCGATCCGCGCGCCTTGCTGATCGCCGGCACCGAGCAGAAGGAAGAGGAACGGCTGATGGTCGCGCCGCTGATGGCCGGGACCGCCGTCAAGGGCGCAATGGCTGTCTGGCGGACCGCCCGCAAGCCCTTCGAGCAGACCGACCTCGACTTTCTCGTCGGTCTCTCGCTCCAGGCAACGGTCGCGATCGAGAACGCGCGCCTCTTCGCCGAGTCGCAGCAGCGGGCCGCCGAACTCGCGACGATCAACACCGTTTCGCAGCAACTCTCGGGCAAGCTCGACCTCGTCGCGCTGCTCGACATGGTCGGCGAGCAGGTGCGAACGGTGTTCAGGGCCGACATCGCGTACGTGGCACTTGTCGACCCGCGGCGCCGGCGCATCGACTTTCCGTATCAGTACGGCGACGAGATCAAGCCGCTCAGGCTGGGCGAGGGACTCACGAGCCGCATCATCGAGTCGGGTCAGGCGCTCGTCATCAACAGCGACGACGATCGAAAGCGCCTCGGTCTCGGAACGGGCGTCGTCGGGCGGCGCGCGCTTTCCTATCTCGGAGTTCCGATCAGCGTCGGCGACACGTCCCTCGGCGCGATCAGCGTCCAGAGCACGAAGATCGAAGGCGCCTACGACGCCGACGACGAGCGGCTGCTCAGCACGATCGCGGCGAACGTCGGCGTGGCGCTGCAGAACGCGAAGCTCTTCCAGGAGGCGAAGGAGGCGCGAGCGGCGGCGGAGGCCGCGAACGAGGCGAAGTCGAGCTTCCTCGCGACGATGAGCCACGAGATCCGCACGCCGATGAACGCGGTGATCGGGATGAGCGGCTTGCTCCTCGACACGCCGCTCAACGCCGAGCAGCACGACTACGCGACGACGATCCGCGACTCGGGCGACGCGCTGCTGACGATCATCAACGACATCCTCGACTTCTCGAAGATCGAGGCGGGGCGGATGGACATCGAGGCGCATCCGTTCGATCTGCGCGAATGCGTGGAGTCGGCGCTGGATCTGGTGAGTGCGCGTGCGGCGGAGAAGAATCTCGACACTGCGTATCTGTTCGAAGGCGAGGTGCCGGCAGCGGTGCAGGGCGACGTGACGCGGCTGCGGCAGATCCTGCTCAACCTGCTCTCCAACGCGGTCAAGTTCACCGACGCCGGCGAAGTAGTGCTCGGCGTCACGGCGGGCCCCGTCGTCAGCGGAGCCGTCGAGCTTACGTTCGCCGTGCGCGACACCGGCATCGGACTTTCGGAAGACGGCATGAGCCGGCTGTTCCAGTCGTTCTCGCAAGCCGACTCGTCGACGACGCGCAAGTACGGCGGCACCGGACTCGGACTCGCCATCAGCCGCCGGCTCGCCGAGCTGATGGGCGGCCGGATGTGGGCGGAGAGCCCGGGACTCGGGCAGGGCTCGACCTTCTCGTTCACGATCCAGGCGCCGATCGCCGAGCTGCCGGCGGCGAGCCGCCGCGACTTCGTCGGCCAGCAGCCCGCGCTTTCCGGCAGAAGCATGCTCGTCGTCGACGACAACGCGACCAACCGGAAGGTTCTTGCGCTGCAGGGCGCGAAGTGGGGGATGGCCGTCCGCGACACCGAGTCGGCCGAAGAGGCGCTGCAATGGCTCGAGCGCGGTGATGCCTTCGACCTCGCCGTCCTCGATATGCACATGCCGGTGATGGATGGCGCCACGCTCGCGCGGAAGATGCGCGCGCTGCGTCCCGGACTGCCGTTGGTCCTGTTCAGCTCGCTCGGGAGGCGCGAGACCGACGACTCGCTGTTCGCCGCGACGCTTGCCAAGCCGATCCGCCAATCGCAGCTCTTCGACACGCTGGTCAACCTGCTCGCTGCCGAGGAGGCGCCCAAGGCTGCGGCAACGCAGGCGAAGCCCACGATCGACCCCGACATGGGCGCGCGCCACCCGCTGCGCATCCTGCTGGCGGAGGACAACGTCGTCAATCAGAAGCTCGCGATGCGGATTCTCCAGCAGATGGGCTATCGCGCCGACCTCGCATCGAACGGCATCGAGGCCATCGAATCGGTGGAGCGGCAGCCCTACGACGTCGTGCTGATGGACGTCCAGATGCCCGAGATGGATGGGCTCGAAGCGTCGCGGCGAATCACGCGCCGGTGGGCGCCCGGCCAGCGGCCGCGCATCATCGCGATGACGGCGAATGCGATGCAGGGCGACCGCGAGCTTTGCCTGCAGGCCGGAATGGACGACTACCTGACCAAGCCGATCCGTGTCGAAAAGCTGGTCGAGGCGCTCGGCAGCGTGGTTCCGCGCAGTGACCGCTGAATCGACGCAGTCGGCGGGATCGCGGCGCCGCAAAGCGCCGTCGCGCTCGCGTACGCAGGCGGCAACGCGGAAGAGCGAGCTCGCGATCATCAACAGCATCCAGCAGGGGATGGCGGATTCGCTCGAGTTCCAGGCAATCGTCGACCTCGTCGGTGACAAGGTGCGCGAGCTCTTCGATTCGGCCGACATGGGGATCCAGTGGCTCGACGAGCCATCTGGAACGATTCAGTTCCTGTATGCGTACGAGCACGGCAAGCGGCTGCATTTGCCTCCAATGAAAGCCCCGGTCGAGAAGCGCTTCTACAAGCTCCTCGGTGCACGGCAGACGGTGCGCTGGAACAGCCACGCCGACTATCCGGCGCTCGAGCTCCTCGCGGTCGAGGGAACCGACGCGAGCCGCTCGGGCGTAGCGATCCCGATCTTCGTCGGCGATCGCCTGCGCGGCATTATCATCCTCGAGAACTACCAGCGGGATAACGCATACACCGAAAGCGACGAGTTCCTGCTCGGCACCATCGCCACGGGCATGGGAGTGGCGCTCGAGAATGCGCGTCTCTTCAGCGAAGTGCAAAAGAGTAATGCGCAGCTCTCCGAATCGCTTGAGCGCGAGAGCGCCAGCAACGATATCCTGCGCGTCATCGCGGAATCGCCGACCGACATCAAGCCGGTACTCGATACGATTGCCCGGCGTGCTGCGCGCCTTTCCGGTTCAGACGATGCGGTGATCGGGACGCGCGACGGTGACCTGCTTATCGTTGCCGCGCATCACGGCGATATTCCGATGATCCCCGTGGGTCGGGGGATCGAAGTCAATCGCGGCTCGGTCGTCGGCCGCTCGATGATCGAGGGGCGCACGGTACAGGCGATTCACAGCGAGCCCGGCGCGAAGTCGGAGTACCCGGAAGGCGATGTCGTCGCGAAGCGCTACGGTTACCGCGTGACCTGCAGCGTGCCGATGATGCGCGAGGGCGAAGCGATCGGCGCGATCGGGATTCGCCGCATCCAGCCCGAGGTCCTGAGTGAAAAGGAGATCGCCGTCATCCAGTCGTTCGCCGACCAGGCGGCGATTGCCATCGGGAACGTCCGTCTGTTCAATGAAACACAGCGTCTGCTGAAGGAAACGGAACAGCGCAACGCCGAGCTTGCCATCATCAATGCCGTCCAGCACGCGCTCGCGGGCGAGCTCTCCCTGCAGGGTGTGTACGACATCGTGGGGGAGCGGATCCGGGAAGTGTTCGCCGATTCTGAGGTCGGGATCCGTATCTACGACCCGGAGAGCAACGTCGTTCACTACCCCTACGCGTACTACGACGGCGGGCGGCGCGAAATCCCGTCGGAGCCGCTGGGCGACAGCGGTTTCGGGCCGCACGTGATCCGCACGCGTCGGACGCTCGTCATCAACGAGAACTTCGAGCGCGCTAGAGGCGAGTTCGGTTCTTACCTGCTCACGCCCGGCGTGCCGATGGCCAAGTCGCAGGCGATCGTTCCGCTGCTGGTCGGCGATCAGGCGCGCGGTCTGATCCAGCTCTCCAATCTGCACCGCGAGCACGCGTACGCCGATTCGGACGTCCGCCTCCTGCAGACGCTTGCGGGCAGTATGAGCGCCGCGCTCGAGAACGCACGTCTCTTCAACGAAACGCAGCGCCTCCTGAAGGAGACCGAGCAGCGCAGCTCCGAGCTCGCCGTCATCAACAGCATCCAGCAGGGAATGGCGGCGAAGCTCGACTTCCAAGCGATCGTCGATCTGGTCGGCGACAAGCTGCGCGAGCTGTTCCGCACCGGGGACATGTCGATCCGCTGGCGCGACGAGAAGGATGTCGTTCACCAGCTCTACGTCTACGAGCACGGCAAGCGCCTCAGCTTGCCGCCGGCGCCCTATAAGGGGGAATCGAAGCTCGCCAAGGCGCTCCTCGCTGGCAGGCCTGTCGTCCTGAGGAACCAGGCCGAGGCCGACGCGATGGGAATCAAGACGACGCCCGGCACCGATTCGAGCCTGTCGTCTGTCTTCGTCCCGATCTTCGTCGGCGATCGGCTGACCGCATCGATCACGCTCGAGAGCTTCGAACGCGAGGACGCCTACGGCGAGACCGAGGTGCACCTTCTGAGTGCCGTCGCGGCATCGATGGGTCTCGCGCTGCGCAACGCGCAGCTCTTCAACGAGACGAAGACCGCGCTCGAGCGGCAGACGCTCACCGGCGAAGTGCTGCAGGTCATCAGCAGCTCGGTTGCAGACACCGCGCCTGTTTTCGACAAGATCCTCGACAGCTGCCAGCACCTGTTTGCGACGGGGCAGCTCGGGATCTTCGTCGTCGGCGACGAGGGCATGGTTCACGTCGGCGCCTGGCGCGGGTCGGCGTTCGAGAGCGTCGTTCGCGCGTTTCCGAAATCGCTGGATGAGACTGCGACCGGGCTGGTACTGCGCCAGCGCGGCGTGCTGCACGTCGCCGACACCGCTGACGCGCACGATCTGCCGGCCACGGTCCGTGAAGTCGTCGATCGGGTCGGCGATGTGACGCTCGCCTGGGCGCCGATGCTCTGGGAGGAGCGCGGGGTCGGATCGATCTGTGCAATGCGCCAGCCGCCGGACCCGTTCAGCGACAACGAGCTTGCGTTGTTGCGCACATTCGCCGACCAGGCCGTCATCGCGATCCAGAACGCACGGCTGTTCAACGAGACCAACGAAGCGCTCGCCCGCCAAACCGCGACCACCGACATCCTGCGCGTGATCAGCGGCTCGCCGACCGACGTGCAGCCCGTGTTCGACTCGATCGTCGTTACCGCATCGCAACTCTTGCGCTGCGACATGGCGTTCGTCCAGCGCCGCGATGCCCGCACGTTCAGCGTGGCCGCGGGCGCAACCGCGGATCGCGGCCTGATGGGCGCATCCGAGGTGATCGGCGAATCGTTTCCCATCGATCCCGCGGCGAACTTTCCGTCGCGCGCGATCGTCGATAAGGCGACACTGCACCTGCCGGACTGGTCGAAGGTCGAGCTTCCGGAGCACGAGGCGCGGATCCGCGAGAGGTTCGGATTGAACTCGGCGCTCTACGTGCCGCTCGTGATCGAAGGCGAGTGCGTCGGCGTGCTCGGATTGGGCCGGATGCAGGCCGCGGCGTTCACCGAAACGGAGATCGCGCAGGCCGAGTCGTTCCGCGACCAGGCGGTCATCGCCATCCGCAACACGCGCCTCTTCAACGAGACCAAGGAGGCGCTCGAACGTCAGACGGCGACCGCCGAGATCCTGAAGGTGATCAGCAGGTCGCCGACCGACGTGAAGCCCGTGTTCGAGGCGGTGGCCGAGCGCGCGGGCTTGCTCTGTCATGCCGAAATGAGCCGTGTGTGGCTCCTGGACGGCGACGAGCTGCGCGCGATGACCAGCTACGGGCCGATATATCCGGCCAATTCGGTCGGTGAAAGGCTTCCGCTGCGCCGGACGAGCGTCGGCGGCCGCGCCGCGCTCGAGCGACGGACGATCCATGTCGAAGATCTCGTCCCGCTGATCGACAGCGAGTACCCGGACGTGCGCGAGATCCAAGCGCGGTACGGGTTCCGGACCGTGCTGAACGTTCCCCTGCTGCGCGAGGGCGAGACGATCGGCGTGATCTCCGTGGCGCGCAATACCGTGCGCCCGTTCGCGTCCGAGGAGATCGCCCTGGTGCAGACATTCGCCGACCAGGCGGTGATCGCGATCGAGAACGTGCGCCTCTTCAATGAGACGAAGGAAGCGCTGGGACGCCAGACCGCCACCGCCGAGGTGTTGAAAGTCATCAGCGAATCGCCCACCGATGTCCAACCCGTGTTCGACATCATCGCCGAGCGTGCCGCGCGGTTGACCGGTGCGCAGTTCGGACTGGTCTTTCGCTTCGACGGCGAATGGATTCACGCCGCGAGCTCGTTCGGCGTCGACTGGGAAGCCGTGCGCGACCTGCTGCGAGTCTTCCCGATGCGAGCCGATGGACCCTCGATCGCCGCCCGCGCCATTC
>DATKMY010000160.1:0-5865 GCA_035541655.1 Casimicrobiaceae bacterium | reverse complement strand
TCGCGAGCAGGAGCGGGGCGATGCCGCCGCGCAGCGGAACGCCGAACCAGGCAACCGCTACGGTCGTGATCAGCACGACATCGAAGACGCCCACGCACGCCACCGGCACCATCTTGCCGACCAGGAACTCGACGCGCCCCACGGGGGTTACCATCAACCTTTCCAGCGTTCCGATCTCGCGTTCGCGGACGACCATCATCGCTGTCAGCATCATCGAGCTCACGAACAGCACGTTGGCCATGATCCCAGGGATGAAGAACCAGCGGTCCTCGAGATTCGGGTTGAACCACGCGCGCTCCTCGACCGCGAGGGGCGCGACGTACTGGGCCTCGGCCGCGCCGAACCGACCTATGATCTGCGCGAGCTCGGCCATGACGAGCTGTGCGGTGTTCGGATCCGAGCCGTCGGCTATCAGCTGGAGACGAGGGCTCTCCGAGAAGTGCTCGGGGATCTGCACGATAACGCCGACGCTGCCGTCGTCCATCTTCGCACTGGCCGCCGCAATCGAGGGCAGGAAGCGCAGCGTGTAGTGGCCGGTCGCGACGATGGCGTCGAGGAGCTCGCGGCTTTGCTGCCCGTCGTCGTGGTTGACGACGGCGACCTCCGCGTGCCGCACGTCGAAGGTCGCCGCGTAACCGAACACGAACAGCTGGATCAGCGGGGGGACGATCAGCGTGAAGCGCATCCGCGGATCGCGCAAGAGCTGCACGAACTCCTTGGCGAGGAGCGCAGAGAAGCGCCTCCAGGCGGCTGCCGGCCAGTTCATCACGCGAGCCCCAGGCGGCCGGCGCGCCGATAGAGAAGCGTCGCGAGCACGAGGAGCAGCAGCGCCAGCGCCGCCACCGCGGGCCACAGCGTGAGCGGCGAGATCCCCTTGAGGAAGATGCCCTTGGCCAGCGCCACGAAGTAGCGCGCGGGAAATACGACCGTCGCGTATTGCAGCCAGAGCGGCATGTTGGCGATCGCGTAGATGGCGCCGGACAGCAGGAACGACGGGAGGAATGTCGTGATCTGGACGAGCTGGCTCGCGAGCATCTGGTTGCCGGCGACGAGCGAGAGGAGCGCCCCCTGGCACATCACGACCAGCAGGAAGAGCATCGACACCGATGTTATCGCGGCGACCGAACCCCGCAACGGGATGTCGAATATGAAAATCGCCGCAGCGATCGCACCGAGCACGTCGATCATTCCGACGAAGAAATAGGGGACGAGCTTGCCGACGAGGAACTCCGACCGCGTGAGTGGCGTCGTCCGCAGCATCAGGATGTTGCCGAGCTCGATCTCGCGCGCGATGGTGAGCGCGGTCATCAGCGCGCCGACGACCGACATCACGAGCACGATGACGCCCGGAACGATCGCGTACCGGCTCTCATTCGATTCGTTGAACCACGTCCGCGCGTCGACTTCGATATGGGGCGCTGCGCCGCCGACGGAGAGCGCCACGCCACCGACGAGCGCCAGCACGTAGTTGCGGACGATGCGTGCCGTGTTGGCGTCGGTACCGTCGAGGATGAGCTGGATCACCGCGGCGCCTCGCGAGAGGTCCCGCGCGTAGTCGCGCGGAATCACGATGGCCGCCCACACCTGGCCGCGCTGGATTGACGCTGCGAGCTGGTGGCGATCGCGGTAGTGCGCGACAACCTGAAACGCCCGGCTCGAAGCGAAATGCGCGGCGAGCTCGTTGGAGGCGGCATCGGACGACTCCTGCAGGATGCCGATCGGCGCCGCCATGATGTCCAGGCGGATCGCGTAGCCGTAGAGGAACAGCATGATCGTCGGCATCAGGAACATCAGCGCGAGACTGCGCGGGTCGCGCAGCAGGTGCCGGGTTTCCTTGCGCGCCATCGCGCGCACGTTGCGCCATCTCATCGCGCGGTTCCCCGCGCTTCGAGCAAGGCGACGATGACATCCTCGAGCTCGGCCGCCACCGGCGCAACGCGATCGACCGCCACGCCCAGGCGCGCGGCGCCGGCAAGCAGTCGCAGGGCGGCCTCCCCGGGGTCGAGGCCGCGGCGAAGCCTCACCCGGAGGCGCCCGGCGTGAGGAATGACCTCGAGCACGTCGGCGTTTCCCGCCAACAGCGGCAGGCAATCGGCGCTGCGCGACGCCTCGACTTCGAGGATGGGCGTGTCCGATCCGCGCTCGAGCAGCGCCCGCGGCGCGCTCTCGACGACGATCGAGCCCGCGTGCATCAGCGCAAGCCGGTCGCAGAACAGCGCTTCGTCCATGTAGTGCGTAGTGATCAGCACTCCGGCCCCGCTCTCCGCAAGCTCGTAGACGAGTTCCCAGAACTCGGCACGCGTCAGCGGATCGATCCCGGAGGTCGGCTCGTCGAGGAAGAGCACATCGGGCTCGTGCAGCAGCGCGGCCGCGATCGCGAGCCGCCGCTGATGACCCAGCGGAATCATCGATGCGCGCGCTGTCATGCTGCCGACAAGATCCAGCCGGGCGAGTGCCCAGTCGATTCGCTCTCGCGCGCGCCCGCGGGAAAGCCCGTAGAGGCCGGCCTGGAGCGCGAGATTCTCGCGAACGGTCAGGTCGCCATAGAGGGCGAATCGCTGCGCGACATAGCCGATCCTGCCGCGCGCCGCGCGCGCGTTGCGCCCCATGTCGATCGCTGCGACTTCGACCTCGCCGCTGGTGGGCGGCAGCGTGCCGCACAGCATTCGTATGGCGGTCGTCTTCCCGGCGCCATTGGCCCCGAGCAGCCCGAATACCTCACCGTGGCGAACGGCGAGGTCGATCCCCGAGACGGCGACGAAATCGCCGAATCGCCGTGTCAGACCGCGCGCCTCAATGGCGTTGCCGGTCCGCGTGCCCATCGCCGGTACCTTCGGCGAGCGCGAGATCGTGCAATGCGACGTCGTGCAGCGACGGTCGCAACCGCCGGACGGAAAGCGCCGGAGCGATGCTCGCGAGCTCGGCGCGGAAGGCGTTCTCGTCGCCCGCGCCCGCGACCCACACCCTGAGGGTCTCGCCCATGGGGAACACGAGACTTGCCGTCGACAACGCGCGTATCGCGTGCCGCTTCGCGCGAGCACCGGCACCGCTCACCTCGAGCAGCGGAGCCGTGGGCCGGCGGACAATGTCGAGCGGAGACCCCCGTTGGGCGAATCCCCCATCGACGAGAAGGCCGACCCGGTCGCAGCGTTCGGCTTCGTCCATGTTCGCGGTCGCGTAGACGATCGCTACATGCTCGGCGCGGACCTGATCCAGGAGCTGCCAGAAGGCGCGGCGCGACAGAGGGTCGACGCCGGTCGTCGGCTCGTCGAGGAACATCACCTGCGGCCGGCTCACGAGCGCGCAGGCGAGCGCGAGCTTCTGCAGCATTCCGCCCGAGAGCTGCGCCGCGCGCCGATTCCGGAAATCGGAGAGTCCAGTCCGGGCGAGAAGGTCGGCGATCAACGTCCTCGCGGCCGCGGACTCGAGGCCGTGCAGGTCGGCGAAGAACTCGAGGTTCTCGGCGACCGAGAGATCGAGGTACTGCCCGAAGCTCTGCGGCATATAGGCGATCCGCTGGCGGAGCGAAGTGTCGGTCGCCGGAAGCCCCAGCACCGTGATGCTTCCCGCCGTCGGCACGAGCTGGCCGATCAGCAGCCGCAACAGCGTGCTCTTTCCCGCCCCGTCGGGTCCGACGATGCCGAAGACCTCGCCCGCGCGAAGCTCGAGGTCGACGCTCTCGAGCACCGCACGATCGCCGTATGCGAAGGACACGCGCTGCGCCAGGACGACGATGCCATCGCTCATCGATTGACGAGCAGCCGCACGTCAGCCGGCATCCCGATCTTGAGCTCTCCGCCCGCGTTCTCGATGTCCACCTTGGCGCGATAGACGAGATCGACGCGCAGCGCCCGAGTTTCGACGGTTTTCGGAGTGAATTCGGCTTCCGGTGAAATGAAGCTGAGACGGCCTTCGAACACCTTTCCCGGCAGCCCGTCGACCTGGACGCGCGCCGCCTGCCCGAGGCTGACCCTCGGCAGATCCTTTTCGTCGAGATAGACGCGAGCCCACGGACGGTCGAGCTCGGCGACGCGGAACACCGCCTGCCCAGCGGAGACGTTTTCTCCCCGGTCGGCAAGGCGCACACTGACGATGCCCGCAACGGTGCTCACCAGGCGAGCATACGCAAGCTGCTGCTCGGCGATGGCAACCTGCGCCTTCGCGGCGTCGAGATCTGCGCGCGCCCGTGCGATGTCCTCTTTACGCGATCCCTCGCGAAGCAGCGAAAGCGTCTGTCGCGCCTGCTCGACCTTCGCCGCTGCGACGTCGACCTGGTCCGTCGCGGTGTCGAGTTGCTGCGGCGGCGCGAAATGGTCGGCGACGAGCTTTGCCGTTCGCTCCCGTTGCGTGCGCGCGAGACTCAGATCGGCTTCCGCCTGCTGGAGCGCGGCCTCCGCCCCCTTGATGTCCTGCGGCCGCGATCCGGCCGCGAGCACGGCGAGCGCTCGATCGGCGGAGTCGGCTTGGGCGCGAGCGCGAACGAGCGTCAGCTCGAGGTCGCGTGAATCGAGCTCGGCCACGACCTCGCCGATCTGCACGGGGTGGCCTTCGTCCGTCTCGAGCTTCTGGATGCGGCCGCCCACTTGGAACGAGAGATCGACCTCGCGCGCATCGATCGTGCCAGAGAGCACGATTGCGTCGGCCTTCGCGGCGCCCCACGGCCACGATATATCACACCCGCCGACACCGACCAGCATGGCCGGCAACGCGAGGGTCAAACCGATGGCGCGCGCCGAGCGTGTACGACTCATCTACTCCCTCCTGGAGGCGGCTTCAGTCTAGTGGACGGAATCGAGGCAGGCGTTGACGCCTGTCAACGGCCGGATGACCGCGCCAGGATGCCCGAGCGAGCGTCGTCGAGGCGCCCTCTTCCGCCGATCGGAAGGACAAATTGTTACAAATCCGACCTTCCGCGTCTGCGCCGCGGCCGATAATGGTCTTGTCGGTTCTCGGTGCGTCGACGAAATGCCGGCGAAGGCGCAACGGAAGAGATCGTGCGTTATCGGATCCAGCGCGTGAAGAATCGTTTCTCTCGTTCGTACCCTGCGGTCGCGTTCTTGCTTGTCGCGCGGAGCGTCTGTGCGGCCGACCCCGCTCCCGCCGACATGGAGCGACTCGCAACCGACAAGGGTTGCTACCTCTGCCACCGCGCGGAGCCGAGCAAGGCTCGAGAGGGTGCCTTGCTGCCGTACGCGCCGTCATGGACGGAGATCGCCCGGAAGTACCGGGGTCAGGCTGCGGCGGAGGATCGCCTCACCGTCATCGTCCTCGGTGGCTCGGATCCGAACGATCGTCACTGGCGCGGCAAGGTGAGCGATTCGCAGATGCCGCCCAACGTCCCGGAGATCGACGAGTCTCAGGCGAGACGACTGGCGCGCTGGATCCTCTCGTTCCATCCGTGAAACGAACCGAGGCTCGGCGTTAGCGCGAATCGCGCGCGAACGCACGCCCGCGGCAACACGCCGCGATTCCGACCGGCACGGCGCCTCTCAAGCCGCTGCCCTAAATCCGCCCGGCTGCAAGGCAGGACGCGCACCGCGTCGAGCCGCGGCGCAACAGATCGTTACAAAGACGCAACACTCTGCAAAACCGGCGCAAGGCCGGTGCAAGTTCGAGCGGAGATACTGCCGTGGAATGCTCCAGCTCCCTGCCTCGCTCGAGTGACCGCGATGCGCCTCGCCGGAATTGCCGTGATTCGCGATGAGGAGGATGTTCTCGAAGCGTTTGTGCGCCACAACGTTCGGTTTCTGGACCATCTGTACATCGTTGCCCATCGCTGTCGCGACGGCAGCGAGCGGATCCTTCAATCGCTTCGCTGCGAGGGCCTCCCGATCTCCGTGGTTCGGCGCCACGACGGCGCGCTGC
>DATKMY010000159.1:0-26162 GCA_035541655.1 Casimicrobiaceae bacterium | reverse complement strand
TCGGCCGCAGCGACCTCGCCGAGTATCCGCGCTTCGCGCGGAACGACGGCCGCGCCCAGCACACCGATCTCCTGGACGGCGCGATCAGCGACTGGACGCGCCAGCACGACCTCGAACAGGTGCTCGCGACGCTGGACGAGGCGGAAGTTCCGAGCGGACGCATCTACACTGCGGCCGACATCTTCGAGGATCCCCATTACCGCGCGCGCGACATGATCCAGCGCTACCCGCTCCCCGACGGCACGCCGATCGACTTCCCCGGCATCGTCCCGAAGCTGTCCGAAACGCCCGGTACGACGCGATGGCTCGGGCCGGGGCTCGGCGAGCACACCGCATCGGTGCTCGCGTCGATCGGCATCGGCGAGCAGAAGCTCGCGGAGCTGCGCGCGCAGGGCGTCGTCTGAACCAGAAATCGGAGAACAGCATGAGAAAGCCCGAGGGTACGCGTCTTTACATCCAGGAAGTCTCGGTCCGGGACGGTTTCCAGATCGAGCCGAAGTTCATCCCGACCGAGCAGAAGATCGATCTCGTCAATCGGCTGTCGCGGACCGGGCTCGCGAAGATCGAGGTGACGTCGTTCGTCTCGCCCAAGGCGATTCCGGCGCTCGCCGACGCCGAGAAGGTGATGACCGCCATCGACCGCGTGCCGGGCGTCGTCTATGCGGCGCTCGTTCCGAACGCGCGCGGCTGCGAACGTGCGCTGGCCTGCGGCGTCGACGAGATCAACCTCGTGATGTCGGCAAGCGACAGCCATGGCCGTGCCAACCTGCGCATGACGCCGGAGCAGTCGCTCATCGCTTTCGCGGAGATCATGAAGATCGCCGCCGGCAGCAAAGCGGCGGTCAACGTCGCGCTGTCGACGGCGTTCGGCTGCCCCTTCGACGGCGACGTGCCGGTTGCACGCGTCCTGGACCTCGTCGACCGCTACCGGCAGATGGGCATCGGCGGCGTGTCGCTCTGCGATACGACGGGCATGGCGAATCCCGCGCAGGTGGCCGAGCTCTGCGAGGCGGTGCGCGCGCGGGCGCCGGCGATGCAGATCACGGCTCACTTCCACAACACGCGCGGCATGGGGCTCGCGAACGCGCTCGCTGCGATCGACGTCGGGATCGATCGCTTCGACGCATCGCTCGGAGGCCTGGGCGGCTGCCCGTTCGCGCCCGGCGCGACGGGCAACGTCTGCACCGAGGACCTGGTCCACATGTTCGAGACCATGGGCTACGACACCGGCGTCGATCTCGAGAAGCTGCTGGCCGTCGCGCGCGACCTGCCGGCGATCGTGGAGCACGACGTCCCGGGCCAAGTCATGAAGGCCGGGCCGTCGGATCGGCGTTATCCGCTGCCGGCGTCGTTGACGCAGCAGGGGAACGCGCCAGCGCGTCCGGGCTGACAGCCAAGAGCACGACTCCTCGCGCGAAGTGATCGCGGACGCCGCTCTTCGCCGCGATCAGCCGAGTTGACGAATCACCGCAAGGGGCGGCAGCCGCAGCATCCCGCGCGTTCCGAGCCAGCCGGCGAGCGTCACCGTAAGCGCGCCGCCGCCGATGCCGAGCAGCCAGACCATCGGGTTCGTCGAGAACGGGATCTGGAACACGCGATCGGAAAGCACGTATCCGGTCGCCGTCGCGCCCGCGGCGGCGAGCAAGCCCGCGAGTGCGCCGAGCACCAGGAATTCGGCGATCTGCGCGGCGGAGAGCTGCGAGCGCGATGCGCCCAGCGTACGCAGGATCGCCGCGTCGAAGCGCCGCTCGTCCTGCGTCGCGGCGATCGCCGCCTGCAGCACGAGCAGACCGCCCGCCAGAGTGAACAGGAACACGAACTCGACGGCTCTCGACACCTGCTCGATGATCGCCTGCACCTGACGCATGATCTCGCCGACGTCGATCGCGAGGACGTTCGGATACTGCTGAACGAGCGCGGAGAGGAACGCGACCGACTGCGCGCCCTCGGAGAGGCGCACGGCGCCGAGGTAGGTCTGCGGCATCGCCTCGAGCACGCCAGGCGCGAAGAGCGTAAAGAAGTTCGGCCGGAAGCTGTCCCAGTCGACCTTGCGCAAGCTGGTGATCTTCGCGGTAACCGGAACACCGGCGATGTCGTAAGTCAGCGTGTCGCCGAGCTTCAACTGGAGCGAGTCGGCGATCCCCTTCTCCATCGAGATCCCCGCCGCCACCCCCGTCGCTCCGTCGAACCACTTGCCCGAGGCAAGGCGATTGGTGCGCGGCATCTCGGCGCTCCACGAGAGATTGAACTCGCGCTCCGCAAGCCGCCGTGCGCGCAGATCCTCGTACTTCGCGGTGTCGAGGCGCGCGCCGTTCACCTCGACGAGCCGCCCGCGAACCATCGGATAGAACGGAGTGTCGGATCCCGTCGCCGTCTTCAGCGCCGCGCGCACGCCTTCGACCTGATCGGGCAGCACGTTGACGACGAAGTGATTCGGCGCGTCGGGGGGCAGGCTCGCGCGCCAGTTCCGCATCAGGTCGCCGCGCACGACGGTGAGGAGCAACAGCGCCATCAGGCCCAGCGCGAGCGCGCCGATCTGCAGACTCGAGGCGAGCGGGCGGCGGCGCAGGTTTGCGAGACCGTAGCGCCACGTTACGCCGCGCTGGGGGAGTCGCTTCAGCAGAACGATCAGCAGCCACGCCGCTGCCGCAGCCACCGCCAGCAATCCGCCGATTCCGCCGACCATGATCAGGCCCGCGGTGGCGTCCTGCGCCTGCCCGGCGATCAGCACCGCGATCACAGCGGCACCGAGCAGATACGCCGCCACACCGCCCGCCCGCGGACGCGGCAGATCTCGCCGGAGCACGCGGAGCGGCGGAACGCCGGCGAGCGCAATCAACGGCGGCAGCGCGAAACCGAACAGCAGCAGCACACCCGTGCCGAATGCCGTGAGCGCAGGCAGAGCGCCGGGCGCAGGAAGGTCGGTCGCCGTGATCGACGCGAGCAGCAGCACGAGCAGCTGCTGGCCACCCAGCGCGACGGCAATCCCGGCTGCGCTCGCGGCGAGACCCATCGTGCCGAACTGCAGCACGAAGAGCGCCAGCGCCCGCCGCCGCGACGCGCCGAAGCAGCGCAGCATCGCCGCGGCATCGAGATGGCGACGCAGGTAGCGCGATGCGGCGAGAGCGACGGCGACCGCAGCGAGGATCACCGCGACAAGCGCCGAAAGGCCGAGGAACTTCTCCGCGCGTTCGAGCGTCTGGCGCACCTCGGGACGCAGGTCGCGCACGTTCTCCATTTTCTGTCCCGGTTGCAGCGTGCGCTGCAGCCAGTCGAGGTAGGGATTCAACGCGTCGCGCTTCGAGAGATCGGCCACCAGCAATCGGTAGACCGCGCGATTGCCGGGCTGCATGAGGTTCGTCGCCGGAACGTCGTCGAGATTGATCAGAAGTCTCGGCGCGATCGCGAGGATGCCGCTCGCGACCTCCGGCTCCTGCAGCACGACGGCCGTCACCTTGAGCGTCGCATCGCCGACTGCGAGCGAATCGCCCGCCTTCGCGCCGAGGCGCGCGGCGAGTCGCGCGTCGGGCCAAGCTTCGCCGCGCGGTGGAATGCCTGCGGCGCGGACGCCGCGCTCTTCCGCGTTGTCGACCAGCACGATCGAGCCACGCAGCGGATAGCCCGAAGAGACCGCCTTCACGTCGGCGAGCACCGCGCCGGGACCGCCCGCGTCCGTGCCGGCACGCTGCACCATGCTGTTGAACTTGAGCGCGGGCGTCGCAACGAGACCGCGCCTCAAAGCCTCCGCCGCGTACGTGTCGGGCAGCGGTCGATCGGCGGAGATCAGCACGTCGGCGCCAAGCAGCAGGTTCGCCTGCTGCCCCAGGGCAGCCTTCACACGATCGGCGAAGAACCCGACGGTCCCGATGCTCGCCACCGCGAGCATTAGCGCGGCGACCAGTACCGTGAGCTCGCCCGCGCGCCAGTCGCGCGCGAGCATCCGCAGCGCGAGCCGCAGCGTGTTCATCGAGCGGCGACGCGCTCGTCGCCGACGAGCCGTCCGGCCGAGAGCGAAAGGCGGCGGGCGCAGCGCGACGCGAGCGCCTGGTCGTGCGTCACCAGCAGGAGCGTCGTCCCGTGCTCGCGGTTGAGGCGAAACATCAGATCGGCGACCTCGACACCCGTCGCGTTGTCGAGGTTGCCGGTCGGCTCGTCGGCCATCAGAAGCTTCGGCTCGCCGGCGAACGCGCGCGCGATCGCGACGCGCTGCTGCTCGCCGCCCGAGAGCTGCTTCGGATAGTGCGTCGTGCGCCGCGCGAGTCCGACGCGGTCGAGCCAGTCTTTCGCCTTGGCCGCCGCGTCCGCCGCACCGGCGAGCTCGAGCGGCAGCATCACGTTCTCGAGCGCGGTGAGCGCCGGCAACAGCTGGAACGACTGGAACACGAATCCGAGGAGGCGCTGGCGCAGCGCGGCGCGCGCATCTTCGTCGAGAGTGGAGAGCGGGTTGCCGTCGATCCAGACGTCGCCGTCGCTCGGCCGGTCGAGGCCGGCGAGAAGGCCGAGCAGCGTCGTCTTGCCCGATCCCGACGCGCCGACCACTGCGACGGTGTCACCGGAGTCGATGCCGAAGCCGACGTCGTCGAGAATCGTGAGCGGGGCGTCTCCGCTGGTGACGATCTTTGTGAGCTTCGACGCGCGCAGGATGCAATCGGGCATGGAACCGGGGATTCTACCGTGCCGCTCGTCGCCGACCGTCGCTGCCACTACAATCGCTCACTCGCATCGAACCTTGCCGCCGTCGCCGTGTTTGCGTGTCGCATACCTCGCGTGCCGACTCTTCGTGGAATCGCGCTCGCCGCCCTTCTCGCGCTCGCGGCGATCGTCCCGGCGCGAGCGCAGCCGACCGCGCCCGTCGTGCTCGTCGTGGGCGATTCGGTCTCGGCGGCGTACGGCCTCGCGCCCGGCACCGGGTGGGTCGACCTGCTGTCCGCGCGGCTCGCGGCGGAGCGCTATCCGCACCGCGTCGTCAACGCGAGCATCACCGGCGACACGACCGCCGGCGGTCGCGCGCGGCTCCCGGCGCTGCTCACGCGCCACAGGCCGGCTGTCGTCGTGTTCGAGCTCGGTGGCAACGACGGCCTCCGCGGCGGCGATCTCGCCGCGACGCGCGACAATCTCGCGGCGATCGTCGAAGAAGCCCAACGCGCCGGAGCGAAGCCGCTGATCGTCGGCATGAAGGTGCCACCCAATTACGGGGCGGCGTACGCACGCAAGTTCGACGCCCTCTACGTCGAGGTGGCGAAGGAGCGCAAGGTGCCGCTCGTCCCGTTCTTCTTCGAGGGGTTTGGCGAGAAGAGCGAGCTCTTTCAGGCCGACCGCATCCACCCGAATGCCGCCGCACAGCCGCTGCTGCTCGACAACGTGTGGCCGCAGCTTCGACCGCTGCTCGGGAAGCCGAAATGAGACATCCTGTGTCAACCTGCTGCTACGTTGAGGACGAGCGCAGCGCGGTGGCGGGCGGGGTCGTAGGTGCAGCGATCGACCCACAAGCGCCACAGCACGCGAATCCAGGCGCGCGCCAGGATGCGAATGGCGTGCGGGTGATCGCAACCGCGTGCACGGGCAGCAGCGTATGTCCTGGCGGCCCACGGCGAAGCGTGACGCGAGTTATCGGCGAAACAGGTGAGGGCGCGCCGCAGGCGATGATTGCAGGCCCAGCGGAAGGCGACGGCACGGTGCTTGCCCGATTCGTAGGTGAGCGGCGCGACACCGGCCTCGGCTGCAAGCTGGGCGTTGGTAGGGAAGCGCTCGCGCACGTCGCCGAGCTCGGCGAGGATCTGTGCCGCACAGACCTGACCGGCACGCGGCAGCGACATGATGATCGGGCCATCGGCGAGTTCGCTGACGGCGTGCTCGATGCGCGAAGTGAGCTGCGCGATCTGTGCGACGACGCTGCTCAGGCTCGCGGCGAGGGCCTGAACCAGGGTGCCCTTGGCGTCGGCTTCCAATTCATCAGCGTGTCCGGTAGGCGCAGCGCGCAGGCGCGCGAGCAACTCGATGGCGCTGCGCCGGCCGCAGTAGCGGTGTTGGGCGAGAAAGGCAGCAAGGCGTTTTTCGCCGCAGCGCGCGGCGCTCGCCGGCGTAGGGTAACGCTGTACGTAGGCGAGCGCGATCGGCGAGTCGATGTCGGCAAACATGGCGGCAGCGCCCGGCCAGAAGGACTCGAGCAGACTGCGCAGTTGGTTGGCAAGCTGCACCCGAGTGGCCACCAGGTCGTCGCGTCCGCGCACCAGGGCACGCAGCGCCCCGATGCCGTCGCACTGCGGCTGCAGGGGACGAAAGCGAGCGCCATCGGTACGCAGCAAGTCGGCGAGCAAGTAGGCGTCCGAAGCGTCGCTCTTGGCGCCGTGGCTGCGATAGCGCGGACGGGTCGCCTTGACGACGTTGGGATGGATCGGCACCACGGAGAACCCGGCATCGATCAGTGCGTCGACGACCAAGCCCGATGGACGCTCGATTGCGACGGGCAGTCGCGCGGGTGTGGGCGCGTAGCGGCGCAAGCGCGCGAGCAGTTCACGCAAACCAGCCGCGTCGTGCGTGACGTCGAAACGATCACGGGTGGCGCCGCTGTCATCGATAACGCACACCGCGTGCTCGCGCGACGCCCAGTCCAATCCGGCGAAGCAAAGACTCATGGACAACCTCCGGCAAGTTGGAGTAAGACTTGCCCTGCCGCAAGCCCGTGCGGGTCGCTCACTGATCGGCGCTCCGGCTCACACACCCTGGCGCTACATCCTGTAGCCCGTCTGGGTCTTGCGGCACCTCGTGCGCTGCGGGTCTCATTTGGGCCTTCGCGAGGCCAGCGCTACAGGCAGTCGGCACGCGGGCGCGCAAGTCGGATCGCCAAGACAGCACCGCCGCGTGGTCTCGTCAAGCTAGAGGTTACCCAGTGAGCGCCGCCGCGAGCGAGCGTCCCGAGCGCCGCGTGACGATCGATGCGCTTCCCGAGTATTCCGAGCGCATCGATGTCCGCAGCCCCGCCGAGTTCGCGATCGACCACATTCCGGGCGCCCGGAGTCATCCGGTGCTCGACGACGACGAGCGCACCCGAATCGGAACGATGCACGCGCGCGACTCGGCGTTCGCGGCGCGGCGCGCGGGCGCCGCGCTCGTCGCCCGCAACATCGCCGCGATGCTCGACGGGCCGTTCCGCGACAAGCCCCGCGACTGGGCGCCGCTCGTCTATTGCTGGCGCGGCGGACAGCGCAGCCGATCGCTTGCGCATGTGCTGAACGAAATCGGCTGGCGCGCCGTCCAGCTTGCGGGCGGTTACCGCGCCTACCGGCGAAACGTCGTGTCGCTGCTCGAAACGTTGCCGCCGAAGTTCGACTACCGCGTCGTCTGCGGCCTCACGGGATCCGGCAAGAGCCGCCTCATCGCAGCACTCGCGGCCGAACGCGCGCAGGTGCTCGATCTCGAGCGCATCGCCCGCCATCGCGGATCGCTACTGGGCGACCTTCCCGTCGATCCGCAGCCGACGCAGAAGGCCTTCGAGAGCGCGCTCGTCGAGGTGCTTCGGGGACTCGACCCCGGGCAGCCCGTCTACGTCGAATCGGAGAGCAAGCGGATCGGCACGCTGTCGGTGCCGGAGTCGCTGCTCGCGACGATGCGCGAGGCGCCGTGCATCCGGGTCGAGCTGCCGCGAGCGCAGCGGATCGAGCTGCTGAAGGACGAATACGCGCACTTTCTCGCCGATCCACGGCTCCTGGCCGAGCGGCTCGCGCGTCTCGTCCCACTGCACGGCAGGAAGGCGGTCGACGCGTGGTCGGAGGCGGCAAGGGCCGGCGATTGGAACCGCGTCATCGCGGAGCTCCTCGATTTGCATTACGATCCCGCGTATTCGCGATCGATCGGCAGGAATTTTCCGCGGGTCGCCGGCGCGCTCGTCGTCACGCCCGCCGCGGCAACCGAGGACGCGTTCCGGGCGCTCGCCCGCGAGCTCGACGCCGAGGATCGATTGCGCATCACCGCGTGAGGCGAAGCATGCCCAGCTATGCGTTCCGCATCGTCAACGTTTTCGCCGAGGAGCCGCTTGCCGGCAACCCGCTCGCCGTGTTCGAGGACGCGCGCGGGATGGACGAGGGGACGATGCAGGCGCTCGCACTGCAGTTCAATCTGTCGGAGACGACGTTCGTGCTGCCGTCGGGGCGTGCGACCGCGCAGGTGCGCATCTTCACGCCGACTTTCGAGATGCCGTTCGCCGGCCATCCGACGCTCGGCACCGCGCACGTCGTGCGCGCGATGCGCAGCTCCGGCGACACCGTGATGCTCGAGATGCGCGTCGGAACGATCCCGGTCTACGCCCAAGGCGACGTCTGGACGCTGCAGGCGAATCCGCCCAAGCACCGGTCCGTGAGCGCCTCGCGCGCCGATCTTGCCGCGATGCTGGTGCTCGCGGAGGCCGACGTCGCGCCCGATCCTGCGGCCCCCCCGCTGTGGGTCGACACCGGGTCCGAGCAGCTCATCATTCCGCTCGCATCCGTCGACGCCGTTCGCCGTGCCGCTCCGCGCGCGGAGCTGATCCTGGCGCACGGTCACACCGGCCAGCGTGCGATGGCGTACGTCTTCGCGCCGGATCCGCAGCGCAGCGCCCCCGAAGGCGCGCGGGCATTCGTCTCGCGGTTCTTCTTCCCGAAGCACGGCGCGGTGATCGAGGACCCGGGCACCGGCTCGGCATGCGCCAACCTCGGCGGCTGGCTGCTCGCCACCGGCGCAACGCTGCCGCAGCGCCTCGCGATCGCGCAGGGCGACGCGGTCGGGCGGCCCTGCCGGCTCGGGCTCGAGGTCACCGCCGATCGCAGAATCCGCGTGTCCGGCCGCGTCGTCGAGCTCGCGCGGGGCACCGTCAGGTTGTAGCGCACGAGCGATCCGCTCCGAATCGCTCGCGGTCACGTGGATCGTGACGCTCCGTCCCCGACCGCGGTAATGCCCTGTTACATCTTGCGCGAGACACGATACCGGCGTTCGCGCGATAGTGTCCTCCGGATGATTCGACTCCGCACAGCGCCGCGTTCTTCGTCGCTGCTTTCGTTGCCTGCGCGCAGGCTCGCTGCGCTTGCATGGACGCTTGCGGTCGCAGCGCTCGCCTCGCATGCGCCGGCTTTAGCGGCGAGCGCGGCGCTCGGCTACGACGACGCCCGGCATCTCCTCGCACGCACGGGCTTCGGCCCGACCGACACCGAGATCCGCGCCTACGCAGCGATGACGCGCGAGGCCGCCGTCGACAGCCTGCTTCGGGGCGCGCAGACCGTTGCGACGCTCGCGCCGCCCGCTTCCGCCGCCGACACCGGGCCACTGCGGCCTCCGCGCGGCGACGCGACCGCCGAGGAGCGCAAGGTCTTCGTCAGGACGCAGGTTCGCGAGGGACTCGAGCTTCGCGGCTGGTGGATCAGCGAAATGCGGGTGACGCCGTCGCCGCTCACCGAGCGGATGACGCTCTTCTGGCACAACCATTTCGTCTCGGCGCAGCCGAAAGTGCGCACGACGCGCCTCATGTACTGGCAGAACGCGACGCTGCGCGCGAACGCGCTCGGAAACTTCGGCACGCTGCTGCACGCAATGGCCAAGGATCCGGCGATGCTCGTCTACCTGGACGGCGTGCGCAGCCGCAAAGGCACCCCGAACGAGAATTTCGCACGCGAGGTGATGGAGCTGTTCACGCTCGGCGAAGGCCACTATTCCGAGACGGACGTCAAGGAAGCCGCCCGCGCGTTCACCGGATGGAGCCTCGATCGCGAGACCGGCCACTACGTCTTTCGTCCGGCGCTGCACGACTACGGCATGAAGACCGTGCTCGGCAAGAGCGGCCGCTTCGACGGCGACGACGTGCTCGACATCCTGCTCGCGCGGCCGGAAACGGCGGAATACGTCACGGCGAAGCTCTGGCGCGAATTCGTCGCACCGGATGTCGACGCGGCGGACGTGCGGCGGATCGCGGCGCAGTTTCGCGAATCGCACTACGACATCCGCGTGGCGCTGAAGGAGATACTGACGAGCGACGCGTTCTACGCGGCGGAGCACCGCGGCGTGCTCGTCAAGTCGCCCGTCGAGCTCGTCGTCGGGACGCTGCGCGTCTTGCAGCTCCAGCCCGGACAGCCGTTGCCGTTCGCGGTTGCCGCCGCGGGAATGGGGCAGAACCTGTTCTCCGCGCCCAACGTCAAGGGCTGGCCGGGCGGTGAAGCGTGGATCAACACGACGACGCTGCTCGCGCGCAAGCAATTCGTCGACCGAGTGATGCGCGGCCGGGACGCGATGTCGATGACCGCGGTTTCCGCGGCCCGCTCCGAAGCCCGAGTGGCGGACGCAATGGATGGCGAGCCTTCCCCATCGACGCCGATGAAGCTCGTCGCCGCGGGAGGCGTCGTCGACGCCGACGCTGCGCAGCGTCAGCGCTTCCTCGAGCGGATGGAGCGCGGGGCGTCGAATCTCCACTTCGACGCCGCCCGATGGCTCGGAGCGCTGCCCGGGGCGACCGCGGCGGAGCGCGGAAAACAGGCGCAGCGCCTGCTGCTCGCCGTCGCGCCGCAGCAGGCCGTCGATTTCGCCGCGGATCCGCCCACGGTCGTGCACGCTCTCGTCCTCGACGCCGCCTATCAGCTGAAATGAGGGGAGGCCGGATGGATCGCCGCCGCTTTCTGCAACGCTCGCTCGCCTCGATGGCGTTCGGTTTCGCGACCCTCGAAGCGCCCCGCGCCGCGCTCCCCGCACTGCCATCGGCCGGCCCTTACCGCAACCTGCTGGTGCTGATCGAGCTGAAGGGCGGCAACGACGGCTTCAATACGCTCGTGCCGTTCGCGGATCCGACGTACTACGCGCTGCGCCCGAAGCTCGCGATCTCGCGCGACGCGATCGTGCAACTCTCGGACCGCGCGGGACTCCACCCCGCGCTCGCGCCGCTCGAGCCGCTGTGGAAGAACCGCGAGCTCGCGATTCTGCAAGGCGTCGGCTACCCCGAACCCAACCTTTCGCACTTCCGCTCGATCGAGATCTGGGACACCGCATCGGCAGCGGAGACTTATCTGCAGGACGGCTGGCTCACGCGCACGTTCGCCGCGGATCCGCCGCCGCCGTCGTTCGCCGCCGACGGCGTGATCGTGGGATCGAACGACCTGGGACCGCTTGCAGGTTCCGGCACGCGCACCGTCGCACTCGCGGACACCGAACAGTTCCTGCGCCGTGCGCGGCTTGCGGCGCCGGAGGGCACGGCGCGCAACAAGGCGCTCGATCACATTCTGAAGGTCGAAGCGGATATCGTTCAGGCCGCGAGCCACCTCGACGCCCGGCGCGAATTCAGGACCGAATTCCCCGCGGACGCCTTCGGCAAGGCAATCCACACGGCGTGCCAGGTGATCGCGAACCCGTCCGGCGTTGCCGTCGTGCGCCTGACGCTCGGGGGCTTCGACACCCACGGTGGCCAGGCGCCGACGCAGGCACGCCTTCTCGGCTCGCTTGCGGGCGGGATCGTGGCGCTGCGCTCGGCGCTCGTCGAGATCGGCCGCTGGGATTCCACGCTGGTCGTCACGTACGCCGAATTCGGCCGCCGCCCGCGTGAAAACGTGTCCGGCGGCACCGACCATGGAACCGCAAACGTGCATTTCGCGCTGGGCGGGCGCGTGGCGGGCGGCTTCTATGGCGACGGACCGCGGCTCGATCGCCTCGGCGGTGACGGCAACGTCGGCTACGCGCTCGATTTCCGCGGCGTCTATGCGACCGTGCTGGAACGCTGGTGGGGGGTTCCTTCGGCTCCGATCGTCGGCGGGCGCTTCCCAGCGGTTCCGTTCGTCAGAGCGTGACGCTTTGGGGAGGCGGCGCCCGCTACGGGCCCGTCCCGACGGGGTTCGCGTCCCAGGCAGCGATGAACTCGGCCCAGTGCGGCGCAGGAATCGCCGCGATGCGCTCGCGCGCGAGCGAGATCTCCTGCGCGTATTCGCCGGCCGCGATTTCACCCCGCATCAGGCGAAAGCGCTGATAGACGAGATAGGTGTTCATCACGTCCGTCTCGCAGTAGCGGCGGACCTCCTCGAGCCGGCCGGCGCGGACCGCATCGTGCACGCCGCTCCCGTCCATCCCGAGCTTCCCCGGAAAGCCGCACAGCCGTGCCATCGCGGAGAGGCCCGCGCCTCCCCGCGGCTGGTACATCGCGAGCACGTCCATGAGGTCGAGATGGCGCGTGTGGTAGCGGCCCAGATAGTTGTTGAACTTGAACTCGCGATCGTCGTCGCCCCAGTCCCAGTAGCGCGACGCAGTCACGCCATGGGCGAGCGCGCGATGGTTGAGCACCGGCAGGTCGAACCCGCTGCCGTTCCACGATACGAGTTGCGGCGTGTGCTTGTCGATCAGGTCGAAGAAGCGCCGAACGAGCTCGGCCTCGGGATCGTCGAGCGCGCCGACCGACGCGATCTTCAGACCCGTACCGTCACGTAAGGCGCACGCGATGGCGACGACGCGCTGGAATTGGTGCGGCGGGAAATCGCTGCCGGTTTGCGCGCGGCGCCTCTGCGCGTACCAGGCGAGGATAGCGTCGTCTTCGAGGCCGACCGGCAGGTCGTGCGCGCGGCGCAGACCAGCGACATCGGGAACCGTCTCGATGTCGAAGACGAGGATCGGCGTCATCGGCGTCTACGCCGGGAAGACGCCCGTCGACAGGTAGCGGTCTCCGCGATCGCAAACGACGAACACGATCGTCGCGTCGGCGACTTCCTTCGCGATGCGCAGCGCGACCGCGCAGGCGCCGCCCGCGGAGACTCCGCCGAAGATGCCCTCTTCGGCCGCGAGGCGGCGTGCCATCGCTTCGGCGTCCGCTTGCGACACCTGCTCGATCCTGTCCACGCGCCGGCGATCGAAGATCTTGGGCAAATACGCTTCCGGCCACTTGCGGATGCCGGGGATCTGCGAGCCCTCCTCCGGTTGCGCGCCAACGATCCGAATCGCGGGATTCTTCTCCTTCAGGAACCGCGACACGCCCATGATGGTGCCGGTCGTCCCCATCGCGGAGACGAAATGCGTGACGCGTCCTTCCGTGTCGCGCCAGATTTCGGGGCCCGTGCCGCGGTAATGCGCAAGCGGATTGTCAGGGTTCGCGAACTGGTCGAGGATTACTCCCTTGCCTTCGTCGCGCATCTTCGCCGCGAGATCGCGCGCGTACTCCATTCCGCCGAGGCTCGACGGCGTGAGGACCAGCTCGGCCCCATACGCACGCATCGCTTGGCGGCGCTCGATCGAAAGATTGTCGGGCATGACGAGAATCATCCGGTAGCCCTTCATCGCCGCCACCATGGCAAGGGCGATTCCGGTGTTACCCGACGTCGGCTCGATCAGCGTGTCCCCCGGCTTGATGTCTCCGCGCCTTTCGGCCCCGACGATCATCGACAGTGCCGGGCGGTCCTTGACCGATCCCGCCGGGTTGTTGCCCTCGAGCTTGCCGAGGATGGCGTTCGTCGTCTCGCCCGGGATTCGCTGGAGACGAACGAGCGGCGTGCTGCCGACGGTGGATTCGAGCGTGGGATACATGGCGCGGCGGCGCAGGGGCTTGCTCGCTGTCGGGCTATTGTAATGGAGGGATCGCGGGCCCTCCTGGATCCCGATTGGGGTGTCAGCGCCCCAAAACGAAAGACCCCGCCACGCGGGCAGGGTCCTCCGGGGAGCCGCGTCGGTCCCGTTACTGCTTGGCGGGGGCTGCCGCCTTCGTGTCGGCGGTGCTCTTCGTCGCGTCCTTCGACGCGTCCTTCGTCGCGTCCTTCGCCGCGGGCTTGGACTCGGTGGAGGCCTTCGCCGTCTTCGCGTCCTTGGCTGCCTTGTCCTTGGCGGCCTTCTCTTCCTTCGCTGCCTTGGCCTTGGCAGCCTTTTCGTCCTTTGCCGCCTTGTCCTTGGCGGCCTTCTCTTCCTTCGCGGCCTTCGCATCCGCGGCCTTCTTCTCCTTCGCCGCCTTCGCGTCGGCGGCCTTCTTCTCCTTTTCGGTCATCGCCGGCGCGGCGGCGGGCGCGGCGGCAGGCGCCGCGGCGGCAGCGGCCGCCGGAGCGGCAGCCTTCGCCGGCTCGGACTTCGCCGGTGCCGCGGCCGGGGCGGCGGGCGCGGCGGGAGCGGCCGCGGCGGCTGCAGCAGCGGGCGCAGCGGCTTTCGCCGGCGCTGCCGGCATCGACGACGTGCCCGAGACCGCGATCTGCCCCTTCAGCTTCGCGAACTCGCCCTCCTTGATCCCGCTGACCTTCATGATGTCCTCGGGGCTCTTGAACGGGCCGTTCTTGTTGCGGTAGTCGATGATGGCCTGCGCCTTCACCGGACCGATCCCGGGGAGCGCGTCGAGCTCTTCCTTGGTCGCTGTATTGATGTTGACGGCAGCAAGCGCCAACGCCGAAAAGAGCAGCGTGGCGATGAACAGCAAGAAGCGTTTCATGAGGTTCTCCGTTTGTAATGTTGAGCGGGTGCGCCGCGCCGGCGCCCGAACAGATTTGGCGCGGGGACATTAACGCGGCGTGGATGTTACGGGTTGACCCCCTGCGGGGCAAGCGCGACGCACCCGATCGGGAAACGGGAACCCCGGTGTGCCGGCTCAGGGCTTCGGTGGCTCGCCCTTCGCCACCGTAGACACCTCGCCCTTCGCCGAGCGCTGCGGCGAGGCGAGCGCCTTGTCGGCCGGCCGGGCCGCGGCCTTGGCCGGCGAGCCGGCGACCGTCAATTCGCCCTTGAGCTTCTCGAAGCGCTTGGCGCCGATCCCCTTGACATCCTTCAATTCCTCGACCGATTTGAAGCCGCCGTGCGCATTGCGGTAGTCGAGGATCGCCTGCGCCTTCGCGGGGCCGATCCCCGGCAGTGCGATCAGTTCTTCCTTCGTCGCCGTATTGAGGTTGAGCGCGGCGAGCGCGGCGCCGGACCACAGCGCAAACGCGAACGCTAACAGCAGTCGTTGCATGTTGCCTCCATCGTCGTTCGACAATCGCAGCGGCGAGACGGGTGTCGCGCCCGATGCGCGATTCCGGCCGTGCTGGTCGTCGAAGCTACGCGGAGGGCGGAGGCTTTGAAATCAGCCGTTCGACGTAGCGCGCGACGCCTTCTTCCACGGTGTGCATCGGCGCGCGATACCCGGACGCGCGGAGGCGCGTGAGATCGCCTTCGGTGAAGCTCTGGTACTTGCCGACGAGCGCCGGCGGAAACGCGACATACGTGATCGCCCCCTCGGCGACCAGATCGGCGAGCGAGCGCTGCGCCTCGCCGTTCGCTCGCCGAACGGCGTTGATCGTCGCCGCCGCGACCGCGTTGAACGTCGTCGCCTTTCCGCTTCCGAGGTTGAAGATTCCGTTGCGCTCGGGATGCTCGAGGAAGTCGAGATTGACGCCGACGACGTCGTCGACGAACACGAAGTCGCGAAGCTGCTCGCCTGCGGCGTAGCCTCCCGAGCCTTCGAAGAGGCGGACGCGGTGCTCTGCCAGGTACTGGTTGCGGAACTGCCAGACGACGGATGCCATCCGTCCCTTGTGCTGCTCGCGCGGCCCGTAGACGTTGAAGTAGCGGAAGCCCGCGATTTGCGCGGTCCGCTCGGGAAGCATTTGCCGCACGCGCTGGTCGAACAGGAACTTCGAGTAGCCGTAGACGTTGAGCGGCTGCTCGAACTGCCGCTCTTCGCGAAAGACGGCGCTGCCGCCGTAGACCGCGCCGCTCGACGCGTAGATGAAGGGAACGTCGTTGTTCTGGCACCAATCGAGCAACGCGACCGAATAGCGATAGTTGTTGCGCATCACGTACCGGCCGTCGGTTTCCATCGTGTCCGAGCAGGCGCCCTGATGGAAGACCGCTGCCACCTCGTCGTCGAAATCGCCGTCGGCGAGGCGCGCGAGGAACTCCTCCTTGTCGACGAAATCGGCGATCTCGCAGTCGACGAGGTTCACGAATTTGTCGGCCTTCGCAAGGTTGTCGACAGCAATCACGCGCGACTCGCCGCGTGCATTGAGCCCCTTCACGAGGTTGGACCCGACGAATCCGGCGGCGCCGGTGACGACGATGTGCACGGTCGGTCTCCTACAATTCGAGGTCGATGCGCGGGACGTTGCTCACGACGAACGGCACGCGCGGCGCGACGGCGCAGAGCAGCTCGTAGCCGACGGTGGATGCCGCGTGCGCGATGTCGTCGACCGGGAGCCCCTGGCCCCACAGAACGACCGGGCTGCCGACGGTCGCTTCGGGAACGTCGGTGAGATCGACGGTGATCAGGTCCATCGAAACGCGGCCGGCGATTCGCGCCTTCTTGCCGCATACGAGCACCGGCGTGCCGTTGGGCGCGCCTCGCGGATAGCCGTCGGCGTAGCCGCAGGCGACGACGCCGATACGCTGCGCGCGGGTCGCGGTGTAGGCGGCTCCGTAGCCGACCGATTCGTTCGGCCGCAGCGCCTGGACTGCGATCAGCTCCGAGCGCAGCGTCATCACCGGCTCGAGCCCCAGCGAAACTGCGGACTTGAGGGCGAACGGCGTCGCGCCGTACAGCATGATGCCCGGACGGACGATGTCGCCGCCGACGTCGGAATGGCGCACGACTCCGGCCGAGTTGGCGATCGAGCGCGGATACGGCAGCCCGCGGCACGCCGCGTTGAACGTCGCGAGCGCCTCCGCGATCCCGTCGTCTTCGTCGGCGCGCGCGAGATGCGTCATCAACCGCAGCACGGCGACCGACTCGCAGTGGTTGAGACGCTCGACGACGCGCGCGACCTCGGAAGGCGCGATCCCGAGACGATTCATTCCCGAGTTGATCTTGACGAACACTTCGAGGGGACGCTCGAGCCTGGCGAGCTCGAGCATCCGCAGCTGCTCGTCGTTGTGGACGACAACGGCCAGGCGCCGCGCCGAGATCTCGGTGAGTTCGTCGGGCGCGAAGAAGCCTTCGAGCAACAGAATGCGCCGGACGTAGTGCTCTGCGCGCAGCGCGATCGCCGCGTCGAGCTCGATCAGCGCGACTCCGTCGGCATCGGTGAGCGCGGGCAGCACGCGCAGCAGCCCGTGTCCGTAGGCGTTCGCCTTCACGACCGCCATCACCTGGGTCTCGGGGGCGAGCGCGCGAGCGCGCGCGAGGTTGCCGCGAAGCGCGGGAAGGCTCAACTGCGCGTAGATCGGACGAGCCATTGCGGGAGAATCTCGGGGTTTCGGTGTTGCGTCGAAGCCTAACGGCCACGATGCCCGGAGGACCCGCGCCGTTCCCGAAAGCTTCCCAATCGGGCAATCGTGGTATAAAACGCGGGCTGCGGGCGTACCGAACAAGTATACCGAATGCCCGTTGCGCTTCGCGCTGTCGCGAAGACCCGCTCCAGGCCGCGGAGGACGATGAAGTCCGGCTTCTACACGATCATGGCGGCGCAGTTTTTCAGCTCGCTCGCCGACAACGCGCTGTTGATAGCCGCAATTGCCCTGCTCCGCGACTTGAACGAGCCGGGGTGGATGACGCCTGCGCTTAAGCAGTCCTTCGTGCTCTCGTACGTCGTGCTGGCGCCGCTCGTGGGTGCGTTCGCCGACTCGATGCCGAAGGGCCAGGTGATGCTGATCACCAACGGCGTGAAGGTCGTCGGATGCGTCCTGATGCTGTTCACGCTGCACCCGCTCGCAGCGTATGCGGTCGTCGGCTTCGGCGCCGCAGCCTACTCGCCGGCGAAATACGGGATCCTGACCGAGCTCCTGCCGCCCCAGCAGCTCGTCGTCGCCAACGGCTGGATCGAGGGCACCACCGTTGCGTCGATCATCCTCGGCGTGCTGACGGGCGGCGCGCTGATCGGACCGCGGATCGCGACGCATCTGCTGAACTTCGACATGCCGTACATCGACACCGGCATCGAGACCCCGCCCGAAGCGGCGATCAGCGTAATCATGCTCTTCTACGTGATCGCCGCGATCTTCAATTGCTTCATCCCGAATACCGGCGTCGACCACAGAATGGTCAACCGCAACCCCGTCTACCTGGTCCGGGAGTTCTCGCACTGCGTGTCACTGCTGTGGCGCGACAAGCTCGGCCAGATCTCGCTCGCGACGACCACGCTGTTCTGGGGAGCGGGAGCGACGCTGCAGTTCATCGTGATCGACTGGTCGGCGCACCGGTTGCACCTCGATCTGTCGCAGGCGTCGATGCTGCAGGGCGTCGTCGCCATCGGCATCGCGACGGGGGCGGTGATCGCCGCCCGCACCGTGTCGCTGCGCGGCGCGGTCAAGGTGCTGCCGATCGGCGCGCTGATGGGTGTCATCGTCATCTCGATGATCTTCGTCAACCATATTCCGCTAGCGGTGTTCCTGATGATCGGCATCGGCGCATGCGCGGGCTTCTTCGTCGTCCCGATGAACGCGCTGCTCCAGCATCGCGGTCACGTGCTGATGGGCGCCGGCCATTCGATCGCCGTGCAGAACTTCAACGAGAACATCGGCATTCTGCTGATGGTCGGCATTTACGGACTGATGGTGGGCGCGGGAATCCGCGTGGAAAGCGCGGTCGTGCTGTTCGGACTGTTCGTGAGCGGAACCATGGTCCTCGTCACGCTGCGCCACCGAAACAATCATGCGAGGAGCGACCTGCTGCACCTCGTCGCCGGCGATCCGCCGAAGACGCAGCCCGCGAAGCCCGACCCTCTCGGTCACGGCTAGCCCCAGGCGCGCACTTCCGCCAGGTCCAGGCGCCCGGCAGCGAAGGCTAAAGAACGACCGGACGATCCGGAAGCTCGTTGCCTGCGCCGCCCCCCTCGCGCGGGTAGTGCTCGGCAAGAAGCGCGTTGACCTCGGCGAGCCCCGCCTCGACGCCTTCCGCGAAGCGGCCGCCGCGAAACGCGGCTTCCATCTTCCGGCACACCGCCTCCCACGCGGCGTCGCCGACACGCCGGTGTATTCCGCGGTCGGCGACGATCTCGACGGCGCGATCGGCGAGCAGCAGGTACACGAGAATGCCGCAGTTCTCTTCGGTATCCCAGACGCGCAAGAGACCGAAAACCTCCAGCGCGCGCTCGCGCGGCGTGACACGTGAGAGCACGCGGGCGAGCGCAAGCGCGGGCTCGACGGCGAAGCGCACCTGTCCGCGATGGCCCTTCTCACCCTCGCCGACCAGCGCTTCGATCCGCGCGAGCGCGGCATCCGGAAATGCGCGGCGCACGCTGCCGTGATCGGTCGCCAGATGGCGGAGGAAGCGGCCGGGCAGTGATCCGTGGGGCATGCCGTCGATCTCGGCTACCAGTTACCCGAAGCGCCGCCGCCGCCGAAGCTGCCACCGCCGCCCGAGAATCCCCCGCCACCGGAGAAACCCCCACCGCCCCAACCACCGCCGGACACGACCCCCCCGGTGCCGCCACGCGAAAGAGCGCCGCCGATGCCGAAGAAGATCATCACGACGAACCCGACGATGGCGGCGGCAATCGCGATTGCGATCGACCCCACGAACAGCCAGGCTGCGCCACCGACGATGCCTGCGCCGATCGTCGCGCCGAGGAGCCGCCCGAAGATCGCGCGGAGAATTCGGCCGACGAGCGGGACGCCAATGAAAAGAATGACGAACAGCGTCTCGAAGTTGAACTGGCCCGCGGAGCTCGCCGGCCCCTTCGCCGTGCTCTTCGGCGCCGAGAACTCTCCGCCGACGACGCCGATGATGCGATCGACGCCCGCGTCGATGCCCTGCGCGAACCTGCCCTCGCGGAAGGCGGGGGCCACGTCCTCCGCGATGATGCGCTTCGCCGTCACGTCGGGCAGCACGCCTTCCAGGCCGTACCCGACCTCGATCCGCATCTTCCTGTCGTTTTTCGCGATCAGGAACAGGACGCCGTTGTCCTGGCCCTTACGCCCGATCTTCCACTTCTCGGCGACCCGGATCGAGTAGGCCTCGATCGGTTCCGGCTGCGTCGTCGGCACGACCAGCACGACGAGCTGGTTCGACGTTCGCGTCTCCCAGGCCGCGAGCTTCGCCTCGAGTGCCGTCGACTCCGCAGTCGAGAGCGTATGCGTGAGGTCCGTGACGCGCGCGGCGAGCGGCGGGATGGGCAGCAAGCCGTCGGTGCCTGTCTCCCAGGTCTGCGCACAGACGCAGAGCGCGCCGAAGGCGAGCAGGCCGGCGAGCAGGCGCATTGCGACTCGCGTCGCGTACGCACGAGCCATGGGGAGCAGCGGCAGAGCGCGTGCGCTCAATGCGTTTCGATCAGCTCTTCTTGCCGGGCTCGGCGGCGGGCTCGGCCTTCGGCGCCGCGGGCGCCGGCGTTGCCGGCGCTGCCGCCGGTTCCGCCGGCTTGCCGAAGTCGACCTTCGGAGGCACGCTCACCGCGGCTTCGTTCTCGACGGTGAAGTTCGGCTTCACGTCCATCTTGAACACCATTGCCGTGAGGTTGGTCGGAAACTGCCGCACCGTGGTGTTGAATTCCTGGACCGACTTGATGTAGCGATTGCGGGCGACCGTGATCCGGTTCTCGGTGCCTTCCAGCTGCGCGGTGAGATCGCGAAACAGCGCGTCGGACTTGAGCTGTGGGTAGGCCTCGGAGACGGCAAGGAGCCGCGACAGCGCGCCCTGCAGCTCGGATTGCGCCTTGATGAATTTCTGAAACGCGACGGGATCGTTGACGAGCTCCGGCGTGGCCTTGATCGCGCCCACGTTCGCCCGCGCGTTCGTCACCTCGGTCAACACGCGCTCTTCCTGCGCCGCATAGCCCTTGACCGTGTTCACGAGGTTCGGCACGAGATCGGCGCGGCGCTGATACTGGTTGAGCACTTCGGACCATGCGGCCTTGATCCCTTCGTCCTGGCGCTGCAGGTCGTTGTAGCCGCAGCCCGAAAGGACGAGCAGGGTGGACACGGCGACCAGGGCGGCGACTTTGCGAATCATCTTTCCTCCGGACAGGGTTCGGAATGCGGGTTCGCGCTGCAGCGGGAAAATGGGGCTGAGATGCCGCCAGCGCAAGAGCTCGAGGCGACGACGCGCGCTTTCAAACGTTCAGGTCGGCGCTCTGCGCCGGGTCTGCCGCCCCGGCTCCGCGCAACGTGCGCCGCGCGAAAAGAAGATCCTCCCATGCCTTCGCCTTGTCGGGCAAGTTGCGCAGCAGGTAGGCCGGATGGTAGGTGACGACGAGTGGAACGCCGCGATAGCGGTGGACGCGCCCGCGCAGGCTCGCGATCGACGCCTCGACCGCGAGCAGCGTGGTCGCCGCGCTCTTGCCGAGCGCGACGATGATCTTCGGCCTGATGAGCGCGATCTGACGATCCAGGTAGGGCTGGCACGCCTCGACCTCCAGCGGGTCCGGCGTGCGGTTGTTCGGAGGTCGGCACTTGAGCACGTTGGCGATGTAGACGTTCTCGCCACGCTTCATGCCGAGCGCCGCCAGCATGTTGTCGAGGAGCTTTCCCGCCTGGCCGACGAAGGGCTCCCCTCGCGCGTCCTCTTCGGCGCCGGGCGCCTCGCCGACAAACAGCCACTCGGCATGAGGATCGCCGACCCCGGGAACGGATTTCCTCCGCCCGCGGGCGAGCCCGCAGGCAGTGCAGGAATCGACGTCCTGCGCGAAGTCGCGCCACTCGACCTTCGCGATCCGCGCGGTGCGGGACTCCGTGGCGCGGGGCGCATCGACCGTGCCGACCGCCGCGGCAGCAGCGGGCGCCCGCACGCCGGCGGTCTCATCGCTTCGTTGCGGAGCGTCGATCGTTTCCGCCCCGCTGGCGTCGACCGCCCCGGCCCCGCCGAGCGCTCGCCGCCGCCAGACCGGCGTCAGCCCGAGCTCCGTCAGAACATCGTCACGGTCGGGCATCGGCAGCCGATCGGGGTCAGCGCGCGAGCGTCGCGCGCAGCGGACGCCGCATCACCAGCGCATCCTCGCGCGGCGACTCGGCGCCAGCGCCGGGATAGTAGCCGAGCCGCCGCGCCACCGGCGCGAAGCCCTCGGTCTCGTAGAGCGCGATCGCCGCGACGTTCGACGCGCGAACCTCGAGAAAGATCTGCCCCGCATGGAGCCATCGCGCGTCGTCGACGAAGTAGCGCAGCAGCTCGCGTCCGAGACCCTGGCGGCGCGCGTCCGCGACCACCGACAGGTTGAGGATCTGGGCTTCGCCCGGTCCGAGCATCAGCACGCCGTAGACGACGATGCGACCGTCGCGCTCGCCGACGCGCGCCGCGTACCCCGCTGCAAGCGCATCGCGGAAGTTGCCGATCGTCCAGGGCGCGGCGTGAATCTGCGCCTCGAGCGCCGCCACCGTTGCGAGATCGCCGTCGCGCATCGGGCGCCATGCCACGCTCGACGGCAAGACGTGCTGCGGAAGCGTCGCCATCGCGCCTGCCTCGCTTCAGAGCCTGAGGCCGGCATCGCGCTCGGCCGTGGTCAGCGCGACGCGATGACGCACGTAGAGGGGCAGCGCCGCGGCCGCCGGAACGCCCTCACCCGCGACAAAGCGGGGAAGCGCGAGCTCGCCGATCGCGCGCGCGGTCGGACGTACCGAGGCGTCGACCTCGGTCAGTGCAAGCCGTGTCGCGAGCGCCGGGTAGGCGGAAAATCCATTGCCGGCACCCGCCCAGCTGCCGTCCGTTGCCGGCGGGACGAGGTGTTGCGGCGGGCCGACCGTCGGTGCGGCGATCTCTCGCCACTCTGTTCCGGCGCGAGCATATGAACCCGCATAGACCTCCCTCATCCTCGCGTCTAGGCAGGTAATCACGCGCTGCCAGCCGCGCGCACGAAAGGCTTCCTGCGCGATGGCCGCGAGCGTCGGAACGGCGATGACGCGGATTGCGCACCCGAAGGCAAGGCCCTGGGCAACGCCGCAGCCGATGCGAATTCCGGTGAACGACCCGGGGCCCGCGCCGAACGCGAGGCCGTCGAGATCGGACAGCGACCAGCCCGCTTCGGCGAGCGCGGCATCGATCATCGGCACCAGCCGTTCCGAATGTCCCCGACCCGCGCGCTCTTCGCGAACGTGCCAACGCGCGCCATCGCCTGCGGCGACGGCGCACCAATCGGTCGACGTGTCGAGCGCGAGGATACGCATCGCTACGAATTCTACTCGACCGCATCGAGGCGTCCGCTCGCGCCGCCCAGAGCGCGGGCTCGCGCGAAAGCTACAATCGGACATGAACCCGGTCACGATTCCTCCGAACATGTCCGCTTCGCCTGCCGCACTCGATCGCTCCGCGCCCCGGGCGACCGTCACCGTTGCCTCGCTCGATCAGGAAGGCCGCGGGATCGCGCGCGCGGACGGCAAGGCCATCTTCGTCGAAGGTGCACTCCCCGGCGAAGTCGTGACGATCGCGACGCTCAAGCGCAAGCCGACCTACGAGCTCGCGCGCGTCGAGACGATCGTCAAGGCCAATGCGGCGCGAGTCGAGCCGCGCTGTCCGCATTTCGGCATCTGCGGCGGCTGTTCGCTGCAGCACTTCGACGCGGGCGCCCAGGTCGCCGCCAAGCAACGCACGCTCGAGGACACGCTGTGGCACATCGGGCGCGTGCGCACCGCGCTGCTGCTGCCTCCGATCCACGGGCCCGCGTGGGGGTACCGCAATCGGGCGCGGCTCTCCGTGCGCTACGTCGAGAAGAAGGGCGGCGTCCTGGTTGGATTTCACGAGCGCAGATCGAGCTACGTCGCCGACATGAGCTCGTGCGCGATCCTGCCGCGGCGGATCTCGGATCTCATTCCGGCGCTGCGCTTGCTCATCGCCGGATTGAGCGTTCGCGACCGGCTGCCGCAGATCGAGCTCGCGGTCGGCGACGGTCAGGACGCGGCGTACGTGCTCGTCTTGCGGATACTCGAGCCGCTCTCGGCCTCGGACGAGGCAACGCTCACGGCGTTCGCCGAGCGCCACGGCGTGCAGTTCTTCGTGCAGCCGGCCGGGCCGACGAGCGCGAAGCCGTTGCGACCCGGCGGTGCGCGCCTCGCTTACGCGCTGCCGGAATTCGACCTCGTGTTCCCGTTCTTGCCCACCGAGTTCACGCAGGTGAACCCGGGCATCAACCGCACGCTCGTGAGACGCGCGATCGCGCTGCTCGACCCCAAGCCGGGCGAGCGCGTCGCCGATTTCTTTTGCGGGATCGGCAATTTCACGCTTCCGATCGCGCGCCGGGGCGCGGACGCCATCGGCATCGAGGGCAACGAGGCGCTCGTGCGCCGGGCCGGCGAGATCGCGACGCTGAACGGTCTCGCCGAGCGTGCGCGCTTCCGTGCGCTGAACCTGTTCGAGGTGACGGCGGACAGTGTCGAGGCGCTGGGCCCGCTCGACAGAGTGCTCATCGATCCGCCGCGCGAAGGGGCGATCGCGCTCGTGAAGGCGCTGCCCGGCGACGGCGCGCCCGAGCGGATCGTCTACGTCTCCTGCAACCCCGCGACGCTCGCGCGCGACGCGGCGGTGCTGGTCCACGGTCACGGCTACGAGCTATGCGCGGCCGGCGTGGCCAACATGTTCCCGCACACCGCGCACGTCGAATCGATCGCCGTGTTCGGAAGGTAGGCGCCCCGGCGGGTGGGCCAAGGGTGCCTCGGCGCGCCTCCGTGATGATGAGGCACGCGCTCGCCGCCGCCCGGCTGGATCTTCCCGCCCGGCCGGTGCAATCTTCCGGCGGACGCACCAAAAAAACGGGGCAACTCGCGTTGCCCCGTAAGTCGCTGTTGGTACACTTCTAGTCGCGCTGCCCCGAGAAGATCAGGAGCAGGTTCAACAAGCTAATGAATATATTGTACACGCTCAGGAACAGGTTGAGCGTCGCCATCACGTAGTTGGTTTCGCCGCCTCGTACGATGTTCGTCAGGTCGTGCAGCAAGTAGAGCGAGAAGATCAGCACCGCGATCGCGGAAACCGTGACGGTCAACGCCGGCATCTGCAGGAAGATGTTGGCGAGCGAAGCGACGATCAGCAGCACGAGGCCAACGAACAGGAACTTCCCGAGGAAGGCGAAATCGCGCTTCGTCACCGACGCGTACGCCGCCAGCGCGAAGAAGACCGCCGCCGTGAGTCCGCCGGACAGCGCGACGAGCTGACCGCCGTTGCGGAAGCCCCCAGCGACCGTCAGGATGGGCGTGAGCATCAGGCCCGCGATGAACGTGAATCCGAACAGCGCGATGACGCCCCAGCCGCTGTTGCGGAGCCTCGTCACGACGAACAGCGACCCGATCATCACGCCGAACATCAGGAGCGGCGTCATTATCGGCGCAGCGCGGAAGAGGCCGATGAAGTTGAACTGCATTCCCGCGAGCGCGCCGGCGACTGTCGGCAGCATCGACAGTGCGAGCAGCCAATAGGTATTGCGAAGGACGCGGCCGCTGTCGACCGCGACTTCCATTTCCGGCATCGGCGTCGGTGCAGGAATGGGTCGTGCGCCTGAACTCATCACCGGTTCGAACTTGCTATCCACGGCATCTCCTCAAAATCTCACCGAGTCCACCACGGACCCGCTCGTTAGACTAACAGAAAGTCGCGCCGTTCCTCCGGGGCTGGCCACGGGGGACAGGCGGGTCGGCTTGCTAATATCATGTCGTTGCAGGCATTTTCAAGGGCGAGCCCCGCTACGGAAGGTTGGCAGAGTGGTCTAATGCACCGGACTTGAAATCCGGCGTGTCGGCAACGGCACCGTGAGTTCGAATCTCACACCTTCCGCCAGATACCCCGCTGTTACCCGCCGCTAGCGGCACCCCTCCCCGGATCTTCCCTATGAAACTTAGGCCGCAAGCGGCCGACAACCGCCGTTGACAGCCGGGGGTAACCGGGGGTATAAAACTGCGCATCTACCCCCTGACCAAGAGAGATACCCCCAATGCCACTGACCGACGTGAAAGTGCGCAATGCGAAGCCGGACACGAAGCCGATTCGCTTGTGGGATAGCCTCGGTCTGTATCTCGAAGTGTCGCCGGCCGGCGGGAAACTCTGGCGCTTCAAGTACCGGCGCGACGGCAAAGAGAAATTGCTGGCGCTCGGCAAGTGGAAAGCCGTCTCGCTGGTCGAGGCTCGGGAAGCCCGCGACGCCGCGCGCAAGCTGCTGGCGGCAGGCAAGGACCCCGCCGCCGAGAAACAGACCCAAAAACGGCTCAGGAAGCACGCTGCAGCCAACAGCTTCGAGGCCGTGGCCCGCGAGTGGTACGGTAAGCACTCGCCCACCTGGACGGCGCATCACGCGGCGGATGTGCTCCGGCGGCTCGAAGCGAACCTCTTTCCCCAGATTGGCGATAGGGCCATTGCGGAGATCAATGCTCCGGCCCTGCTGGCA
>DATKMY010000158.1:0-30849 GCA_035541655.1 Casimicrobiaceae bacterium | reverse complement strand
GCGCGCACTGCGCCCTTGAGCTGCACGCGCGCGAATTGGCCGGGCTTGAGCGCGCCGTCGGCATTCGCGATCTCGGCTCGCATTTCGTAGGTGCCCGTCGTCGGATTGACGCGCGTGTCGGCGAAGTTGATCTTCCCATTGCGCGGAAACAGCGAGCCGTCGGCAAGCTTGATCGTGACGTCGTACGCGTTGTCCTTCGGCAGCACGAGCTTGCCGGCCGCCACCGCCTTGTCGAGCGCGAGCCGCTCGTTCTCGGAGATCGTGAACGCGACCCAGATCGGGTCCACCTGCCAGATTAGCGTCAACAGCGTTTCGTTCGCAGCGACGAGGCTTCCCTCGGACTTGATCGCACGGCTCGACAATCCGGTGAGCGGCGCATTGACGCGCGTGTAGCCGAGGTTGAGCTTCACTTCGTCGAGGCGCGCCTGGGCGGCCTTCTCCGCGGCTCGCGCGAGGTCGAGGTTCGATTGCGCGTCGTCGGCTTCCTTCTGCCCCACGGCGCGGCGCTCGGCGAGCGGTTTGAGCCGCGCGAGCTCGCGCTCCGCCTGCGTCACCTGCGCCCGCGCGCGCGCCACGTCCGCATCGGCGGCGGCGGCCTGCGCTTCGAGCGGCTTCGGGTCGATCAGGAACATCGGTTGTCCCGCCTTCACCCAGCCCCCTTCGGTGTAGAGGCGCTTCTCCAGAATGCCGCCGACCCGCGCGCGCACTTCGACTTCCTTCGAGCCGACGGTCTGGCCGACGTATTCGTAGCCGACCGGAAGCGTCCTCGGCTGCACCACGAGCGTGGTCACCTGGGCCGGCGGAAACCCGTGGAATCCACCGTGCTGCGACTGCCCGCACGCGGTGAGGAGCACGGCGACGGCGAATCCGGCGATCGCAGGGGCACAGCGGCTTGTGACGGGGGAGGCAATCGTCATGGACATTACTCCAGGGGCTGCGCCGATCCGCTCGGAGCCGGACCGCGCGGGGCTTGACAAGTGGCGGGCACCTTACATACATTCTTGTATGTTTGCAACCCCGCGGGCCGAAGGGAAATGTGTCGATTGTTTCAGCGAGCGATGCGTGTAAGGTCTACAAGATTGCCGTCCGTCACCCGCCGAGCATGGTGAGACGCACGAAAGTCGAAGCCGCAGCCACGCGCGACGCCCTGCTCGACGCAGCGTTGCGCGCCTTCCGCGAGCGCGGCGTCGCGCACACCTCGCTTGAGGAAGTGGCGGTCGCTGCGGGCGTCACGCGCGGTGCCGTCTATTGGCATTTCAAAGACAAGGCCGACCTCTTCACTGCGCTCTGCCAGCGTGTGCAGCTGCCCATGGAATCGATGCTCGCCGTCGCGGGCGAGACGCGCCAGCAGGATCCGCTGGATACGCTGCGCACTCTGGCGATCGAGTGCCTGACGAGACTCGCCGCCGATCCGCAGACGCAGGCGGTGTTCGACGTGATCTTCCACAAATGCGAGTTCGCCGCGGGAATGGCGTCGGTGGCCGAGCGCCAGAACACGGCCTGCGACGGCTGTCTCGTCAATGTCGAGCGGCTGCTCAAACAGGCGGTCGCCCGCCACCAGCTTCCGCGCGACACCGACACGTGGCTCGCGGCGCGCTGCATGAACGCGTACATGGTCGGCGTGATGCACGAATGGGTGCTGCGACCCGACGCCTACGATCTCGAGCGCGCGGCGCCCCGGATGATCGACATGTTTCTCGCCGGACTGCGCGAGGAGCCGCCTCGGCGCCCGGCGCGCGCCGCACGAACGACCCGGCTACGCCGCCCGCGCGGACGCGGGCGGACGACGTCGGCGCCCGGCCCCAACGACTAGGAAACCGCCAATGAGCGAGATCGAGAAGGTCGGCGTGATCGGCGCCGGGACGATGGGCAACGGCATCGCGCAGGCCTGCGCGACGGCGGGCCTTCAGGTCGTCATGGTCGACATCGCCGACGCCGCGCTTCGGCGCGGGCTCTCCGCGATCAACGCAAGTCTCGATCGCCTCGCCAGGAAGGAGAAGATCGCGCAGGCCGACAAGGACGCCGCACTGAAGCGCATCGACGGCACGACCGACTACGGCGCGCTCGAGCGCTGCGATCTCATCATCGAGGCCGCCACCGAGAACGAGGAGGTGAAGCAGCGCATCCTGAGGGAAGCGGACGGTCGCGCGCGCTCCGGCGTGATCATCGCGTCGAACACGTCGTCGATATCGATCACCGCGCTCGCGGCGGCGACGAGCCGGCCGGCGAAGTTCATCGGCATGCATTTCTTCAACCCGGTGCCGGTGATGGCGCTCGTCGAATTGACGCGCGGCCTCGCGACCGACGACGCGACGGTAGCGACGGCGCAGGCGCTCGTGAAGGCGCTCGGCAAGACGGCGATCGTCGCGAAGAACAGCCCCGGCTTCGTCGTCAACCGGATCCTCTGCCCGATGGTCAACGAAGCCGTGTTCGCGCTGCAGGAAGGCCTCGCGTCGGCCGCGGACATCGACGAGGCGATGAAGCTCGGATGCGGCCACCAGATCGGGCCGCTCGCGCTCGCCGACCTGATCGGCCTCGACGTGATGCTCGCCGTGATGGAAGTCTTCTACCGCGACTTCAACGACCCCAAGTACCGCCCTGCGCTGCTGCTGAAGGAGAAGGTCGCCGCGGGCCACCTCGGGCGGAAGACGGGGCGCGGGTTCTTCACGTACGCCTGATCGCACGGCGGCGCGCCTGGCACCCGCTCGCTTGTCGAGCGGGCGTCCAGCACACCGCCGTGCGAGCGCCGCGACCGTGACGCGAGGGGAACGGAGTCGCGTGCGGGCTTATGATGAGGCATGCGCCCGCTACGCGACCCCGCTCCCCTCGCGCAAGCGTATCGAGCCCGCGGCCTCCGTATCCGCGCACGTGACGTTTCTATAGAATCTGCGGGCCGGATTGGTCCATAGAGACCGTCCGCGAGGGAGGGGGCCCGCCTTGCCGTCAGACCCGCACGCTTCGCCCGCGCTCGACACGTTCCCGCGCCTGCTGCTGCATCACGCCGAGGTGCGGGGCGATCATCCCGCGTATCGCGAAAAGGACCTCGGCATCTGGCAGACGTGGACTTGGCGGCAGGTCGCGGAAGAGGTCCGCGCTCTCGCCTGCGGCCTCGCGGCGCAAGGCTTCGAGCGCGGGATGCGCCTCGCGATCATCGGCGACAACCGGCCGCGGCTCTACTGGTCGATGGCCGCGGCGCAGACGCTCGGCGGCATCCCGGTGCCGATGTACCAGGATGCGCCGGCCGCCGAATTCGTGTTCGTTCTGAACGACGCGGAGATCGCGTACGCGATCGTCGAGGACCAGGAGCAGGTCGACAAGGTTCTCGAGGCGATGCCGTCGGTCGCGAGCCTCGCTCATGTCTACTACGACGACCCGCGCGGGCTGCGCAACTACGAAGGCGTGACGAGCTTCGAGCGGCTGCAGGAGATCGGCCGCGAGTTCGACCGCGCGCACCCGGGATTCTTCGAGGCGGAGGTCGCGAAAGGCCGCGCCGAGGACGTCTCGGTGATGCTCTACACGTCGGGCACGACCGGCAAGCCGAAGGGCGTGTGCCAGGCGCATCGCGCGTTCATCGAAGCAGGGCGCGGCGGCTGCGAGTTCGACCGTCTGACCGCCGCCGACCGGATTCTCTCGTACCTGCCGATGGCGTGGGTCGGCGATCACCTCTTCTCGTACGCGCAGGCGATGTACGCGGGCTTCACGATCAACTGCCCCGAGTCGAGCGACACGGTGATGACCGACATGCGCGAGATCGGCCCGACGTTCTATTTCGCGCCGCCGCGCATCTTCGAGAACCTGCTGACGCAGGTGATGATCAGGATGGACGACGCTTCGGCGCTCAAGCAGTGGCTGTTCCGCAGGTTCATGACGGTGGCGAAGCGCTGCGGCGCCGAGATCATGGACGGCAAGCCCGGCGTACCGGCCGTCGATCGACTGCTCTACCGTCTTGGCAGCGTCCTGATCTACGGGCCGTTGCGCAACGTGCTGGGGATGAGCCGGATCCGCGTTGCGTACACGGCAGGCGCAGCGATCGGTCCGGATCTCTTCCGCTTCTACCGCTCGATCGGCATCAACCTGAAGCAGCTCTACGGCTCGACCGAGACCTGCGCGTACGTCTGCCTGCAGCCCGACGGCGGCGTGCGGTTCGACACCGTCGGCATCGCGGCGCCCGGCGTCGAGATCAGGCTGACCGGCAACGGCGAGGTGATGGTTCGCGGCCCGATGCTGATGAAGGAGTACTACAAGCGCCCCGATGCGACCGCGGAGACGATCGATCCCGAGGGCTATCTGCACACCGGTGACGCGGGAGTCATCGACGCCGATGGTCACCTGAAAATCATCGACCGAGCGAAGGACGTCGGAAGGCTCTCCGGCGGCGCGATGTTCGCGCCGAACTACATCGAGAACAAGCTCAAGTTCTTTCCGCACATCAAGGAGGCGGTGGCTTTCGGCGACAAGCGCGATCGCGTGTGCGCGTTCATCAACATCGACATGGGCTCGGTCGGCAACTGGGCCGAGCGCCGCGGGATCGCCTATTCGGGCTACACCGATCTCGCGCAAAAGCCCGAGGTCTACGAGCTGGTCCGCGAATGCGTCGAGACCGTCAACGCGGAGCTCGCGGCGGACGCGAGCCTCGCCGCGTCGCAGGTGCACCGCTTTCTCGTCCTGCACAAGGAACTCGACCCCGACGACGACGAGCTCACGCGCACGCGGAAAGTCCGGCGCGGATTCGTCGCCCAGAAGTACGCGGTGCTCGTCGACGCGCTCTACGGCGGCAGGACCGTCCAGCACATCGAGACGCTGGTCAAGTTCGAGGACGGGCGCAGCGGCATGGTCGCCGCCGACCTGCGGATCGCGGACGCGAAGACGTACGATCGCGCCGCCGTCGCCGCTGCCACCTGAGCGGATTCATGGCGACCGGCGCACGGCAAATCGGCGACCCGATTCTCGCGCTCGAGGGAATCTCGCTTTCCTTCGGCGGGGTCAAGGCCCTCACCGACATCAGCTTCGACGTCCGCGAGCACGAGGTGCGCGCGATCATCGGCCCCAACGGCGCCGGCAAGAGCTCGATGCTGAACGTCATCAACGGCGTCTACCGGCCGCAGCGAGGGACGATCAGCTTCCGCGGCCGCGTCCGGCGCGACATGAACACCCACGACGCGGCGTCTCACGGCATCGCCCGGACGTTTCAGAACATCGCACTGTTCAAGAGCATGTCCGTGCTCGACAACGTGATGACCGGCCGCAACCTGAAGATGAAAGCGAGCTTCCTCGAGCAGGCGCTGTGGATCGGGCGCGCGCGGCGCGAGGAGTACGAGCAGCGCGAGAAGGTCGAGGCGATCATCGATTTCCTCGAGATCCAGCACATCCGGAAGACGCCGGTCGGGCGCCTTCCGTACGGTCTGCAGAAACGCGTCGAGCTCGCGCGGGCGCTCGCCGCCGAGCCGACGCTGCTGCTACTGGACGAGCCGATGGCCGGGATGAACGTCGAGGAGAAACAGGATATGTGCCGCTTCATCCTCGACGTCAACGAGCAGTACGGGACGACGATCGTGCTGATCGAGCACGACATGGGCGTCGTGATGGACATCTCGGACCGGGTCGTCGTGCTCGACTACGGCAAGAAGATCGGCGACGGCACGCCCGATGAGGTCCGCGCGGATCGTGCGGTGATCGACGCCTATCTCGGCGTCGCGCGCTGAAGCGGGGACGAGGGCGAGCCAACGCGCGAACAGGGGACCACGAGCAGCATGTCATTCTTCTTCGAAGTGCTGATCGGCGGGCTGCTGAGCGGGATCATGTACTCGCTGGTCGCGCTCGGCTTCGTGCTGATCTACAAAGCCTCTGGCGTGTTCAACTTCGCGCAGGGTGCGCTCGTGTTCTTCGCGGCGCTCACGTTCGTCGGATTGGGGGAGCTGAAGCTTCCGTTCTGGCTCGCACTGCCGGCCACCCTCGCCGTAATGGTGCTGCTCGCCTTCGTCATCGAGCGCCTGATGCTGCGCCCGCTCGTCAACCAGCCGCAGATCACGCTGTTCATGGCGACGATCGGGCTCGCGTTCTTCATCGAAGGCCTCGCGCAGATGATGTGGGGGGCGAACGTCCGCGGCCTCGATCTTGGGCTGCAGGACGAGCCGATTCAATGGATCTCGGACAAGACGGGGATGAACATCTCGAAGTTCGACCTCGCCGCAGCCGGTGTCGCTGCCCTGCTGGTCGCCGTGCTCGCGATCTTCTTCAACCGCACGCGGGTCGGTCGGGCGCTGCGCGCGGTCGCCGACGATCACCAGGCGGCGCTCGCCGTCGGCATTCCGCTGCGGCAGATCTGGACGATCGTCTGGGGTGTGGCCGGCGCCGTCGCGCTGGTCGCGGGGCTCCTCTGGGGCGCGCGCAACGGAGTCCAGTACGCGCTGACGTTCGTCGCGCTCAAGGCGCTGCCGGTGCTGATCCTCGGCGGCTTCGAGTCGGTGCCCGGGGCGATCGTCGGCGGGCTCATCATCGGGGCTTCCGAAAAACTGGCCGAGGTGTACATCGGGCCGTTCGTGGGCGGCGGCATCGAGGGCTGGTTCCCGTACGTCCTCGCGCTCGTCTTCCTGCTCGTGCGGCCCGAGGGGCTGTTCGGCGAAAAGATCATCCGGCGGATCTGAGTCGCCACTGACATGATTTACCGCGAAGCCGGTCAATTCAAAGCGTCGTACGCCGCGGACTCGGCGATCTTCCCGATCCGGCAGGATCGCGTCGGCATCGCCGTGATCCTCGCGTTCGTGTTCGTCGTGGTGCCGCTCACCGCGACTCCGTATTTGTTCTCGGCGATCCTGATTCCGTTCCTGATCCTGTCCCTCGCGGCCCTCGGTCTCAACATCCTCACCGGATACGCCGGGCAGGTATCGCTGGGAACCGCGGCGTTCATGGCGGTGGGCGCGTTCGCGTCGTACAACTTCATGCTTCGTGTTCCAGGGATGCCGATCCTCCTCGCTTTCGTCGGCGGCGGGGTGATGGCTGCGCTCGTCGGGATCCTGTTTGGTCTCCCGAGCCTGCGCATCCGCGGCTTTTATCTCGCGGTGGCCACGCTCGCCGCGCAGTTCTTCATCCTCTGGGTGCTGACCAAGGTCGGCTGGATCACCAACTACTCGAGCTCGGGCGTGATCACCGCGCAGCAGATCGTGATCCTCGGATACCGCTTCGACGCGCCTGCCGCCAAATACCTGCTCGTGCTCTCCATCGCCTCGATCATGGCGCTCGCCGCGAAGAACATGGCGCGCGGCAACGTGGGCCGCTCGTGGATGGCGGTGCGCGACATGGACGTCGCGGCCGAGGTGATCGGCATCCGGCTGATGCGCGCGAAGCTCCTCGCCTTTGCCGTGAGCTCGTTCTATTGCGGAGTGGCGGGTGCGCTCTACGCGTATGCGTACCTCGGCACCGTCGAGCCCGAGGCGTACAGCCTGGATCTGTCGTTCCGGATCCTGTTCATGGTGATCGTCGGCGGCGTCGGCACCGTGCTCGGATCGTTCCTCGGGAGCGCGTTCATCACGCTGGTGCCCGTGCTGCTCTCCGTGACGGTGCGCTTTCTCGATGCGAGCCTCAATCTGGGCATCGCGGAGAGCACGATCTCCAATCTGGAGCTTATGGTGTTCGGGGGATTGATCATCTTCTTCCTGATCGTCGAGCCTCACGGCCTCGCGCGCCTCTGGCAGATCGCGAAGGAGAAGCTCCGGCTCTGGCCGTTCCCGCATTGATCTCTGTCATGGCGGCGTCCCGGCAGGGTATTATCCTTTCCCGGTTGCCGTGGGTCGGGCGCGGAGTCGCGGTCGCGCCCGTCCAGGCGCCCGCCGAGTCAGGAGGAGGAACATGAAGGCATTCAAGTCGGCCCTACTGGGCATCGCGCTGTTCGCCGGGGTTACCGCAGCATTCGCGCAGAACGAGCAGTTCATCCCGATCCTGTCCTACCGGGTCGGGCCGTCCGCCGCGGGCGGCTCCGGGTACTACGGTGGCGCGATCGACTACTTCACGCTCGTGAACATCAACGGCGGAATCAACGGCGTGAAGCTCAAGTGGGAGGAGTGCGAGACGGAGTACAACCCGTCGAAGGGCGTCGAATGCTACGAGCGCCTCAAGAAGAAGTTCGGTGGCGCGACGACGGTCGAGCCGCTGGCGACCGGCATCGCCTACGGCCTGTTCGAGCGCGTCGCTCAGGACAAGATTCCGATGACGACCTTCGGCTACGGGCTGGCGAGCTCCGCCGACGGGCGCGTCTACGACTGGGTGTTCCCGCTGGGCACCACGTACTGGGACCAGATGGCGGCGATGATCGCGTACCTCGGCCAGAAGTCCGGCGGTGTCGACAAGCTCAAGGGCAAGAAGATCGCGTTCCTGTATCACGAGTCCGCATTCGGAAAGGAGCCCATTCCGGTACTCGACGCGCTCGCCGCCAAATACGGCTACGAAGTGCTGAAGCTTCCCGTGCCGGTCCCCGGCCAGACGCAGGAATCGCAGTGGCTGCAGATCCGGCAGGCGAAGCCGGACTACGTGATCATGTGGACCTATGGGGTGATGAGCACCGTCGCGCTCAAGACAGCGGCGAAGACCGGTTACCCGCGCGAAAAGCTCCTGGGCGTCTGGTGGGCCGGCTCGGAAGAGGATGTGGTGCCGGCCGGCGATGCGTCGAAGGGATACGTCAGCGCGGCGTTCTCGGCTTCGGGTGTCAATTTCCCGGTGATGCAGGACATCAAGACGAAGGTCTACGGAGCGGGCAAGGGCAACCTCGAGGATCCGACGCGCCTCGGCAACGTCATGTACACGCGCGGCGTCGTCTACGGGATGATCCTCGTCGAGGCACTGCGCGTCGCACAGGCCAATTTCGGCAAGGGCAAGGTCATGACGCCCGAGCAGCTTCGTTGGGGCCTCGAACATCTCAATCTCACCGAGGCCCGCATCAAGGAGCTCGGCGCGCCGGGGCTCTTCCCGCCGATCAAGACGAGCTGCGCCGACCACGAAGGTTCCGGCATGGTGAAATTCCAGGAATGGACCGGGTCCGGCTTCAAGCAGGCGTCGCCGTTCATGGCTGGCGATCGCGAGCTGGTACGCAAGATGGTCGAGGAAGCAGCCTCAAAATACGCAGCGGAGAAGAAGATCACGCCGCGCGACTGCGCGAAGGAAGGCTGAGGCTCACCCGCCGGGTGCGCCTGCACGGGCGCGGCCCGCGCTAGCCCGCAGCTTTCCCTTCTTGCCTGCCTGAGCCGCTCGAGCCGATCGCCATGTCGAGCTCATCCGTTGCTCCCACGCCTGCCGACGCCGCGGCATCGCGGTATCTGTCGGTCAACAACATCGAGGTCATCTACGACCACGTGATCCTCGTGCTGAAGGGCGTATCGCTCGAGGTCCCGCGGGGGAGGATCGTGGCGCTCCTCGGCGCGAACGGCGCGGGCAAGAGCACGACGCTCAAGGCGATCTCCAACCTGCTGCGCGCCGAGCGCGGCGACGTGACGAAGGGCACGATCGAGTTCGAAGGCAAGCGCGTTGACCGCCTGACGACCAACGATCTCGTCCGGATGGGCGTCTGCCAGGTGATGGAAGGCCGCCACTGCTTCTCGCACCTGACGGTCGAGGAGAATCTGCTCACCGGCGCGTTCACCCGCAAGGGTTCGCGCGCCGAAGTCGCGGCGGCGCTCGAGAAGGTCTACCACTACTTCCCGCGACTCAAGCTGCGCCGGCAGAGCCAGGCCGGATACACCTCCGGCGGCGAGCAGCAGATGACGGCCGTGGGCCGCGCGCTGATGGCGCAGCCGTCGATGATCCTGCTCGACGAGCCGTCGATGGGGCTCGCGCCGCAGATCGTCGAGGAAATCTTCGAGATCGTTCGCGATTTGAATCGCAAGGAGCGCGTGTCGTTCCTGCTCGCCGAGCAGAACACGACGATCGCGCTCCGCTACGCCGACTACGGCTACATCCTCGAGAACGGCCGCGTCGTGATGGACGGCGAGGCGGGCGAGCTCGCGTCGAACGCCGACGTCAAGGAGTTCTACCTCGGACTGTCGACCGCGGGGCGCAAGAGCTTCCGCGACGTCAAGCACTATCACCGCCGGAAGCGGTGGCTCGCCTGAAGCGGCGCAGCGCGGCGATGACCTGCCCAGAGTCCGTGGTGCGAGCGGCGCGAACGCAATGAACACCGGCCGGCACTTCGACGCGCTGGAAACGCGCGATCCGGAAGCGCGCGAGCGCGAGCAGCTGGGCCGGCTCGCGCGCCAGGTCGCGCACGCCAAAGCGAAGGCTCCGGCGTTCGCGCGCATCCTCGCCGCCGTCGATCCCGCGGCGGTGACTTCGCGCGCGGCGCTCGCGCAGATTCCCGTCACGCGGAAATCCGAGCTCCTCGAGATTCAGAAGGGAGAGCGGCCGTTCGGCGGATTCGCGGCGTCGCGCTGGGGCGAGGGGAGTGCGGGCCCCGCGCGCGTCTTCGCCTCGCCGGGGCCGATCTACGAGCCCGAGGGACGCGGCGCCGACTACTGGAGGATGGCGCGCGCGCTCTATGCGGCGGGATTCCGCGAGGGCGATCTCGTCCACAACTGCTTCGCCTACCACTTCAGCCCCGCAGGCTCCATGTTCGAGACGGGCGCGTTCGCTCTCGGCTGCACGGTGTTCCCGGGTGGCACGGGGCAGACGGAGCAACAGGTGCAGGCGATCGCCGATCTCCGACCTGCGGGGTACGTCGGCACCCCCTCCTTTCTGCGGATCATCGTCGAGAAGGCCGACGAGATGGGGGTGAAGATCTCGAGCCTCACGAAAGCGCTCGTTTCGGCGGAGCCGTTTCCCGCGAGCGTGCGCGATGCGCTCTCCGCGCGCGGAATCTCCGGCTACCAGGTCTACGGGTCTGCGGATCTCGGCAACGTCGCGTACGAGACCGAAGCGCGCTCGGGGCTCGTCGTCGACGAGGGCGTGCTCGTCGAAATCGTACGGCCCGGCACCGGCGATCCGGTCGCTACCGGCGAGGTCGGCGAAGTGGTTGTGACCGCGCTCACGAACACCGATTACCCGCTGATCCGCTTCGGCACCGGCGACCTCTCGGCGGTGCTCCCGGGCGCGAGCCCCTGCGGCCGCACGAACCTCCGCATCAAGGGGTGGATGGGGCGCGCCGACCAGACGAGCAAAGTGAAGGGCCTGTTCGTGCACCCGGCACAGGTCGCCGCCATCGTCGCGCGCCATCCCGAGCTCGGCCGGGCGCGGCTCGTCGTCGACACTGCCGACGGCGGCGACCGGATGACGCTGCATGTGGAGGTCGCCGCGAATCGCTCGTCGAACGCCGAAGCGATCGTCGCGTCGATCCGCGATGTGACGAAGCTCCGCGGCGCGGTCGCCTTCCACGCGCCCGGCGAATTGCCGAACGACGGCAAGGTGATCGAGGACCTGAGGAAGTTCGACTGACCGCCGGCGACGCGTCGCTTCGCTCCGGACCCGCCGCTCGCTAGGATCCCGTTTCGGCTGCGGTCTCGGTCTCGCGATCGCTGGGGCGGGCGGGCTTGAGCGTGACGAGTGTCACGCCGGCGAGCACCAGCGCCGCGCCGGCAAGCTGGATCCAGGTGACGGGTTCGGCGAGGATCATCGCACCGAGGCCGATCGTGAACACCGGTCCGAGCGAGCCGATCAGCGACGACGTGTTCGCGCCGAGCCTGCGCACCGCTTCGGCGATCAGCCACGTGGGCACCACCGTCGAGAACACCGCCATCGCGAGCGACAGAGCGTAGATCGACGGCGGCACCGCGAGCGCCTCGACACTGCGCGTCAGCGCGAATTGCGCGAACACGAACACGCTCGAGGCGAGCATCGCCCACGCGATGAAACGCATGCTGCCGAGGCGCGCGATCAGATTGCCGGCGCCGATCAGGTACAGCGCATAGGTGATCGCGCTTGTGAACACCAGCGCGCCGCCGGTCCACAACGCGTGCGCGTCGCCGCCGAGATGCAGATCGTGCGCGAACACGAGCGCGATGCCGGCGTAGGAGACGGCGAGCGCGACGACTTCCCGGGGAACGACGCGCCGCCGGTGCAGCGCGACCGAGAGCAGCAGCACGATCGTCGGGTAGAGATACAGCACGAGACGCTCGAGCGCCGCGGTGATGTACATGAGTCCGACGAAATCGAGGAGGCTCGACAGGTAGTAGCCGATGAAGCCGAGCCAGACGAGCGTGCGCCAGTCGCGCGGGGAGATCGGACGCGCCGCGGGTTGCCTTCCCGCCCACCACGCCATCGCGACGAAGAACGGGGCGGCGAACAGCATCCGCAGCGCGAGGAGCGTCACCGCATCGACCGGATGCCAGGCGTAGGCGAGCTTGATCAGGATTGCCTTGAAGGAGAACCCGAGAACGCCGAAGACCGAGCACACGGGGCCGATCCAGGCCGCGTTGCGCCCGCTCAATCCCACTGCACGAGGCCGGCGTAAGCGGTGACGAGGATCAGGGCACCGAACGCGATCCGGTACCAGGCGAACGGAATGAAGTCGTGATGGGCGACGTAGCGAATCAGCCAGCGGACGCAGGCGAACCCGGAGACGAATGCCGCGACGAAGCCCAGGCCGAACGCGGGAAAAGCCTGCGAGCCGATCAGCGAGGCGTCTTTCCATGCCGAATAGATCGTCGCCGCGAACAGCGTCGGGATCGCGAGGAAGAACGAGAATTCGGTCGCAGCCACGCGCGACATGCCGAACAGCATGCCGCCGATGATCGTCGCGCCGGATCGCGACGTGCCCGGGATCAGCGCGAGCGCCTGCGCGCATCCGACCTTCAGTGCGTCGCTCCAGCGCATGTCGTCGATCGACGCGATGCGCACCGTCTCCGGGCGCGAGCGTTGCCGCCGCTCGGCCCAGATGATGACGAAGGCGCCGACGATGAACGCGCACGCGACCGGAACCGGCGCGAACAGATGCGCCTTGATCACCTTGCTGAACACGAGCCCGAGCACCGCCGCCGGAACGAACGCGATCACGAGATTCGCCGCGAAACGCTGCGCAGCACTATCGGTGAAGATCCCCCGGAGCACGCTGAGGATCTTCGCGCGGAATTCCCAGCAGACGGCGAGGATCGCGCCCGCCTGGATCACGATCTCGAACGTCTTCGCCTGCTCGCCCGTGTAGCCGAGCAAAGACCCGGTGACGATCAGGTGGCCGGTCGACGAGACGGGGAGGAACTCGGTCAGGCCTTCGACGATGCCCAGGACGAGCGCGGTGAAGAGGGTGGGCTGATCCAAGAGGGGCGGTGTCGGACGCAAACAGGGCCGGGTGAGTCTCTCACCCGGCCTGCGAATTGTAGCGCAGCCTCCTGACGCCTCCCTTGCAAGCAGCGGGCACTCCGCGGAGCTGCGGCGCGCATCGAAAAGGCGGGCGCCGCGCTCGCCCCGTGCGCCTAAGCAGGCTTCGATCTGGTGAGCATCGCGAGTGCCTGCTGGACCAGGTCGTCGTGGTTGTCGGGAATCGTTCCGGACGGAGTCAGCTTGTCGATCACCTGCGGCAGCATCTGCGCGAGGCCGCCCGCGGCCTCACCATGCGAGAGCCCGAGCTGCTGCGCGATCTGCCCGATCGTGCCGGAGCCCAGCACTTCCTGCAGCGCGGCTCCGGAGATCGGGAGATTCTGCCCGGTGCTGAGCCAGGACGACGCCTGATCGGCGTAGCCGCCCTGACGAAACTTGTCGAGCACGCCCTCGACCCCGCCGTTCTGCTGCAGGATCCGCAAAGCGATCTGCATCAGCGGACTCTGTTGCGCGCCGGCGCCGCCAACCGCGCCACCCATCAGACTTCCCAGGATTCCATCGAGCGTGCCCATGTGCTGACTCCTCAGGGGTCGGCTTCGCGCGGTGCCTTACGGGCGGCGCACGTTGTGATGCGCCTCGGGGACCGGGTACCCCGCGGCGCCGAATGTCTCGCGGATTATCCGGTTGCCGTCGAAATAGACCTGCCAGAAATGCGCGGTGTCGCAGTACGGGCGAACCGCCAGGACCGGGCCGCGCTCGTTGAACGTCAGGATTTCGACATCGGGCTTCGGCTCGTCGAGCACGTTGGCAATCTTCGGCAGCGCTTCCTTGAGGCGTCGAACCGCGTCCGCGGGCTCGACGCTGTGATCGAGCTGCGCGGTCAATTCCACGCGGCGGTACGCGTTGGCGCTGTAGTTCTTGATGGTTCCGCCCATGATCTTCGCGTTGCCGACGAGCGTGTGGGCGTTGTCGGGCGCGTCGATCGCGGTGCTGAATAGTCCGATCATCCGCACGGTTCCCTCGACATCGCCCGCAACGACGTAGTCGCCGACCTTGAACGGCCGCAGCACGAGGATGAACGCGCCGGCGGCGAAGTTCGACAGGAGGCCACCCCACGCTGCACCCACGGCGATACCGAGGCCCGCGACCAGCGCGGCGAAGGAAGTCGTCTCGACACCGAAATAGCCGAGGATCGCGACGACGAGAATGATGTTGAGCGCGACGGTGATGACCGAGCCGATGTAGCGGATCACCGTCGGCTCGACCTTCTGCCGCTCGAGCGCCTTCGTGGCGAGCGTCGTCGCGAATCCGATCAGCATCCGCCCGACGATGTACGCGGCGATCGCGCCCGCGACCTTGAGTGCGAACGCGATGACCAGCGGCTTCGCGGTATCGATCCAGTTCTGAACGTCCATCGCAACGTCTCCTATTGAGTGCCCGGGAACAGCCACAGATCGTCGGCGGGAAGCTCGAGCCAGCGGGCGGAATCGCTCGCATCGCCGTAACAGCGCAGCCGCATCGATCCGATCCTGAACAGGTGCTCGCGGCGGTCGCCCATGAACATCGCAGTGACGAGCTCGGCCGCGACACGGTTGTCGCCCGGCGCAGCCGCCATCTTAGTACGTTCGAGGCGGATGACTCCCGTCGCCCTGTCGCCGACCTTGAGCCCGCCGCGGCGCGCGCCCCAGAGGCTGAAGCCCTCGCCCGCGAGCCGTGCCCGCCCATCCGCGACTTCGGCGATCGTTCCCGGCAGGTGATTGTTGCTGCCCATGAACTCCGCGCTGAAGCGTGTCTGCGGCTGGTTGTACATCTCGTCTGGCGTGCCTTGCTGCTCGATCTGGCCGAAGTTCAGCAACAGGATCTTGTCCGACATCGCCATCGCTTCCGTCTGGTCATGCGTGACCACGAGCGCCGAGAGACCGAGCCGGACGATCAGCTCGCGCAGCCACGCGCGGGCCTCCTCGCGAAGCTTCGCGTCGAGGTTCGACAGCGGCTCGTCCATCAGCACGACCGGCGGGTTGTAGACGAGCGCGCGCGCGATCGCGACGCGCTGCTGCTGCCCGCCCGAGAGCTGGTGTGGCAGGCGCTGCGCGAGCGCGCCGAGGCCGAGATTGCCGAGCGCCTCGTTCACGCGCCGCTCGATTTCGCTCGGCGCGGTTCCCCGCAACCGCAATCCGTAGGCGACGTTCTCGAAGACCGTTCGATGCGGCCACAGCGCATACGATTGGAACACGAGGCCGAGATTGCGTTTTTCGACGGGGAGGTCGATGCCGGCGGCGCCGTCGAAGAGCACCGAGCCACCGATCGAGATCCTGCCGCGACTCGGCTGCTCGAGCCCCGCGACCGAGCGCAGGATCGTCGTCTTGCCGCTGCCCGACGCACCGAGCAGCGCGACGACCTCGCCCGGGTTGAGCGTCATCGAGACGCCCTTCAGGATCGCGTTGTCGCCGTACGAAAGGTGCAGATCCTCGACGACGAGCTTGTTCGCGGACCGCGGGGCCACGTTCTTATTCATGGAGACGTACTCCGAATCGCAGGGCCACGGCGAGGCCGATGGCGACGAGACCGATGTTGATGAGCGACAGCGCGGCCACCTGGTCGATCGCGCCGGCGCTCCACAGCGAAACGAGCATCGATCCGATCACTTCGGTGCCCTGGCCGAGCAGATAAACGCCGGTCGAGTACTCGCGCTCGAAGATCATGAACACGAGCAGCCAGCTCGCGAGCAGCCCGAATCGGATCAGCGGTATCGTCACGTCCTTGAGCACCCGTCCGGGCGTGGCCCCGACCGAGCGCGCCGACTCCTCGAGCTCGGGGCCGATCTGCAGCAGCGCGCCCGAGATGAGCCGCAGTCCGTACGCGAGCCATACGACCGTGTACGCGAGCCAGACCGAGAAGATCGTGTTGCGCAGCTCCTTCAAACCCGGGACGAAAAGGAAGATCCAGAGGAAGGCGAGACCGGCAAGGAGTCCCGGGATCGCACGCGGGATGAGCACGAGATAGTCGAGAATCCTGGCCACTCCGCCTCGCTGCCGGTGCCCGGCGAGACCGATCAGCATGTAGCACCCGACGGCGAGCGCGCCTCCGATCGTGCCGATCAGGAACGTGTTGATGATCGCGCGTACCTGGTCCGATTGGTCGAACACCTGTTGGAAGTTCGCGAGCGTGAGCACCTCGCCGAGCTGGATCCCCTCGCCCCATTGCTCGACGAACGCGCGCAGCGCGATGCCCGAGATCGGCACCACGATCGTGAACGCGAGCCAGAGCGCGACGATCGCGAGCGCGACCCACCTCCACACGCCGAGCGGCAGCACCTTCTGGCGCGTGGCCTTGCCCTTGACGGAAACGAACTTGCCGGCGGTCTTGAGCAGCCACCGCTGCAGCAGCACGAGCGGGAACGTGATGGCGACGATGCACACGGCCACCGCCGCCATCAGGTGGTACGACGGCGTCCCCAACTTGTTGGTGAGCTTGTAGAGGTAGGTCGCGAGAACGAGGTGACCTTCCGGGTCGCCGAGCACGAGGGGCAAGCCGAAGATCTCGAAGCCGAGGAAGAACACTAGCACGGCGGCGTAGAGAAGCGCGGGCATCGTCATCGGCAGGCTCACGTTCAGCGCGACGCGCAACGGATTCGCGCCGACCACCCGCGCCGCCTCCTCGACGTCCGAGCCGAGGCTCTTCAACGCCGCCGACGAATAGAGATAGACGTGCGGCACGTGAGTGAGCCCCGCGATCACCGCGATGCTCGCGAGCGAATAGACATTCCAGGGAACGTCGCCGACGAGATCCTTCGCCCAGAGCGAGTAGAAGCCGACCGGACCCATCGACACCACGTATCCGAACGCGAGCACCATCGGCGAGACGAACACCGGGATGAGAACGAGCACCTCGATCCCGCGCTGCCACGGAAGGTCCGTGCGCGTGAGCAGGAATGCGAGCGCCGCGCCGAGCGGGAGCGCGATCAGCACCATCCCTGCGGCGATGACGACCGAGTTCAGCGCCGCCGTCCAGAAATCGGGATCGTCGAAGATGAACTTGTACGCGTCGAGGCCTAAGTGCCGCTGCGGGTTGAAGAACGGCGCGGAGAGGAAGCTCTGCCAGAAGATAAGCAGCACCGGCGTCAGCACGACGAGCGCCGTCACCGCGACAACCGCGGTGCGCGGAAGGCTCGAAGCTCGGGCCGTCATCGGTCGCAGCGGAGTCGGGCCGCGAGCGCTGCCGCCGCGCCGTTTCAGTCCGCGGAACCCTCGCTCACTTGCGCCCGAGGGCTGCCTGCCATTGCTTCAGGAACTCGAGGCGCTTCTGCTGATCGAGCCCCTGGAGGAGATCGGCGTTGACCGCGATAGGCTTCACCGCGGCGCCGAGCTCCTTGGCGAACGCGGTGCCCGAGTCTTTGCCGGTCATGTCGGTGCGCACCGAGAAGAGCTCGGCCTGCTCCGAAGTGATCGTCTGACCGCGCTTCGACAGCAGGTAGTCGACCCACAGCCGGCCGGCGTTCGGGTTCTTCGCGTTCTTCGCGACGAACGCGAGACGCGAGAGCACCAGCGTGTAGTCGGACGTGAAGACGATCCCGATCGAAGGATCCTTTTTCGCGCGCGTCAGAGCGTAGGAGCCGAGGATGTTGTAGCCGATCAGGTTCTCGCCCGAGGACACGCGTTCCATCATCGTACCGGTCGAGCTCTGCATGTTGGCGCCGCGCGCGCCCATCGCCTTGACGAGATCCCAGAACGCGGGATTCAGCTTCGCGTCCTGGTTGACGAGCATGAAGCCCACACCCGACTTCTCGGCATCATAGGTCGTGACCTTCTTCTGATACTTGTCGGCCTTGGTGTTCAGGAGCTTCGTGAAGTCGGCGTGCGTCTTCGGAACGTCTTCGGCGGGGACGAGGCGCTTGTTGTAGACGATCGCGATGGGCTCGAACGTCGTCGCGTAGACCGTGTCCTTGTAGTGCGCCCATTCGGGAAGTGCCGCCGCTTCGGGCGACTTGTAGACGGCGGCGAGCCCGTCGGCGGCGAGCTTCATCTGCAGGTCCATCGACGAGCTCCACACGGCGTCGGCGGACGTCGCGTTCGCCGCGTTCTCGCTGATGAACCGGTTGTAGACCTCGGTCGAATTGAGGTCGGTGTACTCGACCTTGACGCCGGGGAACGCCGCTTCGAAATCCTTGATGAGCGGCGTGACGAGCTTCGCGTCGGTCGTCGAATAGACGACGACCTTGCCTTCCTTCTTCGCGCCGTCGACGATCGCCTTGTAGTCGGCGGGGTACCCGGCGGGGATTTGCGCTAGAGAGGTGCCCGCAGCGAACGCGATGGCGAGGGCGACGAACGACAACGTAGGGCGCATGGAATCTCCTCCGGATACGATGTGGGCGCTGCGCCGTCTTCGGTGGCGCGGCTTCGCGCAAGGGCGCCTAGTGTAACGCCAAGTTGCGACAGCCGGGAGTCCGCGCGCGCGGCTAGCGTACCGATTGGCCGAGCGCCGCCGCGAGCTTCGCCACGGTCGCCTTGAGCGCATCGACCTCGTTTGCGAGATCCGACACTCGACCTTCGAGCGCAGCGATGCTCGAGACGCTTGGCGCGTCGTTCGCGGGCTCGTCCGCGCCGCGATGCGCAGACGCGCTCGCCGGAGGTGCGCCTGACAGCAGATGCGCCCAGCGCGCCTCGCGCTCGCCGGGTTGTCGCGGAAGCAGAACGACGAGCGGGCCTTCCGATCGTGCGGCGAGCTCGTGCAGGAACGCCTCGACCGCAGAAGTGTCGGCGAACCGATGCAGCCGATCGCAGTTGATCCGCAGCTCGCCCACGGTCTGCGGACCCCGCAGCATCAACACGGCGAGGAGCGCCACCGCCTGCGCGGGAATCCCGAGCACGCGGCCGACGTTCTGCGCGTAGCGCATCACGCGGCCGCCGCTCGACTCCACGACGAGCGTAAAAGTCTTGAGGCGATCGATCGCCGCCTGCACTTCGGCCTCGGTCGCGTTCAGAACCGGTTCGCGGCTCGTCTTCTGATTGCAGCCCGCCGTCAGCGCGAGCAGCGTGAGCGGATAGGTATCGGGTACCGTGTGCTGCTTCTCGACGAGCACGCCGAGAACGCGCGATTCGACCAGCGAGAGATCGGGCAGGGTCATCGTCGGTGTCCGGGTCGGCGTCTCGCGCCTCGCAAAAGCGCAAGTTTGGCATTGCTGCTATCGTTGCGCTATCCGGGCGCCGAAAGCCGCCCCCTCCTCAATCCCCGACAGCCGGGCGCCAGCCCGGGACCGACGATGGCCCGATCACCCGAAGTCACCAACATGGCGCTGTTCTGCGATTTCGAGAACGTCGCGCTCGGCGTCCAGGACGCGAAGTACGACAAGTTCGACATCGGCAAGGTGCTCGAGCGGCTGCTGCTGAAGGGCAGCATCGTCGTCAAGAAGGCGTACTGCGACTGGGAGCGCTACAAGTCGTTCAAGGCCCCGATGCACGAGGCTTCGTTCGAGATGATCGAGATCCCGCACGTGCGCCAGTCGGGGAAGAACTCCGCCGACATCCGGATGGTGGTCGATGCGCTCGACCTCTGCTACACGAAGGCGCACGTCGACACGTTCGTCATCATCTCCGGCGATTCGGACTTCTCGCCGCTGGTCTCGAAGCTGCGCGAGAACGACAAGACGGTGATCGGCGTCGGCGTCAAGAACTCGACGTCCGACCTGCTGATCGCGAACTGCGACGAGTTCATCTACTACGACGACCTCGTCCGCGAAAAGCGCAAGGCGGCGGTGCGGAAGGGCACCGCGCGAGCGCCCGCGGGGCCGCCGAAGGCCGCGGTAAAGGCCGAGGCGCACGCGGCGCCGTCCGGCAAGGCGGACGACGAGCGCCGCCACGAGGCGCTCGAGCTGATCGTCGGGACCGTCGAGGCGCTCGTCTCCGAGCGCGGCGACGAGGAGAAGGTCTGGGGATCGATGGTCAAGCAGGCGCTCAAGCGCCGCAAGCCGGGCTTCAACGAGTCGTACTACGGCTTTCGCTCGTTCAACGGAATGCTCGAGGAGGCCGAGCGCAGCGGGAGCCTCGAGCTCGAGCGCGACGAGAAATCGGGCGGCTACCTCGTGCGGTTGCCCGCGAACGGCGACTGACGCCTCCGGATTCCGCTCGCCCTGGTGCGGGGGCAAGGTTTCCTCGGCGGCGCTGTGCCCGGGGTTGGAATTCGGTTTCGCCCGGCGTAGTGTCTTGATCGAGGATGGCCGAACCCCATATAGAGCAGGGTGGAAAACCGAAACCCCAAGTCTTCCGTCCGAGGCGCCGCTGTCGCGGGGCTCTTCTATCCTCGGTCGCCGGACACGCTCGCGGCGGACGTGCGCGCGCATCTCGCCGCCGCGGCCAGGCCCGATCGCCCGACTGCCGTCGTGCCGAAGGCAATCATCGTTCCGCACGCGGGGTACGTCTACTCGGGTCCGATCGCGGGCTATGGCTACGAGCGCCTCGCCCCCGCACGCAAGACGATTCACCGTGTCGTGCTGTTCGGGCCGGCGCACCGTGCGCGGGTTCGCGGCCTCGCGCTGCCTTCGGCGCGCGCGTTCGCGACGCCGTTCGGCGAAGTCGCGCTCGATGACGACGCCGTAGCCAGCGCACTTGCGCTGCGCCAGGTCGTGCGCGACGACGCGCCGCACGCGAACGAGCACTCGCTCGAAGTGCAGCTTCCCTTCCTGCAGCGCCTGCTCCAGGACTTTCGAATCGTGCCGTTCGCGGTAGGCGACGCGACTGCCGCCGAGGTTGCCGAAGTCATGGAATTGCTGTGGGGCGGCGCCGAGACGCTGATCGTCGTGAGCTCGGATCTCTCGCATTACCACCGCTATGCCGACGCGCGCGCGATCGACCGCGCAACCGCCGACGCGATCCTCGCGCTCTCGCCGAACCTCGACCACGAGCAGGCCTGCGGCGCGACGCCGATCAACGGCCTCATCGTCGCGGCGCGCCGCCACCGACTGCGTCCGGAGCTGCTCGATCTGCGCAATTCGGGGGACACTGCCGGCGACAAGTCGCGTGTAGTCGGCTACGCGTCGTTTGCGTTCGGCTCGCACGCATGATCGGTGCCGGTTCCGCAATGCCTGCGGCGGTGTCGCCCGACGATCGCGATCTCGGGCGCGCACTGCTCGCGATCGCTCGCTCGGCGATCGCGGCGCGGCTCGAGCTGCCCTGCGCGGAGGAGACGGACGCTCCGGCGCTCGGGCAGCTCGCGGCGACTTTCGTGACGCTGCGCGCTCGCGGCGAGTTGCGCGGCTGCATCGGCTCGTTAGAGCCGCTACGGCCGCTGCGGGTCGACGTGCGCGAGAACGCCGTTGCGGCAGCGTTTCGCGATCCTCGCTTTCCGCCGCTCGCCGCGCGCGAGCTCGCGGTGACCTCGATCGAAGTGTCGCTGCTCTCGAGGCCCGAGCAGCTTTTCGTCGCCGACGAGCAGGATCTGGCCCGTCGGCTGCGCCCGGGGGTCGACGGCCTGATTCTCGAGCAAGGCGGCAGACGCGCGACGTACCTGCCGCAGGTCTGGGACTCGATTCCCGACCCGCAGGATTTCATCGTCGCACTGAAGCGCAAGGCCGGCTGGCCACAGGGATTCTGGGGCCCGCGGATGAACGTCTTTCGCTACGCTGCGACCAAGTGGACGGAGCGGGAATTCCCGAGCGCGGGCGACCGATGAGCGACTATCCCGGCCGTTGGTGGCATCGCCTCGACGACGGGCGCATCCAATGCGATCTCTGCCCGCGCGACTGTCGGCTGCACGACGGCCAGCGCGGCGCCTGCTTCGTGCGCAAGCGCGAGGGTGACGCGATCGTTTTGACGACCTACGGCCGCTCGTCGGGGTTCTGCGTCGACCCGATCGAGAAGAAGCCGCTCAACCACTTCTATCCCGGGTCCTCCGTGCTTTCGTTCGGCACCGCAGGCTGCAACCTCGCGTGCAAGTTCTGCCAGAACTGGGACATCTCCAAGTCGCGCGAGATGGACACGCTGATGGACTCGGCTACGCCCGAAGCGATCGCGGCGGCGGCCGTGCGCTCGGGATGCCGGAGCGTTGCCTTCACGTACAACGACCCGGTGATCTTCGCCGAGTACGCGATGGACGCCGCCGACGCGTGCCATGCACGCGGGATCAAGACGGTGGCCGTGACGGCGGGGTACATCGGCGTCGACGCGCGCCGCGAGTTCTACGCGAAGATGGATGCCGCCAACGTCGACCTGAAAGGCTTCACCGACGAGTTCTACGTGAAGCTCTGCGGCGCGCGGCTGCAGCCCGTGCTCGACACGCTCGTCTATCTGAAGCGCGAGACGGATGTCTGGTTCGAGATCACGACGCTATTGATCCCCGGCAAGAACGATTCGGGCGCGGAGATCGCGGCGATGAGCGAGTGGATCGTCCGCGAGCTCGGCGTCGACGTTCCGCTGCACTTCACGGCGTTCCACCCCGACTACAGGATGACGGACCTGCCGCGCACGCCCCCGGCGACGCTCACGCGCGCACGCGAGATCGCGATGAAGGCGGGGATCCGCTACGTCTACACGGGCAACGTCCACGATCGCGGCGGCGGAACGACGTCCTGTCCGGGGTGCGGCCGTGCGCTCGTCGAACGCGACTGGCACGAGATCCTGCACTATGAGCTCTCGGCGGAAGGTCGCTGCCGGCACTGCGATGCGGAGATCCCGGGGCGATTCGCGCGGTTCGAAGGGCAGTGGGGCCGGCGCCGAATGGGCCTGCGGCTCGGCACGTCGGCCTAGTGTCGCGATCGGCCCGCACGCGTCGCCCGGCGGCGCGTGCGCCTGTCTACTTTTCGGGAGCCTCGAAGCGTTCGGGATCGACGCTCGTCGTGTGCGTCGCGAGGTAGACCTCGCGGAGGAAGGACGACAACCCGCAGATCACCGCGATCATCGCCAGCACGAACAGCGTCCCGGCGAGCAGCCGCAGGTTCTTGCTGAAGAACTCCTCGACGAATAGCGCGACGATCACGAGGCAGATCAGCAGCGCCGCCACCGTGCAGAAGTTGATCGACCAGCTGATCGCCCGCCGCCGCCGCTCGAGCGTGTTCAGCTCCGTCCTGGCGGCGGCCTTCGCGCGCGCATCGAGCGCACGCCAGGTCTTCTCGAACGTTCGAGCGCGATCGATGACGCGCGCAAGGCGATTGGCCATGACGCCCAGCAGCCCGCTGATGCCGGTCAGCAGGAAGACAGGGGCGATCGAGAGTTGGATCGCGTGCGCGATCAATCCGGACGTCGGGTCGGCAGGGTTCATGTTCTCTCGTCTCCGGGGCTCTCCGGCGCCAAGCGTCGGCGCGTCAGCATAGCGCACGCGGGGGCAAGGGGCGGATCGAGAGGGCCGCCGCGGCACCGGCGATGGGCGCGCCGATCGCGCCGGCGGCCCGCGGCGCGAACGGATGAGGATGACGGAAAGGGCGCGGGCGGTCCGGCCTCGCGCCTTCGGCAGGAACCGCTAGCGGGCGGAGAGTACGTCTGCTTGCTTGCGCCGCTGGATGAAGGCGAGCGTGCCGCCCACGACCGCGACGATCGACAGCGCGACGACGAGGGCCGACGGACCATCCTCGTCCTCGGGCTCAGGCACGATCTCGCGTGGGCCGCCCTCGTTCGACGCGGCAGCCGGCTGGGTCGCCAGGGCCCTTTCACGGGCTGCGGCTTTGTCGTTTTCGACGGCTGCCGACGCGATCGCGTGCACCCTCTGGAGCTCCTCGGGCGTCGGCGCCGCCTGATGCTGCCCGGCTTTTTCCGGCACGTAGCCCGATTGCGCGGAGCGATCCTTGTTCGCCTTGTAGGTGGCCTTGCAGCGCGCGACCTCCTCGCGGTCGCGGACATTGCTGGTCTCGCAGACGCGATACGCGCGGGCGTCGCGTGCTTCCTCGGAGCGCACCACGCGGACGCATTCCTTGTGTTCGTCCGAGTTGAAGTACGGGAACTGGTTGTCGCAGTCCCCGAACGACCAGAGGAGCATATCGGGGAGAGCGGATTTGCCAACGTTCACGGCTCCCGGGTGACCTTCCGCACCCGCCTGGGCGACGACGCTCGGCGCGTAGCCGGCGCCCAGCGTCAGAGCCATCGCCAAACCGACCAAATTGCTGATTCTCATGTCTCGATTCCTCGTTCGTGCGGGGCGAGCCCGGTGTCGAGGGAGACAAGGCAAAATCCGCGCCAGGTATGACGCACGCATAGCCTCGCGCGGAGCCGGGTCAAAATCCAGCGGGCTCGCGCGAAGTATCGTGCCGGTAGCCTACAAGCGCGTGTCGATTCTTGGCAGTTCCGGACGCGCGGGGTCGAGGAACCGTGCTTGGGAACCGTGCTTGCGCGATCAGGTCAGGCGCGACGATAGACCTCGGCGCCGCTCTCGATGAATTCCGCGGATTTCGCTTCCATCCCCTTCGCGATCGCGTCGTTCTCGGCTATCCCCTGTGTCGCGGCGAACTCCCGGACGTCCTGCGTGATCTTCATTGAGCAGAAGTGCGGGCCGCACATCGAGCAGAAGTGCGCGAGCTTCGCGCCCGACTGCGGCAGCGTCTCGTCGTGGAACTCGCGCGCTTTGTCGGGATCGAGGCCGAGGTTGAACTGGTCGTCCCAGCGGAACTCGAAACGCGCCTTGCTGATCGCGTTGTCGCGTATCTGCGCGCCCGGATGGCCCTTGCCGAGATCGGCGGCGTGCGCGGCGATCTTGTACGCCATGATGCCGTCCTTGACGTCGACCTTGTTCGGCAATCCGAGGTGCTCCTTCGGGGTCACGTAGCAGAGCATCGCCGTGCCGTACCAGCCGATCATCGCTGCGCCGATCGCGGATGTGATGTGATCGTAGCCGGGGGCGATGTCGGTGGTGAGCGGCCCGAGCGTGTAGAACGGCGCTTCACCGCAGAGTCGAAGCTGCTCGTCCATGTTGTGCTTGATCAGGTGCATCGGCACGTGGCCCGGTCCTTCGATCATCACCTGGACGTCGTGCTTCCATGCGATCTGCGTGAGCTCGCCCAGCGTTGCGAGCTCGGCCATCTGCGCTTCGTCGTTCGCGTCGTACGCCGAGCCCGGACGCAGCCCGTCGCCGAGCGAGAACGCGACGTCGTACGCCTTCATGATCTCGCAGATCTCCTCGAAGCGCGTGTAGAGGAAGCTCTCCTTGTGGTGCGCGAGGCACCACTTCGCCATGATCGAGCCGCCGCGCGACACGATGCCCGTCATCCGCTTCGCAGTCATCGGGATGTAGCGGAGCAGCACGCCGGCGTGGATCGTGAAATAGTCGACGCCCTGCTCGGCCTGCTCGACCAGCGTGTCGCGATAGACCTCCCACGTGAGCTCTTCGGCCTTGCCGTCGACTTTCTCCAGCGCCTGGTAGATGGGCACCGTGCCGATCGGCACCGGTGAATTGCGGATGATCCACTCGCGCGTTTCGTGGATGTTCTTTCCGGTCGAGAGATCCATTACCGTGTCCGCGCCCCAGCGCGTGGCCCACGTCATCTTCTCGACTTCTTCGTGGATCGACGAGGACACCGCGGAGTTGCCGATGTTGGCGTTGATCTTCACGAGGAAGTTCCGGCCGATGATCATCGGCTCGGTTTCCGGGTGGTTGATGTTGTTCGGGATGATCGCGCGACCGCGGGCGACCTCGTCACGCACGAATTCCGGCGTGATCGACGCGGGAATGGCCGCGCCGAAGCTCCGTCCCGGATGCTGGCGCGTCACGAGCGCGGGCAGCGAGCGCAGCATCTCCTCGCGCCGTCCGTTCTCGCGGATCGCGATGAATTCCATCTCCGGCGTCACGATGCCGCGGCGAGCGTAGTGCATCTGCGTGACGTTCGCACCGGCCTTCGCTTTCCGCGCCTTGCGATGCAGCTCGAAGCGCATCCCGGCGAGCTCCGGATCGGCGAGGCGCGCACGGCCGTAGGCCGAAGTGAGCGCTTCCAGCTCGACCGTGTCGTGGCGCTCGGCGATCCACGGCGCGCGAAGCGCCGGCAGCCCGCGGCGAATGTCGATCCGCGCCTCGGGGTCGGTGTAGGGGCCGGACGTGTCGTAGACGACGATCGGCGGATTCTTCTCGGCGCCGAAGGAGGCCGGCGTCTCCGATTGCGCGATCTCGCGCATCGGCACGCGCAGGTCGGCGCGCGAGCCGCCGACGTAGATCTTGCGCGAGCTGGGTAGCGGCGCGACTGCCGCGCTGTCCACGTGCGCGTCGCGCGCATAGAACCGGTCGTTGGCGTTCATCGAAACTCCTCGGCGATCGGGCGGTGCGGGGGAGCGTCAGAGGCGGGCTACGCTTCCCTGCGCCGGCATTATCCGCACAGGTACCAAGGGTCTGATCTCACCCGTCCGAGAAATTCGGAACAGGACCCCTAGCGTCACAGTTACGTTACGCCAAAGCGGGAAGCCGGGCAAGGCGCTCGCTGGGGCGCATCCCGCGTAGGAACAGCAGCGCTTCCCGGATGGCGCTGGGCCACGACAGCGAGGCGGCAACGGACGCTTCGAGTCACGCGGAGTGGTCCCGGCTCGCCGCGCAGGTTTATACTGCTCGGTCCCACAACCCTGGACAACGAGGGCGACAATGCCAGTACGCATAGGTGACGAAGCTCCGGACTTCACTGCGGACACGACCGAAGGGAAGATCAAGTTCCACGACTGGATCGGCGATTCCTGGGCGATCCTGTTCTCGCATCCGAAGGACTTCACGCCGGTGTGCACGACCGAGCTCGGGTACATGGCGAAGCTGAAGCCCGAGTTCGACAAGCGCAACACGAAGATCATCGGACTGTCGATCGATCCCGTCGCCGACCACAAGCGCTGGGTTGGCGACATCGAGGAGACGCAGGGAACGAAAGTCAACTACCCGATGATCGGCGATCCCGATCTCGGCGTCGCGAAGCTCTACGACATGATCCATCCGAACGCGAGCGGCGCCGCACCGCGCACCGCGGCCGACAATGCGACGATCCGCTCTGTGTTCGTGATCGGGCCGGACAAGAAGGTCAAGCTGATCCTCACGTATCCGATGAGCACCGGGCGCAACTTCGACGAAGTGCTCCGCGTGCTCGACTCGATCCAGCTGACCGCGAAGCACAAGGTCGCCACACCGGTGAACTGGAAGCAGGGCGAAGACGTGATCATCGTTCCGTCGGTGAGCAACGACGAGGCGAAGACCAAGTTCCCCGGCGGGTGGAAGGCGCCGAAGCCCTATCTGCGCATCGTTCCCCAGCCCAAGTAGTGGGGAGGAAACGCGGACGGTCCGCCGCGCGGGCCTCCTGGCTACACGCGACCCGGGCGCCCTTGGGCTCACACGGCGCACCATCGCAGGCTGTGCGGGCCCGGTAGGAATGCGGTGCAGCGTGCTGATGCTGTAGCTGCGGCCGCCGCCTGGTTCGACGGAGGCGGGCTGCTCGCCGATCTCCGTCGGCGCGTCGCCTATCGCACGGAGAGCCAGGAGCGCGAGCGCGCGTCCGAGCTCGTGCGCTACGTGACCGAAGAGATCGGCCCGGCGGTCGAGCGGCTCGGCTTTCGCTGGGCGATCTGGGACAACCCCATCGCGGGTGCGCCGCCGATGTGCTTCGCCGAGCGCATCGAAGGCGAGTCGCTGCCGACGATGCTCACGTACGGACACGGCGACGTCGTCGCGGGCTACGACACGCAGTGGACCGCGGGGCTCTCGCCGTGGCAAGTGGCCGAGCGCGACGGGCGCTGGTTCGGGCGCGGCACCGCCGACAACAAGGGACAGCATTCGATCAACCTCGCGGCGCTCGAGCGGGTGCTCGAAGCGCGCGGACGATTGGGATTCAACGCGAAGCTCCTGATCGAGATGGGCGAGGAAGTCGGGTCGCCGGGACTGCGTGAAGTCTGCGAGCACAATGCCGGAGCGCTATCCGCCGATCTGCTGATCGCCTCCGACGGGCCGCGATTGCGCTCGGATCGGCCGACGATCTTCCTCGGCTCGCGCGGCGCGTTCAATTTCGACCTCATCGTCGATCTTCGCGAGGGCGGGCATCATTCGGGAAACTGGGGCGGGCTTCTCGCGAACCCCGGAACGATCCTGGCAAACGCGATCGCCTCGATGGTCGATGCGCGCGGGCGCGTTCTCGTCGATGCGCTGCGGCCCGCGCCGATACCGGTGTCCGTCCGCCGCGCGCTCGCCGACATCGAGCCGGGCGAGCCGAACGGGCCCGCGATCGACGAAGGCTGGGGCGAGCCCGGTCTCTCCGCAGCCGAGCGCGTGTTCGGATGGAATGCGCTCGAGGTGCTCGCGTTCCGCACCGGGAATCCGGACCGGCCCGTCAACGCGATACCGCCCCGCGCGAGCGCGCACATGCAGGTCCGCTTCGTCGCCGGCTGCGACTGGCACACGTTCGTGCCGGCAATGCGCACGCATCTCGATCTTCACGGCTTTCGCAAAGTCGAGATCCGCGGCGCCGATTCGGAACCGATGGCGGCGACGCGTCTCGACCCGGATCATCCGGCGGTGCGCTGGGCGGCGGAGTCGATCGCAGCGACGACCGGCACGCGCCCCGTGATCCTGCCGAATCTCGGCGGGTCGCTTCCGAACGATTGCTTCGCCGACGTCCTGTCGCTGCCGACGATCTGGGTGCCGCATTCGTACCCGGCATGCTCGCAGCACGCGCCGAACGAGCACATGCTGGCCGCGGTCGCACGCGAAGGCCTGATGATCATGACGGGGCTCTTCTGGGATCTCGGCGACCCGGCGTCAGCGCGGGCGCGCGCGGCGCTCGCCCGCTGACACGGCCGCCGCGGCAGGGCGGCGGCGCGCGAAGTTCGCTACAATCCGCATGTCGCGGGTGTAGCTCAATGGTAGAGCAGAAGCTTCCCAAGCTTACGACGAGGGTTCGATTCCCTTCACCCGCTCCAGCAGACGGCCGTCCGTCCGTTTTTGTCGCGTGATGGCGTGGGCGCGCTCCGGTGCCGTCCCGGCGCGATACGCGCAAATCCCTAGCGTACCGGGCCGCGCTTCTCCGCCTGCCAGCGGTCGAGCTTCGCCCGTGCCCCGTTGAGCGAGGGATCCAACGCGGCGTCGTGACCGGCGACCTTCGCGGTGCGCTCGATCCGGTCGTCGTTCAAAACGGGGAAGCGGATCGAGCGGATGAAGCCGTGTTCGCAAACGCGGCGCGCGTCGACGCCCGGCGCCGTCGCGCGCTCCGTCGCCTCACCCGCGGGTCGACTGCGCGACCGCTGCATTAGAATGGCGGGACCCGGTTCGGGAGCGGCGCCGCTTCCCGCCCGAGTTCCCACCGATGTTCGCTCCCCCGTTCTCCGTTTCGCGCACCCGGGCTCTCGTCCGCCGTGAATGCGCCTGCCGCCGGAGACGTCGCTGATGCGCGCGGCCGGCCACGCGCCGCCGTCGGCGATCGCGCTGATCGTCGTCACGGTGCTCTGCTTCACCTGCCTCGACGCGACGATGAAGTCGCTCGCGTCCCGCTACCCGGTCCCGTTCCTGGTCTTCGCGCGCTACGCCGTGCAGATGCTCGCGATGCTCGCGTGGCTCCTGCCGCGGATGGGCATGGGCATCGTCCGGACGAAGCGGCTGCCGCTGCAGATCGCGCGCGGCGCGCTGCTGCCGTTCTCGTCGCTGTTCTTCTGGGGGGCGCTGCGTTACCTGCCGCTCGCCGAGGCGACGGCGATCAACTATTCGACGCCGGTGCTCGTGATGCTCCTCGCGGTCGTCTTCCTCGGCGAGCGGATGACGCGATCGAGGATCTCGCTCGCGCTCGCCGGGCTCGCCGGGATGTTCATCATCGTGCGCCCGGGCTCGGAGGTCTTCCAGCCCGCCGCGTTGCTCGGCGTTGCCGCGGCGGTCGTCTACGCGGTGTTCCAGATCCTCACGCGCAAGCTCGCTGCCGAGGACTCCCGCGTCACGCTGTTCTTCCCCGCGATCTGCGGCACGCTGATGTTCTCGCTGGGGCTGCCGTGGTACGACCTCGGCTCGGGGGTGCCCTGGCAGGACGCCGCGCTGATCGCGGTGGCGGGGCTCCTCGGCACCTGCGGCCACTTCATGCTCATCCTCGCGTTCCAGCGCGCGCCGGCCTCCGCGCTCACGCCGTTCACGTACTCGCAGCTCGTGTGGGCGACGCTCGTCGGGTGGATCGGCTTCGGCACCTTTCCCGACGCGTGGACGCTCGTCGGCATGGCGGTGATCACGGGCAGCGGGCTCTTGATCGTGCTGCACGAGCGCCGGCGTGCGCGCGGCGCCCTTCGCGAGCCCACCGCCGTCGATTGAGCGTCCGGCGGTCGCCGCTGCGGTAGACTCGTCGGCTCGATCCGCCCTCGCGGACGCCGCCGATCAACGGAGGAGTCGATGAACACTGACGCGAAGCCGAAGATCGGCTTCATCGGCCTCGGCCTGATGGGCCATGGCATGGCGAAGAATCTCGTGACGAAAGGCTTCCCGCTCGTCGTCTGCGCGCACCGCAACCGCAAGCCGCTCGAGGACCTGTTAGCGGCCGGCGCGCGCGAGGTCGCCACGTACGCCGACATGGCGCGCGCGTCGGACATCGTATTCCTCTGCGTCACCGGAACGCCGCAGATCGAGGAGATCGTCTACGGCGCGACGGGGCTGCTCGGCGCGGCGCGAGACGGGCTCGTCGTCGTCGACACGTCGACGGCGGAGCCCGCGTCGACGGCGAGG
>DATKMY010000157.1:0-11720 GCA_035541655.1 Casimicrobiaceae bacterium | reverse complement strand
CCGGACGAATCGTATCGGGTTTCTCGTCGACGCCGCGATCTTCGGCTTCGCCGTGGGAACGGGCTTCGCAGTCGTCGAAAACCTCTTCTACCTGCACCAGGTTCCCGATGCCGGCCTCGGCACATGGATCGTACGCGGATTCGGCAACAACTACGTCGACGATAAGTCCGTCAAGCGCTACCGCGACTACGACAAGTTTCCGGGATTCGCAATCGACCAGATCGCTGCTCTTTCGTTCGTGCGTGCGCTGGGCGAATGGAACATCACGCCGTACGTTTTCGAGTCGGTGGGAACGCCGAGCTTCTACCTTAACTGGCTCCGTCCCTCGGTGTTTGTCGCTGGACTGTGGGGAGATCCAGGCAATTCAACGCTGCGCAAGTCCTATACGAGCGTTGGCACCCAGCTCGATCTTCATTTCAACATCCTGCACTGGTACGACATGACGCTGTCGGCGGGCTTTGCGCTCGGCTACACCGGATCCCAGCGCACCGGGTCCGAGTGGATGATCTCGCTCAAGATCCTGTAAGGAATGAGGCTGATGGCGCATATCGCCGTCTCGCGCGACGGATGCCGAGCTTGTACGATCCCGTAACGGGCCGTGGCGCTTAACATCGTCGTATTCGCCCTGGTCGGCCTGCTGCCGATCGTGGGCCTCCTCGCGGCGCTCGTCTATTTCGACAGCTACAAGCTCGTCTCGCTGAAGATGGTCGTCGCCGTCATCGTGTGCGGGACGGCGGTCGCCGGCGCGAGCTACCTCGTCAACGCTTACCTGTTCAACCACTTCGACGTCGACTTCACGTTCTTCACGCGCTACGTCGGCCCCGTGGTCGAGGAGCTGCTGAAGGGCCTCGTGATCGTCGTCCTGATCCGGACGAATCGTATCGGGTTTCTCGTCGACGCCGCGATCTTCGGCTTCGCCGTGGGAACGGGCTTCGCAGTCGTCGAAAACCTCTTCTACCTGCACCAGGTTCCCGATGCCGGCCTCGGCACGTGGATCGTACGCGGATTCGGCACCGCGATCATGCACGGCGGGGCGACCGCGATCTTCGCGATGATGGCGCTCGGGTTCGCGGACAGGGCGGGATGGGCGGGTCCGCAGGCGTTCCTCCCAGGTTACGCGGTGGCCGTCGTGCTGCACTCGGCATTCAATCACCTGTTCCTTTCGCCGAAGCTCTCGACGGTCGCCATCATCATCGTGCTGCCGCCGCTGCTCTACGCGGTGTTCCAGAAGAGCGAGCAGGCAGTAGGAGACTGGCTCGGCCACGGCTTCGACGCCGACACGGAAATGCTCGAGCTGATCAACTCGGGTCACTTTTCCGAGTCGCCGGTCGGACAATACCTGCACACCCTCAAGGCGACGCTCAAAGGCCCTGTGGTTGCCGACGTGCTCTGCTACCTGCAGCTCTACACGGAGCTCGCGCTGCGCGCCAAAGGCATACTGATGATGCGCGAGAGCGGCTTCGAAGTTCCGGTCGACGAAGAGACCAAGGCGAAGTTCGCCGAGATGAGCTACCTCGAGGGGAGCATCGGAAAGGCCGCGCTCCTCGCGATCCAGCCGATGCTGCACATGAGCCACAAGGAGCTCTGGCAGCTCTACATGCTTGGCAGCAAGTGACGCGCCCTGGCCGCAGCTATCAGCGCGCGGCCCGGGTCATCCGCCGCGCGGCGGCGCAACGGCAACGTCGGTCACGCCGCTCTCGTGCAGCGCGCGAGCGACGAACCCGGATGCCTTCGCCTCCTCGACGAAATCGCCGACGTAGCGCGCGGCCGCCGGCCGCCCTCGCGGGACTCCGGCCGCCTGCCTTATGACCATGAAGCTCCCCTCGAGCACCCTGAGCTCCGGATGCGCCGCGGCGGCCGCTTCGAGCGGCTGCCGAACGCCGGCGACCGCGTCGAGCCCTCCCTCCCGATACAGGTCGATGGCCGCAGCCGAGCTCGCCGCCCGGACGATGTGCGCGTGCCTGAGCTCCCGCGTCAGGAAGAGGTCGTACGCCGTCTTGAGCCCGACGGCGATCTTTACCTCCCGGCGATCGACATCGGAAATAGCGCGCAGCGGCGATTCGCGCGCGACCATGTACGTGCCCTCGATGTGCACGTAGGCGGCGGTGAACTCGATATCGACGGCGCGCGCGGGATCGATGGCGAGAAATGCGACGTCCCACGCGTTGCCCTTCGCGCCATCGGCGAGCTTGCCGGCGGTTTCGTAGACCACGTAGCGCACGGGTAGACCGAGCTTCGCGGCGAGCGCGGCCGCGAGCGCGGGGCCCACTCCGCGTGGATCTCCGCCTCGCGCGCCACGCTGCGCGATGACCGGGTTGCCGAGGTTGATGCCGGCGCGAAAGACTCCGGTCCGCGCGATCTCGGAGCGCAGCGCTGCGGTCATTTCTTCCATTGGGCACCGGTCAAGCGAGTCGCCTCGTATTTTATGCCGCCTTCCATTCGCGGCGGAGCACGCCCCTGCCGTACTTGTGCGAGCGGAGCCGGCGTCCGAGCATACCTGTATCATCGCGAGCTGTTCGCCGCCCGCCCCGGGGATCGAGGTATCTGGTGAGCCATTTCGACGCATTCAACGGCGATGCCGACGGCATCTGCTCGCTGCTGCAGTTGCGGCTCGACTCGCCGCGCGAATCGACGCTCGTCACGGGCGTCAAGCGCGACATCGCGCTGCTCGAGCGCATCCCGGCCGCGCGCGGCGACAGCGTGACCGCGCTCGACATCTCGGCCGACACGAACCGCACGGCGCTTCGCGCCCTCCTCGACGAGGGCGTGACGATCGACTATTACGACCATCACTACGCGGGGGAGCTCCCGTCGCATTCGAACGCGGTGTTTCACATCGACACATCTCCCGCCGTGTGCACCGGCGTGATCGTCGACCGCGTGCTCGCGGGCCGCCAGCGGATCTGGGCGGTCGTCGCGGCATTCGGCGACGATCTCCTCGAGGCGGGACGCACGCTCGCCGCGACGCTGGATCTCGACGGGGCGGCAGTCGCGTCGCTCAGAGAGCTCGGCGAATGCATCGCGTACAACGCGTACGGCGACAGCGAAGCCGACCTGCTGGTGCATCCCGCGGGGCTCTACCGCACGCTGCACAAGTGCGCGGATCCATTCCGATTCATCGAATTCGAGCCGTTGTTCGACGAGATCAAGGCGATGCGCGAGAGCGATCTCGAGCACGCCCGCAGGCACATGCCCGAGCAAGCGCCAGGAGCGCCCGTCTACATCCTGCCGGACGCGCCATGGAGCCGCCGCGTGCGCGGCGCGTTCGGCAACGAGCTCGCAGCCGCCAGCCCCGACCGCGCACACGCGATCCTCACGCCGAACGCGCGGGGCGGATACACGGTGAGCGTTCGGGCGCCACGCTCGACGCAGACCGGTGCCGACGCGTTCTGCAGGGAGTTCGCGACGGGCGGCGGCCGCGCGCGCGCGGCGGGCATCAACAACCTTCCCGCCGATCAGATCGACGAGTTCACGCGCCGCTTCGGTCAGGCTTTTCGCTGACGCGGACGGCCCCGCTCGCCGCGTTCGGATCGCGCAGGCGCTCCCGCAGCGACGTCTTCAGCACCTTGCCGTAGTTGTTCTTCGGCAGGCTGTCGACGAAGTAGTAGGCGCGCGGCCGCTTGTAGCGCGCGATCGAGTCGAGGCACAGCCGGTCGAGCTCGGCGGCCTCTACTACAAGCCCCGGCCGCGCCACGACGAACGCGACCGGCTCCTCGCCCCAGTCCGGATGCGGCCGGCCAATCACGGAGACCTCGAGCACCCGTGCGTGCCGCAGGATCACTTCCTCGATCTCACGCGGGTAGATGTTGGAGCCGCCCGAGATCACGAGATCCTTCGCGCGATCCTTGAGCGTCAGGTAGCCGTACTCGTCCATGCTGCCGAGATCGCCCGTGTGTAGCCACCCGCCGCGCAGCGTCTCCGCAGTTGCCTCCCGGTTACCCCAATATCCGCGCATCACGCAGTCGCTGCGGGTGACGATTTCGCCCAGCTCGCCGGCCGGGACCTCGCGATCTCCGTCGTCGACGACGCGCACGTCGACCAGCGTCCGCGCGACCCCGCACGTGTGCAGGACTTCGTCGCGGTGATCGTCGCGCGCGAGCGCGGTGATCGTCATCGGCGTTTCCCCCTGGCCGAAGATCTGCACGAGCTTCGTGCCGAACGTCGCGAGCGCCGCGCGCAGGTCCTCGACGTACGCAGGGCCGCCGCCGTAGACGAACGTCCGGAGGTTCGACGTGTCGGCGTCGGCCGCCTCGGTCGCGAGCGTCAGCCGCTTGAGCATCGTCGGCGCGCCGAACAGCGACACGTTCCGATGCGCGGCAACGAGCCGCAGCACCTCGCCGGGATCGAACGACGCCTCCTCGCAGATCACCTGCCGGCCGCCCTGCGCGATGCTCGGCAGCGAATAGAGCCCCGCGCCGTGCGACAGCGCCGCCGGATGGAGCATTGCGTCGCCCGGAGCGATTGCGTCGACGTCGGCGTAGTACGCCTGCGTCATGAACGCGAGATTGCGATGCGTCAGTGTCGCGCCCTTGGGGCGTCCCGTCGTGCCGCTCGTGTAGAAGATCCACGCGGGATCGTCGGGACGGGTCTCAGCACAGGGCATCGCGTCCGCGCCGCCGACGAGCTCGGCGAAGGACTCGTCCTCTGTGCATACGATCGAGCGCAGCGTCTCGACTTCATCGTCGAGGCCGGCGAGCGTCGACGCGAGGTCGGGCGTTACGAACAGAAGTTCGACACCGGCGTTGTCGACGATGTAGCGGAACTCCTGCCGGTGCAGGCGGAAGTTCAGGGGCACAGCCGCGAGGCCCGCATGCCACGCCGCGAACAGCACGAGCAGGAATTCAGGACAGTTGCGCATCGCGAGCGCGACCCGGGCACCAGGGGCGAGCCCGGAGCGGCTCCGCAGAGCGTGGGCGAGCCGTGCCACGCCTGCCGCGAACGCGCGGTACGTCCAGACGCCGGTGGCGCCGACCGCGACGGCGACCGTGTCGGGATGGGCGGCGCCGGGCCGCGCGAGGATGCTCGCGATGTTCACGATCGGAGGAACCTGCCTTTTCGGAGGCCGGCGTGTCAAGCGCCGAGGATTGTCAACAGCATTGACAATCAATGGCGACGTCGCTCCTCAGCTCGCCCGGAACACGAACGGAACCCACGCCGCGAGAATCCCGGCGAGAGCGAGCGCGAACGCCGAGAGCGCGAGCGCGTACGCCGTGCCGGCGACCCGCGGCCGCAACTGGCGCCAGGCGAGCCGCAGCGCCCACGCGGCGCCGAGCGCCAGCAGCGCCGCGCGTGCGGCCGGCAGCCACTGGAGGCGAAAGCCCTCGGCATGCGCGAGCGCAGCCGTCAGGCCGGTCAGGCCGACGAACAATCCCGCGGCGGCGAGCGGCGTGAGCGCATGGGCGAGCGCGATCGCGTTGGCGACGGCGCGCCCCGGGGCGAAGCGCCCGGCGACCCAGAGCCACGCGCTCGCCCAGCCGCCGACGACGAGCGCGGTGCAGGCGATCCACGCGACAATGAGCAGCCCGTCGAGCCAGGCGAACACATCGTGCACAGCCGGGTAGTTCGTGAGCAGCCACCACGGCGCGTTGTCCGCGAGGAGCCACGCGGGCCCGGAGTCTGCGACGAAGGCCACCACCGCCGTACGCAACGCGACGAACGCCGGCGTTGCGCTCCACTCGAACGCACCGACCGCGAGACCGATCATCCCGAACACGATCAGCGCGGCGTCCCAGGGGCGCGCCGACTGCGGAGTGAGTCGCGCCACCTCGTCGTCGACCGGACGCGCCGCGAGGCTGATCGCGCCATGGAGCCCGCTGCAGCGGCCGCACATATGGCATTCGGAAGGCCCCGTCATTCGCCGGATCCGCACGAGCGGCGCGCAATTGACGGGATGCGCGCGGATCCGCCCAGCGTTCGCCACCCACGCGTTCGCGTCGACGCGGTAGTGGAGCGGCGAGAGCCGCGCCAGCGCGGCGAACACGCCGTTGACCGGACACAGGTGGCGGCACCAGACGCGCTTCCCTCGCCCGTAGACGAAGCCCACGCAGATCGCCGCGAGCGTCGAGCCGCCGAGGACGAGCAGCGTCGCCGTCGCGTATTGATAGACGCTGACGAGCTGGCCGTAGATCGTGGTAAGCGCGAACGCGACGAACGGCCAGCCGCCCCACTTCATCCAGCGCGGAACCGCCCTGCCCCGTCCAATCCGGCTCGCGGCTTCGGTGAGCGTTCCTTCGGGGCAGAACACGCCGCACCACGCGCGCCCGAACACGAGCATCGACGCGATGACGAACGGCCACCAGATCCCCCAGAACAGCCACTGCGCGAGAACGACGAGATTGTCGTGCCAATGCGCATCGTCGCCAGGCAGCGGCAGGAACGCGGGCACGACGACGAGCAGCGCATATGCTCCGACGACGCACCACTGGATCGCCTGGATCGGTCTTGGATGGCGCTGCATCCAGTCGCCCAGCGCGGCGAGCCGGGCGGCGAGCGGCGAGACATGGCCGGCCGCGCGGGTTCGCGTCGACGCGGGCGCGGTGGCGTCGATCACACGAGACTCAAGCGGCGCTTCTCAGCGCGAACCGCGACGCAGGAACGCCACCATCGCCGCCCAATAGACGGCGAGCACGATCAGCGGCAGCAGCGCCGGCCGGGCGCGGTAGCCGGTGAGCGAGGCGACCAGTCCGCCGATGCGTCCCGAATCGTCGAGCAGCGCCGACGTATCCCACGCCGGGTCGACGAGCGCGGGAACGACGTCGAGCGCGATCATCTTGTCGATCGCGGATACGAGAAGGCCGCCGGCGAGCAGCAGCAGCAAGATCTCGCTCACGCGGAAGAACGTCCGCCACGAGAGCACCTTGCCGCCCTTCTGCAGCAGCCAGAACGTCGCGAACGCGGCCCCCAGGCCTAGGACGAGCACCATGAGAAAGCGTCCGACGCCTTCGTTCTGCGCGCCCAGTCCGTACAGGAACACGACGGTCTCCGCGCTTTCGCGGCCGACGGCGAGCGCGACGACGACCAGGAGGCCCCACCAGTTGGCCGCTGCCGCGCTCTTCTGCATGTCGTTCTCGAGCTCGCGCTTCAACGTGCGTCCGTGCCGGCGCATCCAAAACACCATCTGCACGATCAGCCCCGAGGCGACGAGCATCATCGCGAGCTGGAAGTATTCGAGCGCCTGGTCGGAGAGGATCCGCGACAGGCCGAGCATTACGGCGGCGAGCGCCAGCGCGAGCCCCACGCCAACGGCCACGCCACCCCAGAGGAAGCGCATCCCGCGGCGCACGTCGGGATGCTTGGCAAGCCACGCGTAGAGGATGCCGACCACCAGCATCGCTTCGGTGGATTCGCGCCAGACGATGAACAGGGCGTTGCCCATGGCAGCGTCAGCCGTTTTTGGAGCGTGGCATTGGTGCGGGGGTCGGATCTCGAAGCGGCGCGCTGCCCGTCACTTCGCGACGATCTTGCCTTTCAGCGCGTCGGGCTTGTACTCGTCGAAGAACGTGTACGTGCCGGGCTTCAGCCCGTTGACGACAACCGAGGATTTCGCGCCGGGCGCGAGCACCTTCTCCTGCTTGAGGTCCTTGCTCTCGAACTCCATCGGCCCTTTGCCCTCGTTGCTGATCTCGATCTTGAACTTCTTGCCCGCGGCAACCTCGAGCGTCACGGGGTCGAAGACGCCGTCCTTCGCGACGAGCTTGTAGACGGGCATCTCATCGGCGCCCGCGACCGCGGGCCCGAGAGCGAACAGAGCTGCAATCAGCAGGGTACGCATGGTCCAGGTGACCTTCGCTTGATTGGTGTCAATAATTCACGCTGCGGCGATTAGTAGCCGCCCTTCTTCCCGATTCCTGCATAGGTGAACTCGTATTCGACGGCGAACGGCTTGAACCAGGGTCCCACGCCCGTCTCCTTGTCGGTGTGGCGGCCGAAATGCGCATGCGCGGACGCGCCGGGTGGCTCGATCGCGAGGCGAAGCTTGTACTTGCCGGGGCCCATCAGCTTCACGTTGTCGCCGTAGTGCGGGCCGTCGCTCGCGACCATCGGCATCAGATCGCCCGTCAGCTTCTGCGCGCTGCCGAGTTTCGTGATCTCGTACTTGATTCCGAGGTAGGGCACCCACGACCCGTCGGGAAAGCCGTTGGCGTTGTCGCTTTGCGCGTGGATGTCGGCCTCGAGGTGGATGTCGGAGTCCGCGACCGCGCGCATCATCCCCGCGGGCTCCATCGGCACCGGCTGCAGGTAGACGGCGGCGATCTCCATCCCCGCCTGCCGCTGCGGCTTCCCGATGGGCATTTCGAGCGCCAGCCCGGGCAGCGCGGCGAGCGCCGTCGCGGCGGCGAACGCGCGCCACGCGAATCTCCGCAGGCTTCCGCCGCGGCACGTCGACAAGGTCTCGATCATCGGCTCCTCGAACGAATGCGGGCCGGGCCGGCTTTCGATCGGCAAGGCCGCAGCAAACGCCTCATGTCTCATTGGGCCGAAGCGTAGCAGCACTTCTCGGCCGTGTAAATAGGAATGATTTGCGTTTGCGTTTGAGCGGTGGTACGATTTCTTTCCAGAGGCTCGGCTCCGCCGGGGCCGACACCAGTGCTGTCATGTACATCTGTATCTGTAACGCGATCACCGACCGCCAGATCGTCCAGGCTGCCGAGGAAGGCGCCCGGTCGACCGACGACCTCGCGCACGGGCTCGGCGTGGGCCTCGGCTGCGGGCGCTGCACGACGTGCGCGATCGCGCTCGTGCAGGAAACGGTCGCCGCGCTCGCAGGCGGCGCAGCCGCTTGCACGTCGCCTGTTCCGGAGACCGTCGCATGAAGGGCAACCCAAAGGTTGTGAAGCGCCTGAACGAGGCCCTCACCAACGAGCTCACCGCGATCGACCAGTACTTCGTCCACGCGAAGATGTTCGAGCACTGGGGACTGCGGCGCCTCGGCGACGCGGAGCGCAAGGCGTCGATCGACGAGATGAAGCATGCCGAAGCGCTGGTCGAGCGGATCCTCTTCCTCGAGGGACTGCCGAACCTCCAGGACCTGCACAAGCTGCTCGTCGGCGAGGGAGTGAAGGAGGCGCTCGGCTGCGATCTCAAGCTCGAGCTCGTCGCGCACCCGGTGCTGAAGGCGGCAATCGCAGATTGCGAGGCCTGCGGCGACTACGTGAGCCGCGATCTCTTTCGTTCGATCATGGCATCCGAGGAGCACCACATCGACTGGCTCGAGACGCAGCTCGAGCTGATCGAGAAGGTCGGAATCGAGAACTACCAGCAGTCGCAGATGCATGGCGAAGGATGAGCGCCTGCAGCCGCCGGTCGGTTGCGCCGCGCACCGCGATCGGCCGCCGCCCGAGCGCGAGAGCGTGGGTGCGTTCCCGCGCGTCGTTCGCAGCGACGCTCTGCTCGCCGGAGCGTCGCAGCTCGCGATCCTCCACAACGACACGCTGTACTTTCTGCGCGAAACCCGTTTCGGCAAGCTGATCCTCACGAAGTAGCGAACCCCACAGAACGAGACAGAACAGGCGCGGCGCTCGAAGAAGGCGCACCGCGCAACAACGCAACAGCCGCCAGCCCGCCGGCACAAGACGCGATCCTCCGCGGGATCGAGTCCCGTTCGCCCGCCAGCCAGCGTCGTTCACGCGCCGGAGTCGTTCCGGCGAGAGATCGATGACTGGACATGACGGAAGGCGAACGACTGCTGAACGACAACAACTCGACGTGGCGGGGGGCGCTGCCCATCGCAAGACGCCTCGCCGCCGCGGTCCTCGCGCTCGCGCTCGCCTCTTGCGGCGACGGTGATGGCGGTGGGAGCACGAGCCCGCCCGCCTCGGGGCTCTCTGCGGCTGCAGCGCTCGGCGAGAAGATCTTCGGCGACGCGAGCCTGTCGGCATCGGGTCGGATGTCGTGCGCGACGTGCCACGATCCCGCGCAGGCGCATGCGACCGGAAACCCCGACGCTGTCGTCCCGGCGGGCGGTGCCGCGCTCGACGTTCCCGGGTTTCGCAATGCACCGTCGCTGCGCTATCTGAATCTCACGCCCGCGTTCTCCTTCGACTCCGAACGGACGCCCACCGGCGGGTTCGACCGCGACGGGCGCGCGGCCTCCCTCGTCGATCAGGCCGAGCGTCCGTTCCTCGCCGCCCACGAGATGGCGAACGTGACTGCCGAGAACGTCGTCGCGAAGCTGCGCTCCGCGACCTACGTCGAAGAGTTCCGCCGCGTTTTCGGCGCCGGCATTCTCGACACCCCCGACGCGGCCTTCGACCGCATGCGCTTTGCGCTCGCGCAATACCAGAAGGAAGGCCCCGAGTTCCATTCCTTCGACAGCAAGTACGACCTCTTCCTCGCCGGACGCGTCAACCTCACGGGTCGCGAGCTCCAGGGCCTCGCGCTCTTCAACGATCCACAGAAGGGGAATTGTGCGGCGTGCCATCCGAGCGGTCGCGGCGCCGACGGCTCGCCGCCGCTGTTCACCGACTTCACCTACGACAAGATCGGCGTACCCCGCAATCCGGCGATTCCCGCGAACGCCGACGCCACGTACTTCGACCTCGGCCTGTGCGGACCGTTTCGGACCGACCTCGCCGATCGCACGGATCTCTGCGGCGGGTTCAAGGTGCCGACGCTGCGCAACGTCGCAGTGACCGCCCCCTACTTCCACAACGGGCGCTTCAAGACGCTGCGGGAGGTCGTCGGCTTCTACGTGCGTCGCGACACGAATCCCGAGGAGTGGTATCCGCCGAACGCCGACGGCAGCGTCAGCAAGTTCGACGATCTGCCACCGCAGTATCGGGCCAACGTCAACACGACCGAAGTGCCCTACAACCGCAAGCCGGGCGGGACGCCCGCGCTGACGGCCGACGAAATCGATCTCGTCGTCGAGTTCCTCGGCACGCTCACCGACGGCTACAAACCCTGACAGAAGATCCCACCATGCGCACACTCCTCTGCACTCTCGTCGCGCTCGCAACGCTCGCGCCCGGCGGCCCCGCACGCGCCGACGAAGCCGCGCTCGCCGCGCGCGTCGAAAAGCTGTCGGCCGAGCTCGAGGCGCTGAAGGCCGAGCTGCGCGAGTTGAAGGCGCAGCGCGACGCGGCCGCAACGACTGCGCCCGCGGCTGCGACAACCGCAACCGCAGCGGCACCGCCTGCGACGACTACCACCGCTGCAACCGCGCCCGCGGCTGCGCAACCGAAGGCAACGACGAGCGCGGCCGCCGCCAACGACAGCGGCGCCGCGACGCCGCTCCCGTACGCGATGGCCCCGGGAAATCCCTTCTCGGGAGGTAGCAACACTCCGGGCGCGACGATCTTCGGCTACGGCGAGGTCAACTACGAGAACTACCCGCGGAACAAGTCGCAAACTCAGGCCGACCTCGCCCGCGCGGTCATCGGACTCGGCTATCGATTCGACGAGCGCACTCGCTTCGTGTCGGAGTTCGAGTGGGAGCATGCGGTCACCTCCGCCGACGACCAGGGTGAAAGCGAGGTCGAGCAGTTCTACGTCGAGCGCTCGTTCACGCCGCAGCTCGCGGGACGGGTGGGCCTGTTCCTGATCCCGTCCGGTCTTCTCAACACGGCGCACGAGCCGACGCAGTACTTCGGCGTCACGCGCAACTTCGTCGAGACGTCGATCATTCCGACGACTTGGCGCGAGGGCGGAATCGCGCTGACCGGCGTGACGGACTTCGATCTCACGTGGGACGTCGGCATCACCACGGGTTTCAATCTCGC
>DATKMY010000156.1:0-3584 GCA_035541655.1 Casimicrobiaceae bacterium | reverse complement strand
CCAGACCGAGTAGAACAAGGAAGGCGTCGAGAAGTAGTGGAGGTAGTTCGCGAAGCCGACGAACCTGCCGTCCTGGTCCTGGAAGCTCTTCTCGAGCAGCGTCGCGAGCGGCAGGACGAGCATCACGCCCAGCCATGCGATCAACAGGCAGACGCCGGCCCGCATCAAGATGTCGTCGCGATCGAGCCGGCGGCGCGCGACCGGCGCGGACATGGTTGTCGCCGTCGACGCTGCCGAGGTGGCGGGGCTCATTGTCGCGCGGCGCGCATCGGGACGGCGCGGAGGGCGATCACGGCTTCGTCGGCGCGCGCGGAAAGACGCGGATCCGCTCGGGTGGCAACGCGATCGGGATCTCCTTGCCCGCTTCGATCGCGAGATCCCGCACGACGTTGATCGAGAAATCCGCGACGAGCACCGGAGCCCCGTCGCTTGCGCCGTTGATCGTCAGGCCGACGCGGCAGAACGACCCGAGGAACTCGATCTCGGCCACCCGCGTGCGAAACATGTTGCGCATCGACGCGACGACGTTGCGCACCACCACGTCTTCGGGCCGGATCGCCAGGGTGACGTCGTGGCCCACGCCGGGACGGACGTCGAGGTCGCAGTCGAGGTCGATCTTGCCGAAGCGCACCTGCCTCGGGCCGGTAACCACTGCCTGCAGGAAATTCGTGTGCCCGACGAAGTCGGCGACGAACGCCGTATTCGGGCGCCGATAGACCTCGGTCGGCGTTCCCGTCTGCTCGATCACGCCCTGGTTCATCACGACGATGCGATCGGCCATCGTCAGCGCCTCTTCCTGATCGTGCGTGACCATGATCGTCGTCACGCCGAGGCGCTGATGCAGGCGGCGAATCTCGATCCGCAGATGGGCGCGGACGCGCGCGTCGAGCGCGGAAAGAGGCTCATCGAGGAGCAGCAGCCCCGGCGAGAGCGCCATCGCGCGTGCGACCGCCACGCGCTGCTGCTGCCCGCCGGAGAGCTGCGCGGGAAACTTGCGGCCCGCATCCGGCAAGCCGACGAGGCGCAGCAGCTCGTCGACGCGCGTGCGAATCTCCACCTTCGGCATTCCCCGGCTCACCAGGCCGTAGCCGACGTTCGCCGCGACCGTCAGGTTCGGAAACAGCGCGTAGGACTGGAAGACGATGCCGAAGTCTCGCCTCGATGCCGGCAGCGTGGAGATCTCCTTCTCGCCCTGGAATATCCGTCCCGAGGTCTGGGTGTCGAGGCCGGCGATGCAGCGCAGCAGAGTCGTCTTGCCGCAGCCCGACGGGCCGAGAAAGCAGACGAACTCGCGCGGGAGGATTTCGAGCGAGATGTCCTTGAGCGCGGTGAACGCGCCGAACTGCTTGGTCAGCCGCTCGATGCGGAGGTACGGCGTTGTCACCGTGATCGAGGAATCGTTGGTCATTCTCGGTGGAATTGCGCGGGACTCGCCGCTCAGTGCAGATAGAACCGGAGATGCCGCTCGAAGCCGCGCTCGGAGCAGAGGTCGAGTACCGTCTCGCGCGCATTGCGCCCGACGCGCTCTCGGAGTTCGGCGCTCGCGCGAAGCGCCCGGATGTGGCCGAGCGCTTCCTCGTCGCGGTGGAAGAGATAGCCGTTGACGCCTTGCTCGATGATCTGTGCGTAGCCGCCGTTCGCGTGCACGACGACCGCCAACCCCGTTGCCATCGCCTCGAGCACGACGCGGCCCCAGGCCTCGAACCACGACGGATTCGTGCGATAGGTGAAGCAATCGAGCCCTTGCAGGAACTCATTCGCGGGAACGGCGTTCTCCGGAAAAATCTCGATTCCGTCGCGTGCGGAGAGCGCAGCGCCGAGCGTTGCCGTCGCACCCATCAGGCGCACGGCGACCCCTTCGGCGGCGAGGGTCTCGTAGAACGGCGCGGCATCGACGTGGAACTTCATTGGTTCGTCGCGACTGATCCTGCCGACGACGAAGGTCGACGGCTTGCCGCCCGATCCCGGTCTGGCGGCACTCGGCGAACGCAACGCTGCCGAGGGGCGCCCCGTCGAATCGGCCGGTGGACTGAACCGGTCGGTATCGATCGGCGAAGGTTCGAACAGTCCCGGAAGCCCGGTCGTCATCTTCATCCAATCGGAGGCGTAGAGGAGCTCGACCTTGGGTTTGCCCGGCAGACACAGCTGGCGCAGGCTGCGCAGCGCAAACGCAGGCAGGACGACGTTGCAGAGAAGCACGACACGACGGAAACGCGCGTTCGCGTACCAATCGCCGATACGATGGTACGAGCCTGCGACCAGCAGCGTCCCTTCATTCGGAAATTCGCCGCGCTCCGGATCGACGACGCGAATGTCGCATTCGGAGCGCAGAATGCCCGAAAGCTCGCGGATATTCGTCCACACGACCACGCGAGCATAGGGCCGCAGTCTGCGTGCGAGCTCGACGCAATGCCATTCCGTCCCGCCGGCGGGGTTGCCGGCAACCTGGTAGATGTGGACGAGCGGCTGCGGGTGGCCCGCCGGATACGCGTCGATTGCCGGGTCGAAGACCGCATTGCGGAATCCCCGGATCTCGGACGCCGCGTGGACGAACGCATGGTTCTGCCGGATCTCCGAGGAAGCCGGTGCGAGGCGGATCGCTTCGTCGGCGAGCGCGAGCGATGCATCCAGGTTCCCGAGATTGAACTCGACCATTGCGAGCATGTTCAATGCATCGACATTGATCGGGGATGTCGCGAGCACCTTTCGATAGAGCGTTCGGGCGTCGTCGAATTCCGCATCGAGCTGATGTCTCAGCGCCGCGGCCAGCTGCACCGCGACCTCCGACGAAGGCGACGCGGAGGGCGGCACCGAGAGTGTGCCGCAGCACTCCTTGTAGCGCCGTCCGCTGCCGCAGGGACATGGCTCGTTGCGGCCCAACGCCGACGCGCCAGATCGGATTCGGCCGGCGGCGGTCACATCAGCGTTCGATTGCCCGCGTCTGCACGGGCATGAATGTTCCCGCCTCGCTCCGCGGAGCCGAGGCGGGACCCGCTCGTCAAGGGACGCAAGCGAGCGCTATTTCGGCGCGGACTTGCTGTCGTAGCGCTTGGTCCACTCGGCGAGGATTCGAGCGCGCTCCTGACCCATCTTCGCGAGGTCGATATTGACCATCGCCGCGTCCGCGCTCGGCGGGTAGTTCGGCGGGGCGGCGTTGATCCCGGGGTAGCCGAGGATCGCGTAGTACTTGCCGTAGAGCTCGTAGGCGGGCTTGCTTGCCGCGAAGTCGGCGAGCTTCTTCGCGGCGTCGAGATTCTTCGTCCCCTTGACGATCGCGGTCGCTTCCATGTCCCACGGCGCGCCTTCCTTCGCCATGATGATGTCGATCGGGGCGCCCCCGGTCTTCTCCTTGGCCCCGCGCATGTCGAAGCCGATGCCGATCACGCGCTCACCCTTCGCCGCCTGGACGCACGGCGCCGATCCCGAGTGGGTGTAGACGGCGATGTTCTGATGGAGCTTGTCCATGAACTCCCAGGCCTTTTGCTCGCCCATCAGCTGTATCCACGCGTAGACTGCCTGGTACCCGGTCCCCGACGACGCCGGATTGGGCATCACGATCGAATCCTTGTATACGGGGTTCGCAA